>JAHLFO010000111.1 GCA_018883785.1 Candidatus Bacteroides intestinipullorum
AACATAAACAAACTTTGATAATTGACATATCTCTTTATGATATTCAAATAACAAATTTATCATATCCGCCATTTTTACCTTTTGCAATGTTTCATTTGAGTCAATACTTCGGTAAATCTTTACCAAAGTATTGATCTTAATAAGTAATTATTATAAAGGCAATTATTCGATTTACATTTCCAACTTCCAGGTATTTCTGTTTATCAGATTCACCACCACCTTTACCATCACATCTTTTTCCTCCGTGCGGCTTTCGGCAATCATCAACGTGAGGGCGACAAGGGTGTTGTCGGCTATGCGTTTCGTACCGTCCGGATTATAGAGGATACCGTTGCCTGCCATAAACCATAAGAAGAGCGTGGCGGCAATGCGTTTATTGCCATCGCTGAACGAATGATTCTTAGTTACGAGATAAAGCAGCATGGCGGCTTTTTCTTCTACTGACGGATAGAGGTCTTGTCCGCCAAATGTCTGGTATATCTGCCCGATGGAACTCTTGAACGAATCATCTTTCTCGTGAGCAAACCATTGGCTTCCGCCAAACTTGGCTTTCAGTTCTTCAATAGCCCGCATAGCTCCCTCGTAAGTGGCATGAAACTTTGCTTCGTTCGTAGTCTGATCTACCGTCAGTTGTTGATAATCGTACTTATCCAATGTATCGAGGGCATAAGTATAATCAGAAACCACTTCTACCAGATTGAGGGCATCATCGGCAGTCAATGTTTCTTGTGCCTTGACCGTCCTGCCTAAGACGGCGACCAGCTGTTTCAGTTCCGTATAGCGTTGTTCCGTCAAAGCTTTATTGACGGCATAGCCTTTCACCAGATACTCTTTCAACACTCTATTTGCCCAAATGCGAAATTGCGTGCCGCGCTGGCTTTTTACACGATAGCCTACGGAGATGATGACATCAAGAGAATAAAAAGCAACCGACTGTTTCACTCCATCAACACGCAAAAAATGCGTGTTGTTCTTTTTCTCCAACTCATTTTCAGAAAACACATTATTGATGTGCTTTCTTATGGTCTTTTCATCCCTTTCGAATAATGCTGCCATTTGATTGGCAGATAACCATACCGTGTCATTCTCCAATTTCACATCAATGGCTGTCTTTCCATCTTTCGTCTGATAGATTACAATCTTGTCATTCAAGTCCATACCCCAACTCTTTAAACAGGTTCAACAACTCCTTTTTGCTTTCTTCCTCTTCGCGGAGCAATTCTTGCATCTCGCTTTGCAGTTGCTTCATCTTTGTGTCGAAGTCAATGCCTTCATCCCGGTTCTTGAACTCGATGTATTTGCTGGGCACGAGCGACCAACCTTTTGCTTCGATTTCTTCCAATGTGGCAGAATAACAATATTCGGGAACATTGCGATAAGTTTGTTCATAGCCTTCGCGTTGCCAGTTATGGAAGTTTTCGGCTATCTGTGCAATCTGTTCCCCGGAGAACTGGATATATTTCTTCTCGAACGGTTCTCCCCATTGACGTAAGTCGATAAACAAAACCTCATTTTCTCGGTTGCGGTAGTTCACCAATTCGCCGTTCTGCTCTACCGTACGGGCTTTGCGGTTGCCTGCCAATATCCAAAGTGTAACGCTGATATCCGTAGAGTAGAACATATTCCGGGGGAGAATTACAATGGCTTCCACCAAATGGTTCTTCAATAGTTGGCGACGTATGTTCAATTCTGTACCATCGCCGCTCAACGCACCGTTGGCAAGCAGAAAGCCCGCCATGCCATTGGCAGACAGTTTAGATACGATATTCAGAATCCATCCATAGTTGGCGTTACTCGTGGGCGGCACGTCATAACCGTGCCAACGCGGGTCGTTGGTCAATTCGTTTTCCGCCCGCCATGCCTTTTGGTTGAAAGGCGGATTTGCCATGATGAAGTCCGCTTTCAAGTCCTTGTGTTGGTCGTCATGGAACGTATCGGCAGCCTTTTCGCCCAAGTTGCAGGCTATGCCACGGATGGCAAGATTCATCTTCGCCAACTTATATGTCGTGTTGGTGTATTCCTGTCCATATACGGAAATGTCTTTCTTGTTGCCGTGGTGTGCCTCAATAAATTTCATGCTCTGTACGAACATGCCGCCGGAACCGCAACAAGGGTCATAAATCTTGCCCCGGTAAGGCTGTATCATTTCCGCTATCAGGTTGACTATCGTCTTGGGCGTATAATACTCCCCTTTACCTTTTCCTTCGGCTATGGCAAACTTGCCCAAGAAATATTCGTAGACACGTCCAATTAAGTCGTGTTCCTTGTCTTTCTGTGTATCAATCTTGCCGATAACGTCCAGCAGGCTTGCCAATTTAGTGCGGTCAAGCCCCAAGCTAGAATAATAATTGCTTGGCAAAGCTCCTTTCAATGTCGGGTTGTCTTTCTCTACTTGCGCCAAAGCAGCATCTATCTTGATGGCAATGTCGTTCTGTTTGGCATTTTCTATCAGATAGTCCCAGCGGCTTATCTCGTTTAGGTAGAAAACATTCTTGGCATTATAAAATACGGGCTGTTCAACGAACGCTTCCTTGCCGTCTGCTATCAGTTCGTTGCGGCGTTCCACAAAGCGGTCGTAGGCATATTTCAGGAATATCAGACTCAATACCACATGCTTATATTCCGAAGGTTCAACAGACCCGCGTAATTTATTCGCCGAATCCCAAAGGGTTTCTTCTATGCTCTTTTCTTTCTGCTGTTTCTTTGCCATGACCTTATTCTTCTATCCCGTTATTAATCAATCTTCTCGCATCTACATTCAATATGGAACCTATTCCCACCAACATCTCCAAGGATGGATGACTCGTATTGAAACACCAGCGTGAAACGAATAGATTAATGCTATTTGCAAATATAGATATAATCTTCGGGATTCTACACTGCCAGAATAAAGAAAACATTTTTTCCAGAGGCAAAAGATGAGAAATATAGTGCCAAAGATGGAGGCGAAAAGACATATTGGATACATGGCTAAGCATCCAATAATAAATGGCAAAGCATCCTTGCTTCTATGGCCATTTATTATTGCTTCCTGACTATGTCAGACTCTTTTAGGGTTTTTGCGTCCTACGAGAAAACAAAAACTCCCGATTTCGTTTGGAAATCAGGAGTTTACTGCTAATTGCTTTTCTTCAAAGTGGTGCCACCAGGAATCGAACCGGGGACACAAGGATTTTCAGTCCTTTGCTCTACCAACTGAGCTATGGCACCGTTGTTTCTCGTTTGCGGGTGCAAAGGTATGTACTTTTTCTGAATGCTCCAAACTTTTTGAGAAAAAAGTGCAAAAAAATGCCGTTTTTGTGAGAAACGGCATTTTCAGTATGTTTAGAGGGGCTATTAGTCGATATTCGGGTTGATGCTATGCCAATCCTTGATGGCGGGCAGCACGCCCATTTCGATCACTTCGTCACGCAACGTGCAGAGGTGAGCATAGCTCTTCTTCAGGTCTTCCATTTCCTCGGGAGTACCGATAACCTCTTCGTAAGCACAACCATTCTTTGTGATAGTCACTTCCATAGCCATCATGATGTGGTCGAAGCCCTGGAAAGAGCAATAACGACCGGCAGGCCAGTTGAACGGTTTGCCACCCATGGCAGCTGCAATCATCTCTACAGAGACATAAGCCGGGCTTTGGAAAGAAGAGCGACCGCGCAGGGCAATGATGTTGGAACCACCCTTCGTAACCTTCTGCTGGATTTCAGCCCACTGCTCTTTCGTCAACTCGGGCGTGCCGATGATGTCCGTCAAAGGCTTGCCATCAACAGTTGCCGTAGAAGCAAATACAGCCATCTGTTCGCCGTGGCCACCATAAGTGCGGCAGTTCTGGATCTTGTCGGGGCTCATGTTGAAGTGCTTGGCCAGTTCGCTGCGCAGACGAGTGCTGTCCAAAGCAGCCAACGTGGTAACCTGGCTGGGTTTCAAACCTGAGTAAAGCAGCGTGATCAAACCGGTGATGTCGGCCGGGTTGAAGATCACAACCACATGCTTCACATCCGGGCAGTAAGCCTTCAGATTCTTACCGAGCTCTTCGGCAATAGCAGCGTTGCCCTTCAGCAGGTCTTCGCGAGTCATGCCAGCCTTACGAGCTGCACCACCCGAAGAGATAACGTATTTGGCATCGGTCAAAGCTTCTTTGATGTCAGAAGTGAAAGTCAGGTTCACTCCCTCGAAGCCGCAGTGGAACATTTCCTCGGCAACACCTTCCAAACCCGGAGCATAGGGGTCATACAGGCAGATGTTCGGAGTCAGGTGCATCATAATGGCTGTCTGAGCCATGTTGGAACCAATCATGCCGGCTGCACCGACAATTGTCAATTTGTCATTTGTAAGAAATTCCATAACTATTATAATTTAAAAGTTGGATAATAATATGTCTCGTTTTTGTTATGATGCTGCAAAGATAATCCTTTCTTGCGAGATTTGTTCTGTCGGAATGGTTATATTTTATTGCAGAAAGTTATCTTACATATACGATTTACGCTATCTTTGCCCAAAAATTAGGAGATTATGGAAATCAAATTAGGACGATTTAATACGCTGAAGGTCGTGAAGGAAGTCAATTTCGGCCTTTACCTGGACGGAGGCGAAGAAGGGGAAATTCTGTTGCCCGCCCGTTATGTGCCCCAAGGCTGCAAGCCGGGCGACGAGCTGAACGTGTTTATATACCTCGACAATGAAGAGCGCTTGGTGGCCACCACCCAAACCCCACTGGCGCAAGTGGGCGAATTTGCTTTTCTGGAAGTGGCGTGGGTCAATCAATTCGGCGCTTTCCTGAACTGGGGATTGATGAAGGACCTCTTTGTCCCCTTCCGCGAACAGAAGAGCAAGATGGAGGTAGGCAGACACTACGTAGTCCATGTACATCTGGATGAAGAAAGTTTTCGCATCATGGCCTCAGCCAAAGTAGAGCATTACCTGTCGAAGGAAAAGCCTGCCTATCAAACCGGCGACAAGGTCAACCTGCTAATTTGGCAAAAAACAGACTTGGGATTCAAAGCCCTTGTGGACAACCGCCACAGCGGCTTGCTCTATGAGAATGAGCTATTCCGCCCCTTGCAAATCGGACAGCGCATGGAAGGGTATATCAAGCAAGTGCGGGAGGACGGGAAGATAGACCTTACCCTCCAAAAAGTCGGACGAGCCCGCGTCGAAGACTTCTCCACCATCCTGTTGGAGCACATCCGCACCCACGGAGGACATACACACCTGAACGACAAGAGTCCGGCCGATGAAATCTATGGTCTGTTTGGGATCAGCAAAAAAACATTCAAGAAAGCCGTTGGCGACCTCTACAAAAGGAGACTGATAACGGTGGATGAAGACGGCCTGACGCTGGTGCAATGACCGTCTCCACCCGCCGAGGGCTTATTCTATCGGGATGCCCTGGTAGAAATCGAGTATCTTCACGCGGAACAGGTATTCATACTTGGCCTGCAACTCGTCCCCCTGTGCCTTCACCAGGTTTTGCTTGGCCTCATTATATTCCACGGCATTGGCTTGGCCGCATTCATACTTCTTGCGGGTCAGGCGGAAAGCCTCATCGCTGGCCTCTGTAGCCGTCCGGCTGCTATGATACCGGCTGATGGCCGCAGCAGCATTGTACCATGCCTGCTGGATTTCCTTGTACAAGGTCTTTTTGGCGTCATCCAGCTGCAAAGCATAGTTATCCCGTTGGAGACGGGCTGTACGAACCCTGTTGCGCGTGGACAACCGATTGAACAGGGGGACACTGAGACTAAATCCCACATATTTGCTGAAGTTGTCCTGCATCTGCTGCTTGAACGTGCGGTTGATAGTCGAATAATAACTTGTGCCGATGCTGCCGTTCAAGCTGAGCTGCGGGTAATAGGCGCTTTGAGCTATGCGGATGCTATGCAGGCTACCCTCCAGACGGTATTTGGCGGCCTGTATGGAAGGTTTGTCTGCCAAAGCGATCTGGTAAATCTCGTCAGGCGGAGTCAAAGGAACATCTTCCACCGTCCCCCCCGGTTCTTCCACCAGAAATCCTTCCGGTGTATCCAATTCGATGAGCTGCGTCAAATCCAGGACGGCCAGACGATAGTCATTGTCTGCCTGGACAACGCTCAATTCATCCTGAGCCACACGGGCTTTGGCCTCGGCCACTTCCGAAGGCGAAGCCTTGCCTACTTCTGCCAGTCGGCTGATACGTTCATACTGCTCGCGGCTCAATCCGGCCTGACTAACGGCCACCTCATGCAACTCCATGTTGAAAAGCACTTGCAGGTAGGCCGAAGCGATGTTGATGGCAATGTCTTCCTTGGCTTTGGCAAGATCGGCCAGCGAAGCCTTCAGGTTCAATTTGGCCAACGCATATTCATTCGGAATTTGCATACCCGTGAAGAGCGGGATGCCGGCACTGAGCGAGAAGTTGGTGGTATTGTTATTCGTGTTGACATACACCGTGTTATATTCGCCCGTCTCTTCATCAGCCACAGCAGTCTGCGAGCGTCCCCAACTCCAGTTTTGACCGGCACTGCCATTCAACGACGGCAGACGTGCCCACTTGGCGGTATTCACCTCCACACGGCTCTGCTCGGCCTGATTCGCCGTCTGTCGAATTGTGACATTGTGTTCGATGGCATAGTCTATGCAGCGCTTCAACGACCATCGCTCTTGCGCCCGGGCAGTGCAGACCAAAGCTAAGGCCAGCAAAGCCATCAGGCCCTTCTTATATAAACTATATCTGTTCATCTGCGTTCTTACACCTTAATATTATCCTTATAATTCTTTCTGGCCATTCCGGATCTTGTCTTGCGCGGTGATGCCACTCTTCACTGCAATGTGGATGCCATCACTCATGCCGACCTCTACGGGACGGCGCTCAAACTGCTGCCCGTGTATGCTGTCCGTCAATACATAAACAAAGGTCGAATCGCCGCTGAACTCCACGGCGCCTTCGGGAATGGCCAGCGTGGACTTTGCTCGCTCCAGGACAATCTCAGCATTGGCCGAATAGCCCGAACGAATCACTACCGTGTCCGGTGCCACCAACGCAGCTTTTATCTCAAACTGATTGGCTCCATTCTCCTCGATAGCTTTCGGGGCGATATACTCCAGCGAGGCATCAAACGACAGATCTTGCAAGGCACCGATAGTGATCTTCACCGGCATTCCTTCGTGTACGCGTCCCACTTCCGTCTCGTCGATGTTTCCCCGGAAAATCAAGTCATTCATGTCGGCCACCGTGGCAATGGTGGTACCGTCGTTCATGGTATTGGCCATGATGACCGAATTGCCCACTTTGACCGGCACATCCAATATCAAGCCGTCTATGGTACTGCGGATAAGGGTGCTACTGATGTCGGCACTGCTCTGTGTGATGCCGTCGCGCACGATGTCACGGTTGTCTCGGGCTGCTTGCAGTTCCTCACGGGCTTGCTGCAATTCAACACGTCCTTTCTCATATTCTTCATTGCTGATTAATCCGTCTTTATGCAAGGCTTCCAAGCGGGCGAAATCCGTTTCGGCCTGCGCACCATTGATTTCAGCCAGGCGCACACGGCTTTCTGCCGAATTGAGCGTGCCCAGTTCGGGGATAACTTTCACTTTGGCAATAACTTCGCCTTTCTTCACCGTTTGGCCGGCCTCCTTGTATAGCTCATCAATAATGCCCGAAATCTGAGGCTTGATGAGGACCTCATCGCGCGGTTCCACCTTGCCGGTAGCTACGGTGGTCTTCTGCAGGTCGGTCAGCTCCGGCGTGGCCAGATTGTAGACGGTGACTTCCGGGCGTGACTTCTGCCACAGGAAGACAAACGTCCAAATGAAGATGGCGGCAACGGCCACCAGCAACCCGATTCTCAAATACTTCTTGGTTTTCATACGTTCTTATACTTGTTTATGGTTTATTATTTTGATTATTCATCGCGTATCGCCTCGATCGGTTTGATAGCCATGGCACGATAGGCAGGAGCCAGTCCGGCCAACAGTCCCAAGACGATGACCAACAGGCAGGTACCGACAGCCATGCCGAATCCCACCTGATAGTGCGTTTCGACCACTCCGGAAGGATTGGCCGCCTTCTCCAATACATTGAGGACAAAGACGCCAAACGAGATGCCCGCCATACCGGCTACGGTGGTCAGCACCATGCTCTCACTCAAAATCTGTTGCAAGATGTCCCGCGGGCGGGCACCTATGGCGCGACGTATGCCAATCTCGGTAGTGCGCTCCTTGACGGTGACCATCATGATGTTGCTCACGCCGATGGCTCCGGCCAACAATGTGCCCAGCCCCACCATCCACGTGAGGAAGCGGACACCTGTCATCAGATTGTCCATCATGCTGAACATCGCCTCCAGATCCAACATCATCACGGCCTGCTTGTCCGTGGGGCTGATATAGTGGGCTTCTTTGATGCGTCGCTCTACCTCGGGCTTCACGTCTTTCACTTTCACGCCCGGCTCCATGGTGAAGCAGACCACGTGCACCTTATTGCCCAGGTTATACATCTTCTGCATCGTGGTGTAAGGCAAAGTCACAGCCTCCGAAGCCTGTCCCTGGATATTGACGTTGCCCTCGCTACTGCACATACCGATGACCTGGTAGTAGACGCTGTCCACCTGCACATACTTGCCACACGGGTCGCCACCATCCTTGAAGATACTCTCGTAGACACGCTTGCCGATGACGCACACCTTGCGCCCCTCACGGATGTCCACATCGTTGATAAAGCGGCCATAGGCCATCTCCTGATGCTCCAGTTGTTCATAATTGGGATACAGCCCGCGGACATTGCACTCATATTTATTGCCCTCGTACACCGCCTGCTTGCCCCATTGCGCGATGCTCGGCGTAGCCATGGCCACTCCTGGCACATCGGCCACACGCTCCACATCATCTATCTCCAAGTCCCACCAACGCCCTTTGCGAAAGCCCTTGTAGGGTTCATTGGTCTTACTCGAGATGACAAAGCCGGAGTTCGTGGCAAATCCCTCGAACTCTTGTTGCAGTTCTTCCTGCATACCCCGTCCGCCCCCGCTCAAAGCCACGAGCATGAAGATGCCCCAGAAAACGCCGAAAGCGGTCAGCAGGCTGCGCGTCTTGTTGCGGGTGATAGTGACAAGAATTTCCTCAATGGTATCTTTATCGATTTTCATCTGTGGTCAGTATTTAATGATTAAGAGAATATTGGCTCAGTCTGCCCGCAACGCTTCGATGGGACGTATCTTGGTCGCCTTCCTCGCTGGGAACAGTCCGGCCAGCGTGCCCGCAACGATAAGGGTCACCGTAGCCTGGATGGCGATGCCGATATCCACCGTGGGGTCACTGAACATCTTGGCCTCAAACATGCCCGCATCCACCGTCTGGCTGCCGAAAACAGCATCCATCCATTCTGTCGCCCCGATGCCAGCCACCATGCCCACATAGCCGAAGACTGTAGTGATGACCACGCTCTCCACGATGATGAGCCACAGAATGCTGCGGGGTTTGGCACCCAATGCCTTGCGGATGCCGAACTCGTGGGTACGCTCGCGGACAGTGATGAGCATGATATTGCTGACACCCACAATACCGCTCAACAACGTAAAGATGCCAATGACCCAGATGGCCGTGCGCAGGATGCCCATAGCCGCCATGGTCTGTAAGTAACTGGTGAAACGGTTCCACAACCAGATAGCACCATCATCGGTAGGATCGAAACGATGATTCGCTCCGATGACCCGTCGATAGTCCGCCTCAAACTGCTCGTTGCTCTCCTCGGTAGTCAGGCCCTTAGTCGTGAAAATGATGCTGTTCAGGTCATTGCCTTTGTTGTAAATGGTTTGCAGGGTGCTGAACGGGATGAAGGCCGAATTGGGTTCACTGCTGCCCTCGTCGTCATAAATGCCCACTACCTGGTAGGCCACCCCTCCGGCATTGACAAACTTGCCCAACGGTTCGACATGCGTCTTGCCAAACAGAACATCGGCCGACTTCCGATGCAAGATGATGGATTTCCTCCGCTCGCGGATGTCCGTCTCGTTGACGAAACGCCCCTCAACCACCTTCACGGGCTCCACCTCAGGATAATTGGGATGCACACCGTTCAGAGAAAGATTGACGTACTCCGAGCCATAACTGATATCCATCGACGACTGGAACACAGTGGCACCGGCTTCCTCCACACGGTCGGTGAAGCGTGCCTCCGTATCCTTCAGGTCGCGGTTGTCCAAGTCAATGGAGCGTCCCTCCTTCAGTCCGTCATAAGGCTTGGTCGTCCATCCGCCCCACACCCGGACCGAGTTCAATGCCCGTTCGCCGGAACTTTCCTCGAAAGCATGTATGATGCCGTTGCCCGCTCCCAGCAGCACAATAAGCATGAAGATGCCCCATGCCACGGCAAAGCCGGTAAGGAAGGTGCGGAGCTTGTTGCGCCGGATGGTTCCGTAGATTTCTTGCCAGAGATCAATCATTTCATCAGCCCTCCCTGGCCGAAAGGCGACGCGTCGTGCCGCAGGTTCTCCTCAATGCTACCGATAACGCCATCTTTGATGTGGATAATCTTGTCCGTCTGGTTGGCCACGCCGCTCTCGTGGGTGACCACGACGATAGTCATACCCGTCTGATGCAGGTCTTTGAGGATTTGCATCACCTCCACGGAGGTCTTGCTATCCAAGGCACCGGTGGGTTCGTCCGCCAGGATGATCTGCGGCCGGGTAATGAGGGCACGCGCTATGGCCACACGCTGTTTCTGTCCGCCAGACATCTCGTTGGGCATGTGGTGCGCCCAATCCTTCAGGCCCAGACGATCCAGATATTCCAAAGCCAAGGCATTACGCTTCTTCCGGCCCACGCCTTGGTAGAACAGCGGCAAGGCTACATTCTCCACAGCATTCTTGAACGAAATCAGATTGAACGATTGGAAGATGAAGCCAATCATGCGGTTGCGGTATTCGGCGGCCTTGTTTTCACTGAGTCCCTTGATGAGCGTCCCGTTCAAGTAATACTCTCCGGTATCATAATTATCCAGTATACCTAATATATTAAGTAAGGTGGATTTTCCGGAACCGGATGCTCCCATGATGGAAACGAATTCCCCCTTATCGATGTGGAGGTTGATACCCTTCAACACATGCAGGGGCGCGCCGTTGTAGTAGGTCTTGTTAATGTCCTTTAAATGTATCACTGTCGTTGTGGTTTTATGTCACAAAAATGGTTGTTTTGTCCTATTAGACGCTGCAATGTTACGAAAAGTTGCAGTAGAAGTGAAATTTTTTAGGGAAAGATTTTGCCGTCTCATTTAGTTTTGTGACTTTTGTAACCAATTAAGATCAACAAAACCCTTTAAAAACAAAATCTATCATGAACTCAAACATGGAGAAGCCCTATGTAGTGGGCATTGATATTGGTGGTACGAACACTGTTTTCGGCGTAGTAGACGCGCGTGGTACAATCATTGCAAGCGGTTCGATCAAGACCGGCGCTTATCCAGACGTGGATGAATATGTAGACGCGGTATGCAAGAACCTGTTGCCTCTGATTGTAGCCAACGGTGGTTCGGACAAGATAAAGGGCATCGGCATCGGTGCACCTAATGGAAATTATTACAGCGGAACCATCGAGTTCGCCCCCAACCTTCCGTGGAAAGGTGTCATCTCGTTGGCCGCCATGTTCGAAGAACGCTTGGGCATCCCCACGGCACTGACCAACGACGCCAATGCCGCCGCCATCGGCGAGATGACGTACGGTGCCGCCCGTGGTATGAAGGACTTTATCATGATCACCCTCGGCACAGGCGTGGGCAGCGGTATCGTCATCAACGGCCAGATGGTCTACGGTCACGACGGCTTTGCCGGCGAACTGGGACACACCATCATCCGCCGCGAGAACGGGCGTCTCTGCGGTTGCGGACGCAAGGGTTGCCTGGAAACTTATTGCTCGGCTACGGGTGTGACCCGCACAGCCCGCGAATTCCTGGCAGCACGCACCGAGCCCAGCCTGCTGCGCTCTATCCCGGCTGAGAACATCACATCAAAAGATGTGTATGACGCAGCTGTGAAAGGCGACAAACTGGCGAAGGACATCTTCGACTACACCGGTCAAATCCTGGGCGAAGCCATCGCAGACTTTATCGCGTTCTCCAGCCCCGAGGCCATCATCCTCTTTGGCGGCCTGGCCAAGTCGGGAGATTATATCTTCAAGCCCATCCAGAAAGCCATCGACGAAAACATCCTGCCCATCTACAAAGGCAAGGCCAAGCTGTTGATGTCTGAACTGAAAGACTCCGATGCAGCCGTCTTGGGTGCCAGCGCACTGGGCTGGGAGCTGAAAGATCTGAAATAAATAGTTCCCCCTTTCTTTTTTATGCACATCCCCTTCGCGAATGTCTTGTCCGCGAAGGGGATTTTTCATAAATCTTTCAGCAACACATTTCCCGCGCTTTTGTAATACTCTTCCTTAGCCCGCATCAGCACGGCCCACTCATCGCTATAGGTCTTATCCTTGTCTATCTTGAAGTCTTCCGAACCGTGCGTGTCCAGCCGGTCCAGCAAGACGGCCACATTCAGCTGGTTGATGTCCATGGACGGCTGATAGGCAATCTCCTCGCTCTTCTCGTCACTGGCCACTTCATGAATCAGATTGATTTCCTGCAATTCGTAGAGCGTACGGTGAGCCAACTGGATAGGAATCTGGCACTCTTCGGAGATAGTCTGGGCATTATAAGGGGCCTCGTTGCGTGCAAAGCGTTTGGTGATCAGCGACATGACGAGGATGGAAACGAACTCGCGGTAGCGGTGGCTGATGTTGCGCGTGTCTTTGTCGAAGCTGAAATTGCGGATATTCTGGCTGGCGTAGGTCAACTGGGCACCAAAGAGGCAGATGGTCCACGAAATCTGAAGCCACAGCAAGAACAGGGGCAAGGCGGCAAAACTGCCGTAGATAGCATTGTAGCGTGACACCCACAGCTGCCCGCTGATGTAGAGGAACTGGAAGGCCTGATGAGCCGACCCGGCCAAGATGCCCGACACCAGCGCATGACGAAACTTCACCTTCGTATTGGGCATAAAGATATACAGCCCTGTGAACATGAACCAGGTCAGGGCAAAAGGTATCAGCCGAATCATAAACTTGCCCAAAGGAGCCAACAAGGCATAATCTTCCACATGCTTCAAGGCTGTACTCATATAGATGGACAGACCGCCCGAAATCACCAGCAACAGGGGAATGAGCAGCAGCATCGACGAGTAGTCCGTGATTTTGCGGTACATGCTCCTCGCCTTCTTCACCTGCCAGATGCGGTTGAAGGTGATCTCCATGCTGTTCACCAGGTTCAGCACCGTCCAAAGCAACAGGATGACGCCCACACCGATAAAGACGCCGCTCTTGGTTTCGGACAAGTAGGAGTTGACAAATTGCAGGATGACATCTACTGCCTCGGATTGCCCGGCAAAGGTCGTCGTGATCTGCTCGCGGATAATATCGTCAAACCCGAAGCCCCGGGCTATGGCAAAGACAATGGCCAGGATGGGCACGATGGCCAGCAGCGTACTGTAGGTCAGGGCGGAAGCCTTGTTGACCAACCTGTCCTGCGTGAAACGATTGACGCAAAGATAGATACTCTTGATGACATTGTAGACGGAGAAAGTCGTCTTGGTAACCTCATCCTCTGTGATACGCCAGATGTCGTAGGTCAGGAATTTCCAAAGGGCTGCAATACGCTTGTTCATGGCAATGACGTTTCCGAGTTACACATATATATAAAATAAGAAAAGCAGCCGGCCTGTAAGCCGGGTTCTGTTTCCCGTGGAAGCCACGGGACGCCTGTCATTTATCTCGTCCGCATGTCACCATGCGGCTTTAGCGGTCTACCCTCCGACATGGAGCGAGCAACTCTCTTAACGCCGGTTTACATGACCTTACAACTCCCAAGACGCACAGCCCTTGTGTCGCCACAAGGCTGGTGGGCTCTTACCCCACCTTCTCACCCTTGCCTACGGATGACTCCGCAGGCGGTTCTTTTCTTCTGCGTTACTCCACCCTCGCGGACGGCTTTCTGTTAGGAAGTGGGATGCTCTGCGTTGCCCGGACTTTCCTCCTGCGCAAACTGCGCAAGCGACAGACCGGCCGACTGCTTCGTGGGGGCAAAGGTAATATAAAAAAATGAGATAGCGAGGGGATGGCGTTACCTTTGCGAGAGAAAGGCGCTCCTTTACCGAAAGAAAGAGCTGCACATTCCGGCGCAAAACCAAGGTATATCTCCGCCCGAGGACAGGTATGCCCCTAAGCACGGGCGCAGGCTCGGGTAAGCGCGGGCGCAGGCATACCTAAGCATGGGCCAGAAACTACCTGCCCAAAACGCACCGCTTCCTGCCACAATGACAGTCCTTCTGACAAAATCCGAGGAATATTCCGTGCCAAGGGCTTTGGCACGCCGTTTGTCCTAAGTAATGCGTCTGCCGCAAGGCGGACAGAATAAACTTGAATAATAACAATAAAAAAGAATACGATCATGGGAAAGATTATTGGTATTGACTTAGGAACTACAAACTCGTGTGTAGCCGTATTTGAAGGCAACGAACCGGTAGTGATTGCGAACAGCGAAGGCAAGCGTACGACTCCTTCCGTAGTAGCATTTGTAGACGGTGGCGAACGTAAGGTGGGTGACCCTGCCAAGCGTCAGGCCATCACGAACCCGAAGCGCACGGTGTACTCCATCAAGCGTTTCATGGGTGAGAACTGGAGCCAGGTACAGAAGGAAGTATCCCGCGTGCCCTATCCTGTTGTGAATGACAACAACATGCCGCGTGTAGACATCGACGGCCGTCATTATACTCCGCAGGAAATCTCCGCCATGATTCTTCAGAAGATGAAGAAGACGGCTGAGGATTACTTGGGCCAGGAAGTGACAGAAGCTGTCATCACGGTGCCTGCCTACTTCTCCGACTCCCAGCGTCAGGCCACGAAAGAGGCCGGACAGATTGCCGGATTGGACGTAAAGCGTATCGTGAACGAACCTACGGCCGCCGCTTTGGCTTACGGTATCGACAAGGCTAACAAGGATATGAAGGTGGCTGTGTTCGACCTCGGTGGTGGTACGTTCGATATCTCCATCCTGGAGTTCGGCGGCGGTGTGTTCGAGGTATTGTCCACCAACGGTGATACCCACCTGGGCGGTGACGACTTCGACCAGGCTATCATCAACTGGCTGGTACAGGAATTCAAGAACGATGAAGGCGCAGACCTGACTACCGACCCGATGGCCATGCAACGTCTGAAAGAGGCTGCCGAAAAGGCTAAGATTGAGTTGTCTTCCTCTACTTCTACGGAAATCAACCTGCCGTACATCATGCCGGTAGGCGGTGTGCCCAAGCACTTGGTGAAGACATTGACCCGTGCCAAGTTCGAGCAGTTGGCTCACGACTTGATTCAGGCTTGCCTGGAGCCGTGTAAGAAGGCCATCAGCGATGCTGGACTGAGCACTTCGGATATCGACGAAGTCATCCTGGTAGGTGGTTCGTCCCGTATCCCTGCTGTACAGCAATTGGTTCAAGACTACTTCGGCAAAGTGCCTTCCAAGGGTGTGAACCCCGATGAGGTGGTAGCCGTAGGTGCTGCTATCCAGGGTGCCGTATTGAACAAGGAAGCCGGTGTGGGCAACATCGTCCTGCTGGATGTCACTCCGTTGACCTTGGGTATCGAGACCATGGGCGGTGTGATGACCAAGTTGATTGATGCCAACACGACCATTCCTTGCAAGAAGAGCGAAGTGTTCTCCACGGCTGCCGACAACCAGACAGAGGTAACCATCCACGTCCTGCAAGGTGAGCGTCCTATGGCTGCGCAGAACAAGTCCATCGGCCAGTTCAACCTGACCGGTATCGCTCCGGCCCGTCGTGGTGTTCCTCAGATTGAGGTAACCTTCGACATCGACGCCAACGGTATCTTGAAAGTGTCTGCCAAGGATAAGGCCACGGGCAAGGAACAGGCCATCCGCATCGAAGCTTCCAGCGGTTTGAGCAAGGAGGAAATCGAGCGCATGAAAGCCGAAGCTACCGCCAATGCCGAAGCCGACAAGAAGGAACGTGAGAAAGTGGACAAGCTGAACCAGGCCGACTCCATGATCTTCACCACCGAGAACCAACTGAAGGACTTGGGCGACAAGCTCCCGGCCGACAAGAAGGCTCCTATCGAAGCTGCCCTCCAGAAGTTGAAAGACGCCCACAAGGCTCAAGACCTGGCTGCCATTGACAGCGCCATGGCCGAACTGAACACTGCCTTCCAGGCCGCCAGCGCCGAGATGTATGCCCAGAGCGGTGCACAAGGTGGTGCCGGTGCACAAGGCAATGCTAATGCCGGTAGCCAGCAAGCCGGTAACCAAGGCAATGACAAGCATGGCGACAATGTACAGGATGCGGACTTTGAGGAAGTCAAATGATTCCGATAAGTAAATACATACTAAATCGCAAGCAAAAGCGTGCAGCTCAATGAGTTGCACGCTTTTTGCGTTTATGGGCTTCTTGGTTTCTATGCCTTTTTTACGCCCTTTTTTACTTCATTCCCCAAACAACTTCTTGTAATCCCTTTCCGCCGCAGGTTTTACCCAATTCGCTGGGATAAATTTCCATTGGTCAAGGCTTCTAGGAGTGACAATCTGTCGCTGCTCAATATATTGCATCAGATAGTAGCGCAAATCCTTGTCGGTGGAAAACAAAATGCGACTTTTCAATTCTTCTTGGGAAATACCGGCACCTTTAGTCAATAACTCTCCTCCGCCATTTCCACGATAGGAATTGACTGCAACCTTATACATCCGGTTTTCATCGAAAGGTGTGCCGTCGGCCATGCTAAGGATGGTGACTTTCTGCCCGGCCGGACGGGTGACATCTACCGTATAGATAATACCGGCCGCTGAATCGAAATTATAGCTGGGGTGTTGGAAGAAGGTCCGTTCTTCCGCTCCAGATACCGAAGACTCACGCAACAGCAAAAGGGGATCGCCGGGTGAATGCATCTGGTTCGTCCATAACGCATACGACATTTCTAATGCTCCACGGATTTCTTTTCCGGACAACGACATGGTGTAAAGCATATTCTCATACTTATACAAGTTGAACATGTCACTGACATAAATATCACCGGCTTTTATCCGGGCATCGAAAGACAAAGGAGCGGCCAGAGAGATTTCCGCTTTTCCTATCTCCAGTTGCAGGCGGTGAATCAAATCCACAAATGCCGAGGGACCGAAGTAAGCGGGACGCGTGGAAATGGGCTGCGTGAAGCGTCCTATTTTCTTGGATACAAAAGCCTGAATGGCGTCATACTGCCCCGCAAAATGCTGCATGAATTCAGGACTAGGCTCTAACGCCCCCACATCGGTCAAACGGCCCTCTACCAGCTTGTCCGTCACTTTGCCGCCGCGCAAAGTCAACGTAATTTCCACATCGCCCACAGTAACTGCATTATTGGCAGGATTCACCACCAGTACGGAATCTCCCGCCTCATTGGCCACCTTGAAACAAGTCCGGGCATGATCGTGTCCTGCCAAGACTACATCAAAACCCGGCACCCGGCTGGCTACCTCCACCGAAGCATTGTCGCGGTATTTGCCTCCCATCCATACGGCATTCTTACCGGCATGAAACAAGCCAATGATCACATCCGGCTTCTCTTGTTCCCGGATGAACGGGATCCACTTGCGCGCCGCCGTCTCCATGTCCTCGAAGCGGAGTCCCGGCCACAGATTTTCGGAAAGCCACATAGGGATTGCCGGAGTGATCATGCCCAATACTGCAATCTTTACCCCCTCACGCTCCAACACGACATAAGGCTTGAGATGCGTCTTTCCCGTGGCCGTGTCCAAGATATTGGCACCCAACACGGGAAAACGGCAGTCACCTGTCCAACGGTCGAAAACGGCACGTCCGGTCTCAATGTCATGGTTGCCCATATTGCCGGCATCATACGCCATGAAATTCAGCATCTCAGCAGTGAGATGCGGGGACACCGTATCTATATAATTATAATAATACGCGGAAGGCTGTCCTTGGAGGATATCCCCGTTATCCAGCAAAATTAGGTTGTCACCAAACCGCCGCCGTTCTTGCTGTACCCAGGTATATACCCGAGCCAAACTGCCGGCTGAGGGGTGCCGGCGGACAAAATCATAAGGATAAAAATTGCCATGCACATCCGAGGTCTCTACGATCTTCAACTTGACGACCTTCTCCTGTGCCTCCATCGTTCCTGCCCAAAGGACTTGGCACAGGATGAGGACTAGGATTAACTTCATTGACAAACGCATAAGAGAGAGAATAACGGTTAAAGCCAATCCACGTCTTTCAATCGCGGATGATGTTTGTCTTTCTCACTCAGAATCACCTTATCGGCCGGAATCCTCCAGTCGATACCCAGATCCGGGTCATCCCAAGCTACGGCACCTTCGCTGGCGGGAGCATAGAAATCATCGCATTTATACTGGAAAACGACCTCCTCGCTCAACACACTGAATCCGTGCAAGAAGCCTTTGGGAATAAAGAACTGACGATGATTGTCCTCGGTCAATTCGACAGACACATGCTGCCCGAAAGTAGGAGAACCTTTGCGGACATCAACGGCCACATCCAACACGGCACCCTTCACCACCCTCACCAGTTTGCTCTGCGTATAAGGCGGCTTCTGGATGTGCAAACCGCGCACTACACCATACGACGACTTGCTCTCATTGTCCTGTACGAACACTGTCCGTCCGACTTTCTCATCAAACTCACGCTGGTTGAACGACTCGAAAAAATACCCCCGCGCATCTTTAAACAAACGCGGCTCCAAAATAAATACGCCCTCGATGGCTGTCTTTAGTACATTCATTGTGCATCTCTGATTTAATGATATGCAAATTTACAAGGATAATTCAGCTTACGGAAAGGCGGGAGTGTTAAAAGGCGTTATCTCGGCGAAAGAAAGGCAAGGTCTCGGCGAAAGAAAGACAAAGCCTCTGCGAACTTTTCATTACCTTTGTGTCCCGAAGAATATGCTAACAAAGAAACATTCATGAAACCAACATTCAGCCAACGGATAGCCGCCACGCTCGGCATTGCGGAGAAGCAAGTGGAACATACCCTCGAGTTGCTCGAAGAGGGAGCCACCATCCCATTCATCAGCCGATACCGCAAAGAGCGGACAGGCGGGTTGGACGAGGTGCAAATCGAGGCCATTCAAAACCAGCACGAAAAACTGGAGGAAATGGCCAAACGCAAAGAAACTATCCTCAACACCATAAACGAACAGGGCAAACTGACCCCGGACTTGCAAGAGCGCATCGAAGAGACGTGGGATAACGCCCTGCTGGAAGACCTCTACCTGCCTTACAAACCCAAACGGAAGACCCGTGCCGAAGCAGCCCGCCAAAAAGGCCTGGAACCACTGGCCACCCTGCTGATGCAGCAACGGGAAGCGCATCCTGAACGAGCTGCCGCACGCTTCGTCAAGGGAGAAGTGAAAGACATCGAAGATGCCCTGAAAGGCGCCCGAGACATCCTGGCTGAACAAGTCAGCGAAGACGAAAAGGCGCGCAACACCCTGCGCAACGCCTTCGCCCGGCAAGCCATCCTGACAGCCAAAGTCATAAAAGGCAAAGAGGCCGAAGCCGCCAAATACCTCGATTACTTCGACTTCGCGCAACCCTTGAAACGATGCAGCTCGCATCAATTGCTGGCCATCCGGCGGGCAGAAGCTGAGGGCTTGCTGAAAGTATCCATCAGCCCCAATGATGAAGAATGTGCAGACAGGTTGGAGAGACGCTTTGTACGTAGCAACAACGCGTGCGCCCGGCAAGTACAAGATGCCGTACGGGATGCCTACAAACGTCTGCTGAAGCCCTCCATTGAAACCGAATTTGCGGCCCAGAGCAAAGAGAAAGCAGATGACGAAGCCATCCGCGTCTTTACCGGAAATCTCCGCCAATTGTTGCTGGCACCGCCCTTAGGCCGGAAACGGGTGATGGGCATCGACCCGGGATTCCGCACCGGATGCAAGGTGGTCTGCCTGGACGAACAGGGCAACTTGCTGCACAATGAAAACATCTATCCCCATCCACCCGTCAACAAAGCCAGGGAAGCCGCAGCCAAACTCCAGCAGATGATAGAGACGTATCAAATTGACGCCATAGCCGTCGGCAATGGGACGGCAGGCCGGGAGACGGAAGATTTTCTGAGGAAACAGACCTTCCGACGGGACATCCAGGTGTTCATGGTCAGCGAACAAGGTGCTTCGGTGTACTCCGCCTCGAAGATTGCCCGTGATGAATTTCCCGAATATGACGTCACCGTGCGGGGAGCAGTATCCATCGGACGCCGTCTGATGGATCCACTGGCCGAACTAGTAAAGATTGACCCCAAATCTATCGGCGTAGGCCAATACCAACACGATGTAGACCAGACCAAACTGAAGAAGTCATTGGATCAAACCGTGGAAAGCTGCGTGAACCTGGTTGGCGTGAATGTCAACACCGCAGGCACGCCCCTGCTGACCTACATCTCCGGCGTAGGGCCTCAACTGGCGCAAAACATCGTGAACTACCGTACGGAAAACGGACCTTTCGCCTCGCGCAAAGAGCTGATGAAAGTGCCCCGGATGGGTGCCAAAGCTTTTGAGCAATGTGCCGGCTTCTTACGCATCCCGCAAGCCGGTAATCCGCTGGACAATACGGCTGTACACCCTGAGAGCTACCCCGTGGTGGAACAAATGGCCCGTGACCTGGATTGCACGGTCAGCCAACTCATCTCCGATAAAGAAAAGCGGAAACAGATAGACTTGAAACGCTACCTCAGTCCCACCGTAGGCATGCCCACACTGACCGACATACTGGCAGAACTGGACAAACCGGGCAGAGATCCACGCGGGCCTATCCAGTTCTTCGAATTCGACCCGAACATACGTGCCATCACGGACTTGCGCGAAGGCATGGAATTGCCAGGCATTGTGACCAACATCACCGACTTCGGTGTCTTCGTTGACATCGGCATCAAGGAGAACGGATTGGTACACCGATCAAAACTGGCAGACCGTTACGTGGCCGATCCCAATGAAGTGGTTTCCATCCACCAGCATATCCGGGTACGTGTCATTGGCATTGACCTTGACAGGAAGAGAATCCAGCTCCAAAAAATAGAAGATTAAACCCTCAAAATAAACACTATGAAACTGTACAAACTACTGATTCTGGCGGTCGTCTTATGCACCGCAGGAACTGCCTTGGCGCAGAAGACCAAGAAAATCTACGTGCCCAAAGCCGGCACAATGGTGGAACTACTCACCGAAGAAGAAGCCAACAAGATCACCCATCTCCGCCTAATGGGCAAGCTGAATGCCGTAGACTTCCGCCACCTGCGCGATGAGTTCACCCAACTGCGTTCGCTGGACCTCTCGCAAGCCTCCATCAGCCTGTACGCCGGAAAGGGCGGCACAAGGGAAGGATTTCACATCTATCCGGCCAACACGATACCCATGTTCGCCTTCTGCAAGTCAATGGACGGTCAGACATACGTCGGCAAAGAAACATTAGCCCGCATCATCCTGCCTCCCGGGCTGAAAGAAATCGGCAAAGCCGCTTTCAAAGGCTGCAACAAGTTGGGCATTTGCCAAATACGCGCAGACAAAGCCCCCTCTCTGCAAGACGAAGCCCTGGCGGACAGCATCACGGCCATCTTTGTGCCCGACGGCAGCAGCAATACCTATCGGAGCCAGGAAAAATGGAAAACATTTGCCTTCGTTGAAGGAGAACCCACCTCGGTCAAGGTGCAAATCAGCCGCATGGGCAGCCTGGCCAGCGAGCTGATCCAGAGGGGGAAACAGCCCAATGACGTTAATTTCCTGACCATAGAAGGCAAGCTGGACGAAGCAGACTTCACTCTGATCCGTGATTATATGCCCAATCTGGTCTATATCAACATGGAAAACAGCAATGCCACGTCCATCCCGGAATATACCTTCACACAAAAGAAATTCCTGCTCAGGGTACTGCTGCCCAAGGGACTACAAAGCATCGGCCAGCGCGCATTCAGCGGCTGTACCCGCCTCTGCGGCACCTTGCAGCTGCCCCCCACCCTGACAGCCATCGAGTTTGGTGCCTTCATCGGATGCGACAATCTACGCCGGGTAGTGGTCACGGGCAACAACCTTACGACGCTGGGAGACAAATTGTTCGGAGAGGGGGAAAGCAAACTGGTTTACCCCTAACCGAGAAAAACAAACCGGAGGCTACGGTCCTCAGACTTGAGGTGCAGCCTCCGGCTTTAGATAAGTGAGTGCATGCTCAACGCTCCGCGTACATCCGCTCGCGCAACGACTTGATATGGTCGGACGAGATGTAATCATCATACTCCATAATCTTGTCGATGGTGCCGTTCGGTGTCAGCTCGATCACGCGGTTGGCCACGGTCTGGATAAACTCATGGTCGTGCGAGGCAAACAGGATATTTCCCTTATAAGTCTTCAAGTTATTGTTGAAGGCCTGGATGGACTCCAAGTCCAGATGATTGGTCGGCGTATCCAGGATGAGGCAATTGGCATTGCGCAACTGCATACGGGCAATCATGCAACGCATCTTTTCACCTCCGGACAAGACGCTGGCCTTCTTCAGCACCTCTTCGCCGGAGAAGAGCATACGTCCCAAGAAGCTTTTCATATACACCTCGTTGCCCTCACCGAACTGGCTCAACCATTCCACCAGGTTCAAGTCGGTGTTGAAGAAAGCCGTATTATCCAGCGGCAGATAGGCCGTGGTGATGGTGACGCCCCAATTGTAGTGCCCGGCATCGGGCTTCATATTGCCGTTGATAATCTCAAACAAGGCCGTCATGGCGCGCGGATCGTGGGAAAGGAAAACTATTTTATCCCCCTTCTCTACGTTGAAGTTGACATCGCGGAACAAGACGGTGCCATCCTCCAATGTCTTGGTCAAGCCGGAAACTTCCAAGATCTGGTTGCCCGGCTCACGTTCGGGCGTGAAGATGATGCCCGGATAGCGGCGTGACGAGGGTTTGATCTCGTCCACCGTCAACTTTTCCAACATCTTCTTGCGGCTGGTCGTCTGCTTGCTCTTCGCCACGTTGGCACTGAATCGGCGGATGAATTCCTCCAGTTCCTTGCGCTTCTCCTCCACCTTGGCCTTCTGGTTCTGCTGCTGGCGCAAGGCCAATTGGCTGGATTCGTACCAAAAGCTATAATTGCCGGCAAACAGATTGATTTTGCCATAGTCAATATCCACGGTATGGGTGCAGACAGAGTCGAGAAAGTGACGGTCATGGCTCACCACCAGCACCGTATGCTCGAAGTTGGACAAGTATTCCTCCAGCCAAGTCACCGTCTCCATATCCAAGTCGTTGGTAGGCTCGTCCAGCAACAGATTGTCCGGATTGCCAAAGAGAGCCTGCGCCAACATCACGCGCACTTTCTCTTTATTATTCAGCTCGGACATCAACAGATAATGCTTGTCCTCCTTGATGCCCAGGCCGCTCAGCAAAGTGGCGGCATCGCTCTCGGCATTCCATCCGTCCAATTCGGCAAACTTTTCCTCCAGCTCGGACACTTTCAAGCCATCCTCGTCCGTAAAGTCCTCTTTCGCATAGAGCGCTTCACGCTGCTTCATGATGTCCCACAGGACGGTATGCCCCATCAATACGGTATCCATCACGGTGAAGGCATCCCACTTGAAGTGGTCCTGGCTCAAGACAGACAGGCGCTCGCCCGGTCCCAGGGTGATGCTGCCCGTGGTAGGCTCCAATTCGCCTGAAATCGTTTTCAAGAACGTCGATTTGCCTGCGCCATTGGCACCGATGATGCCGTAGCAGTTACCACTGGTGAACTTCAAATTTACCTCTTTGAACAATACCCTCTTGCCAAACTGTACCGATACGTTAGAAACTGTAATCATTCTTGGTTACGCTAAAAAATATAAGATAAATGGTCAGGAATTTGAGGTATATCGCCGGGCATGGGCGGGCGAGCCCCCGAGCACGGACGGGCGAGCCGCTAAGCACGGGCGGGCGAGCCGCTGTCCGCAACCTACCGCATATCCCCTTTTGCGGCTGCAAAGATAGCGAAAATACGCGAATGAATGGCAAAATCAGATGACAATGTGACACAAAAGCACTAACTTTGCAGCCTCTAACGGAGGATATGCCATTTTGGCAAACTTTTTGTTGGAGCGAACAAAAATACTTCAATATAAAATAATAACAACTACGATATGAACGAGAAAGAAAAATCGAACCTGAAGGAAGAAGACCTGAAGGCACAGTGCGACAACAAAGAGGCGCAAAGTCCCAATGAAAAGTCTGGAGAGCAAGAGGCTCCGCAGAACAAAGAGGAAGAGTTGGCCAATGAGTTGAAGAAAGCCAACGAGGTGATAGAAGAGCAGAAAGACAAATACCTGCGTCTGTCTGCCGAATTCGACAACTACCGCAAGCGCACCATGAAGGAGAAGGCAGAGCTCATCCTGAACGGTGGCGAGAAAAGCATCAGCAGCATCCTCCCCGTGGTGGACGACTTGGAACGTGCGCTGAAAAACATGGAAACCGCCACTGACGTCAAAGCTGTGAAAGAAGGTGTGGAACTCATCTACAACAAATTCATGACCGTATTGGGACAAAACGGCGTGAAAGTCATCGAGACCCATGACCAGCCGCTCAATACCGACTTCCATGAAGCCATTGCCGTCATCCCGGCTCCGGAAGAAGGTAAAAAAGGGAAAATCCTGGATTGCGTACAGACAGGTTATACATTGAACGACAAAGTCATCCGCCACGCAAAGGTTGTGGTAGGAGAATAAAGCAGGAAGGGCATGGAAAAAAGAGACTACTATGAAGTGCTAGGCGTTGAGAAGAACGCTTCGGAAGACGAGATAAAGAAGGCATACCGCAAGAAAGCCATCCAATACCATCCCGACCGCAACCCGGGTGACAAGGAAGCCGAAGAGAAATTCAAAGAAGCAGCCGAAGCCTACGACGTGCTGAGCAACCCGGATAAACGGGCGCGCTATGACCAATTCGGGCATGCAGGCATGAGCGGCGCAGCCGGCAACGGCGGACCGTTCGGAGGATTCGGCGGAGGCATGTCTATGGACGACATCTTCTCCATGTTCGGCGATATTTTCGGCGGGCATGGCGGCTTCGGAGGATTCAGCGGATTTGGCGGAGGCGGTGGCGCCCAACAACGCCGATACCGGGGGTCGGACTTGAGAGTCAAAGTGAAGCTGACCTTGAAGGAAATCTCCACCGGCGTTGAAAAGAAGTTCAAGCTGAAGAAATACGTGCCTTGTCCGCATTGCCACGGTACGGGCGCTGAAGGAAACAGCGGCGTGGAGACCTGCCCGACGTGTAAAGGGACCGGCTCCGTCATCCGCAACCAACAAACCATCTTAGGCACCATGCAGACGCGCACAACTTGTCCCACCTGTGGAGGCGAAGGCCACATCATCAAAGACAAGTGCAAGGAATGCGGTGGCGAAGGCATCGTCTATGGCGAAGAGATCGTGACGGTAAAGATTCCCAAAGGCGTGGCAGAGGGCATGCAACTCTCCATGAGCGGCAAAGGCAATGCAGGCAAACACAACGGCGTGCCGGGCGACTTGCTGATTCTGGTGGAAGAGGAACCGGACAAAGAACTGATTCGCGACGAGAACGACCTGATATACAACTTGCTGCTCAGCTTCCCCACAGCAGCTTTGGGCGGAACCGTAGAAATCCCGACCATAGACGGCAAAGTGAAAGTAAAGATAGAACCAGGCACCCAACCGGGCAAGGTACTCCGCCTGCGCAACAAGGGTCTGCCCAGCGTAAACGGATACGGCACAGGCGATTTGCTGGTGAATGTCAGCGTATACGTTCCCGAAACCTTGAACAAAGATGAAAAGAAAGCCTTGGAAGAGATGGAGAAAGCAGACAACTTCCAGCCCAACACCTCTATCAAGGAAAAGATTTTCAGGAAGTTCAGGAACTTGTTTGAATAAGGCTTCATAGTAGCCTCTCTTGTAAGAACAAAAAACGGGCGGCTTTCAGCACCAACGAAGTGCGAAAGCCGCCCGTTTTATTTCCAGATATTCTCAACGATATTAATCCTTTTATGCCTCAGCTGTGGATGTCTCCGAAACCTTGGGCTTTCTCCAGCCCTTGACGAAGTCTTTCACAAAAAGAATCCAACCCACACTGCCTACGCCTGCCAAGAAAACAAAAGCTACCAGAATCAGCATCTTGCTGGGCTTAGCCGCACGCAAGGGCACAGTTGCCGGTTGCACAACGGTATAAACCGGCGTGATTTCCTGCACTTTAGCCTTGGCCATCTGCAATTGTTGGGCTACTTGTGTATACACTTGGAAGGCCAGATTCATCTCATTCTGTAGACGTTCCTGCTCAGCGCGGAAACTCAAAAGGACTATGCTCTGATTGGCATCCACGAAACTGGCATATTTTTCCTGGGCTTCCATATACTCCTGCTTGGCTTCTTTGTACAACTTCTCCATATAGGCCAAATCATGGCGTGCCTTATTGGTACGGTAGTCCGTAATGTAATTTTGCAGGCTGTGCATGATCGTATCGGTCAACGAGGCGGAAATCAACGGGTCTTGCATGGTGACAGTCAGAGTGGTTACTCCTGTCTTTTTGTCCACATTGACCGCTATCCGACCACTTAAGGCATTAGCCATATTGGATTCCTCTTGCGTCAGATGGAAAGGATCCAATTCTGCAGGTCCACCCTGTTCCTCTTCCTTGTCCTTAAAAAGAGACGCGAGCCATCCTATTGCCCGAAAAGGCGCGGACGTGATGACACCCCACCAAGGCGCACGCTGATAGTCCTTCAGATAGACATACAAGGTGGTATCAATCTCGGCCTCCCCGTCCTGTACACGCACATCGAAGAGGCTCGTTAAGAACGGAGTGGAGCTCACTATATCCGGATACAATTCTGGCGACAAGGCATCTTCACCGCTTGAAGTCCGCAAATTGACACCCGCCATGGCCGCCAATGCCCCCAAGTTACTGGAACTACTTCTTCCCCCAACCTCAGGAGCCAAAGTGACACTCGTGGCATACTCTTTGGGAATGCTAAAAGCTACCACCAGAGCCACAATGACAGCTATGCCACACGCCTTAAGTACCAGTTTACGCCCCGCCCATACCTTTTGGGCAAGCTCTATCAAATCAATTTCCTGTTCCTCCGGATTCTGCGGAGCAACAGTCTGTTGCTTCATTTCCTCACTCATTTTCCATGCACTTTTTTACTTAAACAGATTTACCAAAGTCGCAATCATAGTAGCCAATGAAGCAGTTGATGTCCCCATGCTTATAATCTCGGCAGGCGTCATTTTGTTCCTTCTGTCCTTAGTCGGAACAATAATCTCACATCCCGGTTCTATTGCTTTAGAACTGCTGGAGCGAGGACGCGCCACAGTACCATTCATATAAACGACATAAGCTTTCCGTTTCTTGGCATTATTACCATAGCCGCCAGCTTGATCAATATAATATTTCAAGTTCTCACCTTTCTTATAAGTTACAGTATTGGGATACATCACTGCTCCGCTAATTTTGACCGTACTGACATATTCGGGTACATACAAAATATCGCCATTGCGCAACACCAAATCATCATCCGACCCAGGATTTGCCAAAGCACCCTCCAAGCTGATGCCCACCGGATAGAAGTCAGATTGGTCTATCATACTCACAGCTATAGAATCTTGCCCGCCACGGCTTTTCGCCATACGCACGGCATCATCGCGCCTGCGAATCTCATCTTCTGTCATCTCACGAATCAGACGGGCACCACGCACATAGGCATCCGGAGTAACGCCACCGGCTTTCTTTATTATGTCGCTCAAGCGTTCATTCTTTTTAGACAACGCATAATTGCCACTAAACAACACTTCGCCGGAAACCATAACATTCTGCTGCTCTCGATAAGCGGGGCTCCTACGTATGTATACCTCATCAAATGGAAGCAGATGGAAGTCTTCGCTTCCCTTACCCACTAAAAGCCCATCCTTCAAATCAAAAACAAAGCTTTCGCCAACAACCGTACTATACGCCGCACTCTTCGGATTTTTCACACGACGGGCCACCTCAACTTTTGTTGTCGCAGCAGCTTCCAACAATCCGCCCGCCTGTACCACAAGATCTTCGATAGTCGTATTTTCTGAATAGAGATAAGTACCTGGATTAGCCACTTCACCGTGGATGGTCAGCGTAGCTTCTTCTTTCAAATCATGAATGCTTGGAATATAGATTACATCATTTTTTTGCAAAGGAATATCGGCTACCGTACCGTTCAAAATGCCTTTCATATCCAGCTGGATGATCTCGTGCTCCAAATCCTCATGCTCTCTATCCAGGATGGCACGGTTTAAGAAAGCATCACCTCGCACGCCTTCGGCCTTTTCAACGAGTTGTTTTACAGTATTCATCTTGCTGTCCAGTTGATAGAGTCCCGGACGATAGACTGCGCCTCGAAGCTCCACACGATTTTCAAAACGCTGAAGAACAGAATCAACCGTCACCACATCCCCATCATTCATGAGGAAGGTGGCATATTCTTCGTCATCTACATTATATACTTGCATTTCCCTGCCACTCTTGCGAATGACACGAATGGCATTTTTATAAGCATCACCAGTAAAACCTCCGGCATAATCCAACAATAGATTAGCAGCTTCTCCCGGCTTCATCTCATAAAACATCGGTCTTTTAACCTTCCCCAGTATTTGTACCAAGGATTGATAGGGCTGAACCAGAATGACATCTCCGTCTTGCAAACGCACATCATCCTTCATCTTGCCTTTCAAAATGAAATCATACACGTCCACATCCGCCACGACATCGCCATTGCGCACCACCCGAATGCTACGTAAGCTGCCAATGTCGTTCACACCGCCTGCACGATAGAGTGCATGAAAAACGGAAGCAAAAGAAGATAAGGTATAAGTGCCAGGCACGGCTACTTCTCCCATTACATTTACTTGAATGGATCGGATTTCACCCAAAGTCAACTTTACTTGCGTATTAGGTACATTGCCCGAAACGCCCGAATAGATTTTGACAAATTGCTCGCGTAAATAGTCATTAGCTTCACGTACAGTCTTCCCGCTCAAATAAACGGGTCCAAGATTACTAACCAGTATGCTGCCTTCCGGAGATATAGTCTCGCGAATGGTTGTCTCAGATGCTCCCCACACATCAATAATCACCTCATCACCAGGTCCCAAGCGATAATCCACGGGAGTAGCCACATTAATATTCGGCTCGAAAGTCAAGTATTGATTGGTGAAAATATTATGGCCAAAAATCTGTTGAGTAGGGTCTTTTTTTTCTTCTTCACGATAGTAATCTTTCTCCCACATCAATGAATCTTCTTCTGTCTTGTTTTCATCCAAACTAGGGTCCAACCGATCACTCTGCAAACGGCGAGAGGGAGAAAGTTTTTGCCCACGCTTGCCGTCTTTCTTCATAGTCTCATCTGTTTCGGACTTTGAACGGGAACGCTTTGTATTTTTTTGATTATCCTCCGAAAGCTGCTTATCGGTTTCACCAGATTGATACTGTTCATAGATATTTTCCAGCTGTTCTCTCGTTACCCCCCTACGCATCAGCTCAGAAGCTATTTGTTGTTGACTTTTTCCGGCCTGGCTGGCACTCTTCACATACTGGACAATCTGATCATCGGTCATCTGCTGAGCCACTACAGTGCCGCAAATAACGAACATCAAGGAAAAAAACAAAATAATTCTACGCATAAAAAGAATTCAGTAAATGTTTATATCTACTTGCTTGAGCTAAGTCGGCGACAAAGGTAGCATTTTTTGCTTATATTCCCCGCATACAGTCTTTTAGTTTTTCTAAAAACATGCAATGCCCTTCCCTACTAATAATATAACCATAAGAAATAAGCCACCTCTAATCTACTTTTAGAAGAACGACGCTAAAAAAGTGCCTCGCAAATTTGGAGATATAAAACTATTTTGCGTACCTTTGCACCGTCAAAAACGAAAGCAAGCGTTTTGATTCGGAATGTAGCGCAGTTGGTAGCGCACTACGTTCGGGACGTAGGGGTCGGGCGTTCGAGTCGCCTCATTCCGACAGGACAAGAGATGAAGCCATTGCAAAAGCAATGGCTTCTTTATTTTTGCACACTGCGCTATGCCTTTTTATAAAAATTACACTACCTTTGTGCCTATTCTTCTATAGTATCGTACTGCACTGAATGAGAAAACTAGTTTATACATTATTATATAGCCTCCTCTTGTCGTTCGTTTCTTTGGGAATGGAAGCGAATGTAGGATGGAACAGCTTCATTGTGAACTTCAACAAGAAACATTATGGCAATGGGGCGCAGACGTGGCAGATCGCTTCCTATGGGAACCGTTGGACGTACTTTGCCAATAAAAACGGGTTGGTGCAGTTTGATGGAGATAATTGGCAACTTTTCCCGTTGAACAATTCGCTGGATGCACGCTCGGTGTTGCCTTCCAAGCTGCATAACAGGATTTATGTAGGCGGTGTCAATGAATTCGGCTACTTTGAACCCAATGCTACAGGCGAACTCGTTTACCAAAGTCTGTCGGACACATTGGACGCCTCCATGCGTTATCTGGGCAATGTGTGGGGCGTACACGAGATAGACAACATCCTCTATTTCCAAGGGGATGGATGCATCGTCAAGCAGCTGGATGGAAAATACACGTTGATTAATCCGGGATGCAAGATAGACTGTTCGGACTTGGTGAATGGCGTGCTTTACCTGAGTACGGACAAAGGCATCCGTCTGCTGGTGGGCAATGAGCTTATCCCGCTGAACGGTGCGGAGCAATTGCCCTCCAACCGCATCCGAGGGATTGTACCCTACGAGGACGGCATCCTGATTGCCACGGCTTACCATGGCTTGTTCTATTATGACGGGCATACTGTGGAGCCTTTCATTACCGGCGCGGAAGACTTCATGCGCCGCAACGAGGTATTCTGCATCACCCGCCAGGGCAACCGTATCGCACTGGGTACCATCCACAACGGATTGATGTTGATAGATTGCACCACCCGCGAACTCAGTTTCTTCAACGAAAACAATGGATTGCAAAACAACACTGTATTGTCCGTAGCCTTTGATCCCAACGGCAACTTGTGGGCCGGCTTGGACAACGGAATGGCTTACGTCTGCCTAGCTTCCCCCTTCACCAACTTGTATTCCCATCCTCATCATGGCACCGGTTATACGGCGGCTGTCCAAGGCGATTGTCTCTATTTGGGGACCAACCGAGGTCTGATTTACATCCCGTGGCCTACGCAGCGGGATGACGGGAGACAGCCGGAAATCCGCCACGTACATGGCTCCAGCGGACAGGTGTGGGGATTGTGCCGCATCGGCGAAGAGCTATTTTGTCTGCACGACCGAGGTATTTTCCGGGTAGCCGGTTCTACCTTGGAGCGCATCACCGACCTCGTCGGCACCTGGACTTGCCAGCAAGTGGAGGGGCATCCCGACCTGATGTATGTCGGAACCTATGACGGCATCTACCTGCTGAAGAAAACCGGAACGGAGTGGCGCAAACTGTGGAAAATAAACAATATGAACCACTCAGCCCGCTGGTTTGAACAAGAGTCTGCCCACGTCTTGTGGATTTATGTCACAGATCATATCTCGCGCATTGAGCTGAATGAGGACCTGTCCGATGTGGTCACCAGCAAGGAATACTACCAGAAAGACGGCTTCCCCTCAAAGCGTGATGTGTATGTCAGCAAGGTGAAAGACCGGATATACTTCCCCACACCGTCAGGCATTTACCGCCACAATCCGTCCACCGACCGCATGGAGCCTTGCCTCGAAATGGACAGCCTGCTGGGCGGTTCCATCCCTTACCGATACTTGGTAGAACGGGGCAACCGCCTGATGGCTCTAAGCCCATACGGCATCTATATCACCGATTTGGAGGCGACCGGTGGTCGTGCAGCCAACAAACAGGTGCACCTGATTCAAGCCCCCTTGGTGGAGTTGCAGCCGGACAATAAGGTTTTCATTCCAGTCTCCGATTCGCTCATGGTGCTGCCCAACGAGAATGGGTTTGCCCTCTTCCATCTTCCCGTTGAGACTTCCGGGCCAGCCTTCGACTTGCCCTCCGGTATAGAAAGCATGTACCTTTCTGCTTCAAGAGACTCACTGGTCTACAAAGCCAATTTTCTGAAAGACAAGGAAGTGCCAGCCATCAGTTATGCATACAATTCTGTACGATTTGAGTACACTGTCCCGTTTTTGCTGAAAGACAATGAGGTGCGTTTCCAATACCGCCTGAACAACGGGAAGTGGTCCACGCCCGGCAATATCCGGACAAAGGAATACAGCAACCTGCACGAAGGGGCTTATACCTTCGAGGTACGTACGCTCTTTCCGGACGGCACCTCCACAACTGATGCGATAGCCTTCGAGATACTCCCCCCGTGGTATCGTTCATGGCCGGCCTATATAGGCTACCTCGTACTCATGGTAGCCCTGGTATGGGGACTGATCCGCTGGGACGCAGCGCGCATGAGCCGCAAGCAGAGGCTGGCTGTGGTGCAGAAAGACCAGGAGATCAAGGAGATGGAACAAGAGTACGAAGCCGAGAAGGCACAACACGAAAAGCAAATCATCCAGCTGGAAAAAGAGAAACTGGAGTATGACCTGCAACACAAAAGCCAGGAGATGGTCAACCTGATGATCAACTTCACCCGCAAGAATGAGGTATTGACTGAAATCAAAACCGAAATCATGAAGGTGGCGGCCGAACTGAAGGGGGAGAGTGCCCGAGAAACCAAACGCCATCTGGTCTTAATCAACGGGAAGATAGATGCGAACATCCAAAGCGACGAAGTACTGAAGCGTATCGAGGAGCAGTTTGACTTGCTGCACAACAACTTCATGAAGCGCCTCCACGAACACCATCCCGGCCTCTCCAACAACGAACGCATGATGTGCGCCTACCTGAAGATGAACCTATCGACCAAGGAGATTGCCCCGCTGCTGAATATCTCGGTACGTGGCGTGGAGACCATGCGCTACCGCCTGCGCAAGAAGCTCGGCTTGGAGCGCGAAGACAGCCTGAGCGACTACCTGAACAACCAATTGTAATTTCTTTTACCCGGCACGGACAGCCACGTTCCTGTCCGTGTTTACCCATGCCCGCGCCCGCGCTTACCCATGCCTGCGCCCGTGCTTACCTATGCCTGCGCCCACACTCGGAGATAGAGCTGTTTCCCTCCATGAAGGCTTGCTAATTTTATGCAAAGAGGATAAATCTTTGTTTTATGTTGTGCAACATATAATTGGCGTACCCTATAAAGTAGACATTATAGACTGATTTTAAGCGTATTATTGCAGTTTGGCGTATTATTGACGTATATCTACATCCCTTTTGGCGTAGTTGCGAATTGACTATTTTCATTGACCTAAATCAATTCTGCATACATTTGTCGTGCTCTTAGTGGAGCAATTTTGTGATTCGTTAATCTTAATACAGTAAAACTTATGAAAAAGCTGTTGTCAGTTTTATTCTTGCTAAGCTTTACCTTGGCTTCTGTATATGCCCAAGATATACAGGTAAAAGGTACAGTGGTGAGCGGGTCGGATGATTTCCCGCTGCCCGGTGTGAATGTGGTAGTGAAAGGTACTACCCAAGGTGTGATTACCGACCTCGACGGTAACTTCATGATTTCCGTTCCTTCCGATGCGGTGCTGACCTTCACCTACATCGGCTTCAAGACCCAAGAAGTGGCCGTGAACGGGAAAACAACCTTAAATGTAGTGTTGGATGAAGACACGGAAACGCTGGAAGAAGTAGTCGTGGTGGGTTACGGTGTCCAGAAGAAAAGCGTGGTGACGGCCTCCATCGCCAAGGTTTCCGCAGACGACCTGGAAAACAAAGCCCCTGTCCGTATGGATAATGCCTTGAAAGGTCTGGCTGCCGGCGTGGATGTCACCTCATCTTCCGGTCAACCGGGTGCCAGCCCCCGCGTGCGCATCCGTGGTATCGGTACCATCAACAACAGCGACCCGCTGTACATCGTGGACGGTATGCCCATCAGTGGCGGTCTGGACTTCGTGAACCCCAACGACATCGAGTCTATCGAGGTGCTGAAAGATGCCGCTTCCGGTGCCATCTATGGTGCGCGTGCCGCCAACGGTGTCATCCTGGTGACGACCAAGAAAGGCAAACTGGGCAAGACCAGCATCAACTACAACTTCTCCTACGGCTGGCAAAGCGCCTGGAAACGCCGCGAGGTGACCAGTGCCACGGACTACGCCATCCTGCAAAACGAGAAGTACATGAACGGCGGCCAGGCACCCTTGTATGCCGACCCCTATAACCTGACGGACATCAACGGCAACCCTGTGACCGGCTTCGGCACGGACTGGCAGGATGCCGTGTTCAACGACGGCGCACCTGTGGTGAACCACGACGTGACCATCAGCGGCGCCACGGAGAAGGTGAACTACTACCTCTCCCTGGGCTACTACTCGCAAGACGGTATCGTGGGCGGTAACTACGGGCAGTCCAACTACGACCGTTTGACCCTCCGCTCGAACACCTCCTACAATCTGATTGACGCCTCGAAGGAACGCTCCTTCCTCAACAAGCTGGATCTGAGCGTCAACGTGGCCTACATGCGCACGCACTCCACGGGCGTTTCCGAGAACTCCGAGTTCGGCTCCATCCTGGGTTCTGCCCTCTACCTGTCGCCCATACTCCCCATCACAGTATCGGGCGCCACTGCCGACGAAATGGTGAACTATTACGAATCCCAGGGATTTGACCTGCCCCGCGACCCGAACGGCAATGCCTACACCGTGCCCAGCTACTTCGGCTCGTACAACGAGATGAACAACCCGCTGGCCATGATGACGCTGAATCCGCAGAAGAACTTCTCGCACAAGTTCGTGCCCAAGTTCAGCATCGACCTGCAGCTGTGGGATAACTTGAAATACCACTTCAGCTACAGTGCCGACATGTCCTTCTGGGGCTACGATGCAGCTACGGTCAGCAAGCATTACCTCTCCGGCAACAACAACGCCACGCACACCAGCGCCAGCGCCAACCGGCAGCAGAACGTGACGTGGCAGATAGAAAACACGCTGACCTACGACAAGACCTTCGGCAAACACACCGTGGGTGTCGTGCTGGGCCAGTCGGCCTTGAAGTACAAGGGCGACCAGGTAGGCGGCAGCCGCTGGAACCTAGTGAATCCGAATAAGCCCTCTATCGACTATGCCACAGGCAGTGTCATCGACGGCGTGGCCCAATTCAGCGTCTACGGCGCTCCGTTCGTGGAGCACACGATGGCCTCCATGTTCGGCCGCTTGAGCTACAACTACGATGAACGCTACATGGTGCAAGCCACTGTACGCCGCGACGGCTCCAGCCGCTTCGGTCCCAATAATAAATATGGTATCTTCCCCTCCTTCTCCGCCGGATGGAACGTGATGAACGAATCCTTCATGGAGGACACGCGCGACTGGCTCTCCAACCTGAAGATCCGCTTTAGCTGGGGTAAGAACGGTAACGACAACATCGACGACTTCGGCTATACGTCCCTGACCGCCATGGGCAACAACGTCCTCTTCGGCAAGGATGCCATCAAGTGGAACGGCTCCAAGGCTTCCCGCCTGTCCAACCCCGACCTGCGTTGGGAAGAGAGCGAGCAGACCGACATAGGTATCGACCTGGGCTTCTTCAACGGTGCATTGACAGCCAGCATCGACTACTACATCAAGAAGACCAACGGCATGATCATCGAGATGCCCATCCCCAGCTACGTGGGCGAGACGAAGCCCTTGGGCAACGTGGGCGACATGGAGAACAAGGGCGTTGAGTTTGAACTGGGCTACAAATGGAACATCGGCGATGCGCACTTCTCCGTCAAGGGTAACGCCACGTACCTGAAGAACACCCTGAAAAATCTGGGTAACGACACAGGCTACATCGACCTGGACGGCATCCAGGGCCTCTCCGGCGGCGGTACGCGCGGTTCTAACGGCCAGCCTTTCCCCTACTTCTTCGGCTATAAGACGGACGGTGTCTTCCAGAACGTGGCCGAAGTACAAGCCTATGTCAATAAGGACGGCAACCTGATCATGCCGGATGCCGTGCCGGGCGACGTGCGCTTTGTGGACGTGAACGGCGACGGACAGATTACAGCCGACGACCGCACCAACATCGGTAACGGCACGCCCGACTGGACCTACGGTCTGAATCTGAACGCCGACTGGAAGGGCTTTGACTTCAACATCTTCTTCCAGGGCGTGGCCGGCAACGAGGTGTTCGACGGCACATTCCGCTCGGATGTCAGCTCTGGTAACTATCCTTCGTGGATGCTGGGCCGCTGGACGGGCGAAGGCACTTCCAACAAGTATCCGCGTCTGACGCTGGGCGACGACACCAACTGGCAGGTATCCGACCTCTACGTGTGCGACGGCTCTTACTTCCGCCTGAAGAACATCACGCTGGGCTACACCCTGCCGCAGAACCTGACCCGCAAGGTCTGCATCGAACGTCTCCGCGTCTATGTACAGGCCGAGAACCTGGCCACGTGGACCAAATACTGGGGCTTCGACCCGGAAATTTCGTCCGGAGCCACCTCGCTGGGCGTGGACCGCGGTATCTATCCGCAGGCACGCACCTTCACCATCGGTGCCAACATTTCATTTTAACCCTTAAAACCAACAGACCATTATGAAGACAAACAAGATATTGACCATCAGCCTGCTGGCCGCAACCACGCTGTTCACCACCGGTTGCAAGGACAGCTTCCTGGAAGTGGAGAACCCCACGGGCGAACCGCTGGAGGATTACTATACGACAGACGAGCACATACAGGAGGCACTCATCGCCGCCTACGACCCCATCCACTGGGCCGACTGGGGATTGGGCCAATACAACGCCCTGAACATCGACGGCGAAATCATGGGCGACAACTTCTGGGTGGGCGGCTCCAACCCCGCTGACATGCAGAACTGGCACATGCTGTCCAACTACGAGGCTAACGCCAATAACACGCTCAGCTCGCTCTGGACGGTAGACTACTCCGGCATCAAGCGTTGCAACGACCTGCTGCAATACCTGGACTGGGCCACAGACGTGACGGAAACCAACCGTGCCCTCTACGAGATGCAGGCCCGTCTGCTCCGCGTGTTCTATTATAATATGCTGTGGCACTATTTCGGCAACGTACCCTTCTACCTGGAGAACCTGGACGAACCGCCTTACACCGCCCCGCAGCTCACGGCTGACGAAGTGTACAACAACCTGATCACCGAGTTGGAAGCAGTCATTGATGCCAACGTGTTGCCGTTGAAGTATTACAAGGATGCCAATGGCAACGATGATGAAGGCCAGTTGGGACGTGTCACGCAGGCCATGGCCTATATGATGTACGCCGAAATGGTGTTGTATCAGAACGACGAAAGCCGTTTCACCCGTGCCTTGGAGCACATGCGTGCTATCATCTCCAGCAGCGACTTCGACCTCAATCCAGAATATGCCGATATCTGGAAAACGGAAGGCGAATGGTGCATCGAGTCCATTTGGGAAATCAACTATGAGCAACTGAACTCCGAGCGCGGCTGGAACAGCCCGTTGGCCGTGGGCGGCACGGTGCTCCCCACGCTGATTTCGCCCAACACCATCAGCGGCGATCCGGACTGGACCAGCCCCGACGGCTGGGGATTCCTGCCCGTGCGGGTAGAGACGGTGGACCTCTTCAGCGAGGAGGACAAGCGTCGCGAAGCCACTTTCTGGGATTTGCGCGACAAGCCCGAAGTGACCTACACAGCCCGCTACCAAGACACCCGCATCTGGCTGAATAAGTACCGCCCGTACAACAAGAACAACCAGTCGGCACCGTTCGACCAGAACCTGAACTACAATAACAACTACCGTTATTACCGCTATGCCGAGACCCTGCTGAATGCAGCCGAGCTCTCCTTGCGCACCGGCGGAAGCCCCACGGGCGATGCCCTGACCTGGGTGAACGAGGTGCGCAGCCGTGCCGGATTGAACGACCTGGGCCGCGTGACGGTGAACGACGTGCTGACGGAACGCCGTCTGGAGTTCGTGGGCGAAGGCAAGCGCTACTTCGACCTGGTACGTGCCGAAGGCATCGCCGAAGCCGGAGCCGAGAACAAAGCTTCCACGGCATTGGTGCCCGACCAGTATGGCTACCGCACCAACAGCTGGACGCCGAACAAGAAATACATCCCCATCGCACAGGCCGAGCTGGACTCTGACCCCGCGTTGGTTCAGAACAATTATTAATAGTAACCTTATTTACAAAAGACTGATATGAAAAGTATATTCAAATACATGGCCATCTTGGCCGCCGGCATCGGGCTGGCCGCCTGTTCGCCCGAGGAGTTCGAGGGAGCCAGCGGCAACGTCCCCCAGGCATCGGACTATGCCGACAACTTCACGGTGACTGTAGACCAATCGACCAACAACGCCACCTTCGAGTTCACGTCCGCTCCCGGTGTCACTCCGGTCTGGATTATTGACGGAACCACCTATTCCACGGAATACAGCTTCACGCGCTTCTACCGCAAGGCAGGCACATACAGCGTGGAATGCAAAGTGCGCAATGCCGACGGCATCAGCGATGGTTCCATCACCAAGGAATTCATCATCGAGAAAACGCAAATGAACGGCTTCGGCGGTTTTGACCCCGAGAGTGACTTCAACTTGTTCAAAGGCGTCACGTTCGACGAACCTTCCTTCTACTATGCGCCGGGATGGGCACAAGTGGCAAATCCGTCGTACACGTACATCGATGGGACGTATTCGCTGACCCTGCCGACCGCTACCTCCGAACGCTGGCAGGCACAGATGCTCATCAATACAGGCGTGGCCATCACGTCCGGTGCATCGTATGACTTCTCCGTCATCATGACATCCACCACGGCCCACAGCGGCGTGAAGGTGAAGATCTGCCAGGCCGACGATGACAACCTCATCCTCATGGACCAGGATTTCTCGTTGGAAGCCAATGAACCGAAGGCACTCTGGGCATCCGGTTTGGAAGGCGTAGACCTGAGCAACGTCAAGGTAGTATTCGACTTCGGTGGCAATGCCGACAACACAGACATCATCATCGAAAGCTTTGTCCTGAAAGATCATGCTAACGACGATGGCACAGTAGTGCCCGACGAACCGGAACAGCCCGAACCGACATGGAGCGACGTGGACAGCCCGGACAACCTCTGGAGCACGGCCAATTACACGACGACCTTCTATTACGCCCCGGGCTGGACACAGATTGCCGACCCGACGTACAGCCAGGACGGCACGACCCACTCGCTGACCTTTGCGGAGGCTACCGCCGAGAAGTGGCAGAACCAGTTCACCCTGACCACGGACAACGTGGCCCTGTCTGCTGGCGAAAGCTATGACTTCCGTGTCATCGTGCACACCAGCGTTGAACTCCCGGCCATGACTTACAAGATTTGCCAGGCCGATGATGATGCCAATGCCCTCTTCGAACTGACAACCGCCGTGGCAGCCAACGAGGACGTGGCCGTGAAAGCCATCAACGTGCCGGGCGTGGCCATTACCCAAGGCAAGCTGGTATTTGACTTCGGCGGCAATGCGGCCAACACGACCGTGACGCTGAGCGACATCATCTTGCAGGTGCACAAGGACTGATTGCTCGTTCTAAATAAGGTTGACTGACGAAGGCCGCGCCGGAACGAAAGGAAGCATGAGAATCCTTTCCTTGTTTGGGCACGGCCTTCTCTCTTATCTTCCCTTTGTGGCGGATCGGAATAGAAAAGGTGGCACCTTTGCCTACCAAAGGTGCCACCTTTGTATAGAATCAATGGCATTGATTCCAGACGTAGACAGGGAAGAAATGATGCCTTGATATTCCTGGAGTAGGGCCTTTCTATCCCATAGGTTCACCGACTGGGGGATTATATCGCGGATAGGACAATATCGTATAAATTAATTCTAAAGACATACTTAATAAATAACGATTGATTATGAAATTTTTCTCTTCCATGATTTTAGTCTTGTTGCTCCTCGTCTCTTGCGGGAGTGACGATGCAAACGAACCGGGCGGCGTCGGCGAGAACACACTGGCCTGCCAGCCCACAGAGATTGCAGCCGAAGCGGCAGGCGGGACTTACACCTTGGATGTCTCCTGCACCGGCGGTGAATGGACTGCATACGCCTCGGACAACTGCGCTGCATGGATCACCACCAGCGTGACGGGTGGAACCACAGCCCAAGGAACGGTAGATGTCACCGTCAAGGCCAATACTACCGGTAGCGCACGCCAAGGTTCGGTGGTGCTCAAGTCGGGAGCCGAACGGTTGACTGTTCCCATCGAACAAGCCGCTCCCATGTCGCTGTCCGCCACGGCATTCTACTCGCTCTCGACGGGCGAATCCTTCACGCTGGAAGTCATGGCCGCGGACGACTGGACCCTCACAGCCAATGACGACTGGATAGAAGCGGACAAGTCCGGCGAAACCACAGCCACCCTCACCATCCATCCCAACGAAACACTGGCCATGCGCCGGGGTACGGTGACCATCACCTGTGGCCGCGAACAGCAGCAGGTAGAGATCACTCAAGAGTCTGCCGAAGATACCGAAGTGCGTGCTCCCGAAGGCTACACCTTGGTATGGAGCGACGAATTCAACCAAGGCGAGACCTTGAATGCCAATGACTGGACACACGAAGTACAAGGCCCGGGCTGGGTGAACAACGAGTTGCAGACCTATGTAGACGGACAAGCAGGCGGACGTCGCGTCACGGAGCTGGTGGACGGCAAGCTGAACATCCATTGCTTCAAAGGCACGAACGGGACCATCTACTCCGGCCGCGTCTATGCCCACGTGAATGAAGGATGGCTGCACGGCTACTTTGAAGCCCGCATCCTCCTGCCCAAAGGCAAGGGAACCTGGCCGGCATTCTGGATGATGCCCGTCAACAATGACTTCGGCACGAATCCCTGGCCCAACTGCGGCGAGATAGACATCATGGAAGAGGTAGGCGCAGATGCCAACATCGTTTCCTCCAGCATCCACTGCAAAGCCTACAACCATACCATCGGCACGCAGAAGACACAGAGCCGCAACATCGGCACGGCCGAATCGGAGTTTCACATATACGCTTGCGAATGGACGGAAGACTATCTGCGCTTCTTCGTGGACGGCGAGGAGTTGATGACGTTCGAGAACGAAGGCACCGGACGTGATGTCTGGCCTTTCACCTACGCTTTCTATCCCATCCTCAACCTGGCTTGGGGCGGCGACTGGGGCGGCTATGCAGGTGTGGACGAGTCGGCTCTGCCCGTCACCATGAAAGTGGACTACCTCCGAGTGTTTCAGAAAGTGGAATAAGCAGAATGAATGGAATTCTCCCTGATCCTGCGTGGGCAGGGGGATTCTTAGGGGGACATTAAAAAAGGAGATGCTTGTTGCATCTCCTTTTTCTGAGCCGTTAGCCAGACTTGAACTGGCGACCTACGCGTTACGAATGCGTTGCTCTACCAACTGAGCTATAACGGCGGGAATCTTTATCGTTTCGCTTACGGGGTGCAAAGGTATAGCTTTATTTTGAACCGACAAACTTTTGGAGGATTTTTTTGAAGAAAAATTTGAGAAGGGCGATGAAAAGCATTTTTCCTACTAATCAAAGCACTCATATCGTTAAAAATAATAAAATAATCAGCTAAATTGAACCTACTTCTGGATAGATCCAATATCTTTGGGGGTATTAACTCTTTAATAATTAAAAAATCATTACCCCATGGAAGCACGTTTTCCACACCTATTCTACTCTTTAGTATTTTCCTGTATTTTCATTTGCACAGGATGTGTCAATGAAATCGCGTCAGAAACTTCAGAAATCCAAGAAGGCAACATCCCCATCACCTTTTCCGTAGAAATAGAAAAATCTACTACCAAAGTCACCGATGATGTTTTCGACGCCAACGACAAAATCGGTCTCTACGCTTTGATCACCGGAAACACGATGGCTGACGAACGCTACATTGACAACCTCCTGCTGACCTGCGGCAAAGACCAAAATTTGATTTCCGAAAGAGACGTTTTTTACCCAGAAGGCGACAATACCTTGGATTTCATAGCTTACTATCCTTACAACTCAGAAGGGGTCAAAGAAGAACAAACCATCATCCCAGTCAGCATACATCCCAACCAGGAAGAAGCGACTGACTTTTCGGCCAGCGATTTCATGACAGCTTCCAAGCAGCGAGTTTCAGGTTCAAGCAAGCCGGTATCCTTAGAATTCGAACATCGGCTGAGCAAGCTGAAAATCATACTAATTCCCAGCAACAGCAAAGAAGCGGACGAGATGTTGAAAAATGACCCACACATCATAGCCACCGGATTCTACACGCAAGCGAATTATGATTTGGAAAAAGACGAATTCACCGGTTTCAAGAACGCAGCCGACATTACTCCCACCGGAAAATGGGAAGTAGAATCGGGCAAACTGATAGGTAAAGAATTCATAATCCTCCCCCAAGAAATAAATGACGAACAGTTTTTCCAGATAGATTGGAATGGGCGCATTTATACGTGTCCCATCCCCTCCTCCGTGGAAACATTGGACGGCAACAAGCAATATGAAATAGAAATAAACACGGAAGAAAGCGAATCCAGTCAACTGAGCGGGCTTCTCGCCTCCATCAGCAAATGGCCAGCCGCTGATGAGCTGGAAGATGTGGATAGTGAAAACGGTGCCCAAATTCTCCATTTGTCCGCCCTGTCCTTCGAAGCGTCCAATGTCTACCGGGTGCACCTGAAAGGCAAAGAAGTGGCAGAAATCTGCAAAGAATACCTTGCTGACGATTTAGACTCGAGAGCCATCACGATATATCCCGTCCAAAACGGAGTGGCGGACCTGGAAAACGGCACAATACTTCAGTTGCTGGATACTGACGAAGAAATTAATGGCGGAGAGTTGCAATGGGACTTGTCCGACAATACTTTTTCGTATTACGAAGATGACCTGCCCGCTATTCAAGTCATCTATTTTGACCAAGACGGAAACCTGCACACTGATGATGACGCGATCCAGCCAGCAGAAATCAATGTAGTGGCTTACACGCTGACCGACCGCCGGAATTCCACTGATATTCAGCAATATCCCATCGTAAAAATAGGCACACAATACTGGCTCCGCGAGAATCTGCGGGCAGACCGCTATAGCGACGGGGAACTTATGGAAGAACGAACCATTGCGACAGGCGATGCGGGCTATCATATTAATAAAGAAGGGGACTATTTCTATAACGGAGAAGCCTTGAAAGCAGGAACTATCAGTCCCAAAGGCTGGGGCATTCCTTCGGCAAGCGATTGGGAAAGTTTGGACAAGTATATCGAAGGGGATGTATCCATGCTGAAAACCGGAGAATGGGGAATATTTAATGTTAACAAAGATGATTTGGAAGTAGCCGCCATCAACAATAAGACAATGCTTAGTCTCAAGCCAGTAGGAAACTGGTCTAACAACCCAGATAAACCCAATATCAATATGGGCACAATGGCTGCTTTCTGGACATGGGATTATGATCGGAATGACATCCCAGAACAAACCGTATTCTTCATCGGAGAAAGCAACGAAGTGAATATGCAACCCACCATATCAGGTTTTGGCGACTTTTACAAGGGCCTTTCCCTCCGCCTCATCAAGAAATAAAGTAGGCAAGTAATCATATCTCATTTCTTTTTTGTACTTTTGCCCAATATCCAACCCCCGTTGCCTGACGGGCCAAAGAATACAAAAAAGAAATGAGAGTAATCGACCTGATAAATAGCCAAAAGGAGACTGCCTTCTCCTTCGAGATATTGCCTCCCCTAAAAGGGACAGGAATCGAACGTCTGTATCAGACTATAGACCTGTTGCGGGAGTTCGAGCCCAAATACATCAACATCACGACTCACCGCAGCGAGTATGTCTATAAGGAATTGGGCAACGGACTGTTTCAGCGCATCCGCCTGCGTCGGCGTCCAGGGACAGTAGCCGTGGCAGCAGCCATTCAAAACAAATACGGTATCACTGTCGTACCCCATATCTTGTGCAGCGGATATACATGCGAAGACACGGAATATACCCTGCTCGACCTCCAATTCCTGGGCATCACCGACCTCTTGGTACTCCGCGGCGACAAAGCTAAACACGAGTCCGTGTTTGTCCCCGAGAAAGGCGGGCATACCCACGCCATCGAACTGGAGGAGCAAATCAACAACTTCAACAAAGGCATTTTCGTGGACGGTTCAGAGATGACCGTCACCAAGACGCCTTTCAGCTACGGAGTGGCGTGCTATCCGGAAAAGCATGAGGAAGCTCCCAACTTGGAATCGGACATTTACTGGCTCAAGAAAAAAATTGAGGCGGGGGCTGAATACGCTGTTACCCAGCTGTTCTACGACAATCGAAAGTATTTCTCGTTTGTGGAGCAAGCCCGAGCTGTCGGCATCACATGCCCCATCATTCCCGGCATCAAGCCGATGAAAAAGCTTTCACAACTCAGCGTCCTGCCCAAGACATTCAAAGTTGACATCCCCGAGGAACTGGCCCACGAAGTACAGAAATGTACGACGGACGAACAAGTGCGCCAAGTAGGCATTGAGTGGTGCACTAAGCAATGCCGCGAACTGATGTCCCACGGTGTCCCCAGCATCCATTTCTATTCCATCGGTGCAGCCGACAGCATACGCGAAGTGGCCCGCCAAATTTATTAAGTCGAATTCATCATCCATTACCCCCGTATCTGTTATGTTCTATTTCCGCGATGTCATAGGTCAAGAGCCCGCCAAACAGCGGCTTCTACAAGAAGCAAGCGAGGGACGGATACCCCATGCACAATTGTTTTGCGGCCCCGAGGGTGCAGGCAAGTTGCCGCTGGCTTTGGCTTATGCACGCTACTTGTCTTGCGCCCACCCGACGCCGACAGATGCATGTGGCACTTGCCCTTCATGCACCAAATGGGACAAGCTGATACATCCGGATGTGCACTTCATGTTCCCCATCGTCAAAAGTGCCAAAGGCAAGAAAGAGATATGCGATGATTACCTGCCGGATTGGCGTCATCAGCTAATCAGTAATCCCTACTTCAACCTGCCACATTGGCTGGAAGCGATGGGCGCTGAAAACGGACAAGCCCTCATCTATGCCCGCGAAAGCGATGAGATCGCCCGCAAGCTTAGCTTGAAGTCCGTCGAAGGAGGCTATAAAATCACAATCATCTGGCTGCCTGAGAAGTTGCATGAAGTATGTGCCAACAAACTACTGAAGTTGCTGGAAGAACCGCCCGTGAAGACCGTCTTCCTGTTGGTCAGCGAAGCACCCGAACAAATCCTGAACACCATCGTAAGCCGCACGCAACCCTTCAACGTGCTCCGTATAGCCGAAGCAGACATTGCCCAAGCCTTGTGCGGCCAATATGCGGTCCAGCCTGCCGACGCGGACAACATCGCCCACATAGCCAACGGAAGTTTCATTAAAGCATTGGAGACCATCAGCATCAATGAGGAGAACAAGTACTTCTTTGACCTCTTTGTCAGCCTGATGCGCTTGGCTTGGCAACGCAAGATACGCGACCTGAAGCAATGGAGCGAACAAGTGGCAGCCTTAGGACGTGAACGCCAGAAGAACTTGCTGGATTATTTCCAACGAATGATCCGCGAAAATTTCATCTATAACTTCCACCAGCCCGAAATGAACTACCTGACCCGGCCGGAAGAGAACTTTGCCATCCACTTCGCACCCTTCGTCAACGAGCGAAACGTGACAGGCATCATGCACGAATTATCCGAAGCCCAACTGCACATCGGACAAAACGTCAATGCAAAAATGGTATTTTTTGACTTTACGCTTAAAATGATTATGTTACTCAAACAATAACCCTAAGATATGATGAACGAAAACAATGATATGACAAAGCAACCCGAACAGCCGGATACCGCAACCCGACACCCCTTCCTGATGCGTACCGGCAGCGGAAGTCTGTGCGGCAAAAGCTGTGGAAGGCAAGACAAGCAGTTGAACACCTACGACTGGCTAGCCGATATCCCCGGCAATGCCAATGAATGCGAACTGGTGGAGGTACAATTCAAAAATACCCGCAAAGGCTATTTCCGGAATTCCAATCGCATCCCGTTGGAAAAGGGAGACATCGTAGCAGTAGAAGCTACCCCGGGACATGACATCGGCACCGTTACCCTGACCGGCCGCCTGGTACCCCTGCAAATCCGCAAGGCCAATCTGAAGCCGGACACCGAATTCAAGCGCATTTATCGCAAAGCCAAGCCCACGGACATGGATAAATACAAAGAAGCCAAAGCCCGTGAACATGACACCATGATACGCTCACGCCAGATTGCCAAAGAGCTGAAATTGGACATGAAAATCGGCGATGTGGAATACCAAGGCGATGGTAACAAAGCCATCTTCTATTACATCGCCGAAGGACGTGTGGATTTCCGCCAGTTGATCAAAGTGCTGGCAGAAGTGTTCCGTGTACGCATCGAAATGAAGCAGATCGGCGCACGCCAGGAGGCAGGACGCATCGGCGGCATCGGACCATGCGGACGTGAATTGTGCTGTGCCACATGGATGACCTCGTTCGTTTCCGTAGCTACCACTGCAGCCCGATACCAGGACATCGCACTCAACCCGCAGAAACTTGCAGGTCAATGCGCCAAACTGAAGTGCTGTCTCAACTACGAGGTAGACACCTATGTAGAAGCCCAAAAAAGGTTACCCTCCAAAGAGATCACTTTGGAAACAAAAGATGCCACTTACTACTGCTTCAAGACGGACATCCTGAGCAATCAGGTGACATACTCCACAGACAAGTCCGTATTGGCCAACGCTGTAACTATCAGCGGCCGCCGTGCTTTCCAGATTATCAATATGAACAAACGAGGAGAAAAACCGGAAAGTCTATTGGAGAACGGTTCCACCACTTCACAGAAAATATCTGTAGACTTGGTAGAACAAGAAGAATTGACTCGCTTTGACCGCAGCAAAAAGAACAAGAGCAAGAAGAAAAAGAAGCCGCAAACGGCAGCACAAAGCAACCAGAATCCACCAGAAACCAAGGCACAACAAGCCAAGCAGCAACAGTCCAAGCAAGACAAACCACAGCAGCCCAAACAGGACAACAAGCCGCAACAGCCCAAACCGGACAAGCCTAAAGCTGCTGCCAAGCCGCAATCTGCTGGTAACAAGAAAACCAAAAGACCGCAGGAAAAGAAATCCGCTCCTGTCCAACCTGCCAATTCGCAGCCTGTCAATGAGAATCCGGCCCAATCTTAAGTTGCCCGGATGGGGCATCATGCTGCTCGGCCTGCTGCTCTACGCCTGCAAGTCCGACGTAGTCTACCACTCTTTCCACTCCGTTTCTTCGACGGGGTGGAGAGGAAGTGACACGCTAAATTTCATCTTCGAAAAACCAGATTCTACTGCCACATATACTCTCACCGTCAACTTGCGTTACCACACCAACTTCCCGTATATGTCATTGCCTATTGGCCTCATACTGACCACCCACTCCGATTCTGTCCTCCTGCGGGATACGCTCTGCCTTTCCATCGCTGACGAGCAAGGCAACCAGACTGGAACCGGTTGGGGAGATCTCTACCTGACCTCATCAACGGCAATCACACTGCCTACAGGACTGACAGACTCCGTACGACTATCACTCTTACCTGTGCTGCCTGACAGTCTTTTGCCTGGAATTAATGATGTGGGCGTGTGCATAAAACTCCCATAAACGCTTGAAACAATCAGAAACCTCACATTGAACAGCTTTTCATATCGCTCATGGAAAAGAAACGGAAAAAACTCTTCATTACCGGCACGATTCTTATCCTAACCTTAGGATTACTTTGCGCAGGAGCCATCGGATATTTATGGTTTGCTCCTCAATTCTTCCCTCCAAAAACGGCTTATGTCTACATCTACCCCGATGATACGCTGGATTCCATATATAATAAGGTGGAAAAAGCCGGATGCCCACGTACTTTCATAGGGTTCCGCTGGATGGCCCAATATCGTCACTACGATCAGCATATCCATACCGGACGTTATGCCATCCGGCAAGGCGAGAATGTCTACCACGTGCTCAGCCGCTTATTATGGGGATATCAGGAACCTATGAATTTGGTCGTTGGCAGCGTGCGCCATTTGGACCGCTTGGCACGCCACGTAGGTCAACAATTGATGGCAGACTCGACAGATATTGCCAAGGTCTTGTCAGACAGCACACTTATCGCCTCAGCGGGATACACACCGCAGACACTGCCTGCCCTGTTTATACCCAATACGTATGAAGTCTACTGGGACATGTCAGCCCATGCATTCCTTGACCGTATGGTGCAAGAACACGACCGTTTCTGGACAAAAGCCAGGAGAGACAAGGCACAAGCCTTGGGCATGACCCCCATCGAAGTGGCAACTTTGGCTTCCATCGTAGAGGAAGAAACCAACAACAGAGAGGAGAAGCCCATCGTAGCAGGACTCTACATCAACCGCCTACAACGGGGCATGCCCCTACAGGCCGACCCGACAGTGCGCTTTGCCGTGGGAGAATTTGGAAGGCAACGGATAACCTACGCCGACCTTGCTTGGGATTCGCCCTACAATACCTATCTGCACGCCGGACTTCCTCCCGGCCCCATCCGCATTCCCACCCCCGAAGGGCTGGATGCCGTCTTGGACTATACCCGCCACAACTACCTCTACATGTGCGCCAAGGAAGACTTCTCCGGCCGCCACAACTTTGCCTCCAACTATGCCGACCACCTGCGCAATGCGCGCCGCTACCAGCAGGCATTGAACGAACGAAGGATTTTCCGCTGAAGAAGAAACGGATTATCAGTAAAAACCGTATATTTGCAGGACTATTGATATTATTAAACCATGACTAACGATTCATGACAATGAAGAAACAACTTTTATTGGGAGACGAAGCCCTTGCTCAAGGTGCATTGGATGCCGGCTTGTCCGGTGTCTATGCTTACCCGGGCACTCCCTCCACTGAGATCACCGAATATATACAAGGTGCCCCCGAGGCTGCTGAGCGGAAAGTGCATAGCCGCTGGTCGGCCAACGAAAAGACAGCCATGGAAGCTGCCTTGGGTATGTCATTCGCCGGAAAACGCGCTATGGTCTGCATGAAACATGTAGGCATGAACGTAGCCGCTGACTGCTTCGTCAACGCCGGCATAACGGGTGTAAGGGGTGGACTCATCGTAGTAGCTGCAGATGACCCCGGCATGCACTCCTCGCAGAATGAACAAGACAGTCGCTTCTATGGCGACTTTGCCCTCATCCCCATGTACGAACCCAGCAACCAGCAAGAAGCCTACGACATGGCCCGCTCTGGATTTGACTTTTCCGAAAAGACGGGTGAGCCTGTGTTGATGCGCCTGGTTACCCGCTTGGCCCATTCACGTGCCGGTGTAGAGCGCCGGGAAGCCCAACTCCCCCCTACCCTGCCCGCTGTCGATGACGCCCGCCAGTTCGTATTACTGCCCGGCATTGCCCGCAAACGCTACCACGCCCTGCTGGAGAAACAACCGGCATTAGTACAAGCTTCGGAAGAATCTCCCTATAATTCATATACAGACGGAACGGATAAAAGCCTGGGCATTGTGGCCTGCGGAATCGGCTACAACTACTTGATGGAAAATTATCCGGAAGGCTGTCCGCATCCGGTACTGAAAATCGGACAATATCCCTTACCCAGCAAGCAGTTGCTGAAGATTGCCACAGCATGCGATGCCCTGCTGATCATCGAAGACGGACAGCCCTTTGTAGAAAAGCAGCTGAAGGGCTATCTGGGCAACGCACTCCGTGTCAAAGGTCGCATGGACGGCACATTGCCACCCGATGGTGAGCTCAATCCGGACATTGTCGCGAGAGCGTTAGGTTTTGAAAACAAATCCACGTTCCCTATACCTCCTATCGTAGAAATGCGTCCGCCTGCCCTATGCGAAGGATGTGGACATCGCGACATGTACACCATCCTGACCAAAGTGCTACGTGAAGAATTCCCCGAACATCGTGTATTCGGCGACATCGGTTGCTATACGCTCGGCGCAGGTGCCCCCTTCCATGCCATCCATTCGTGTGTGGACATGGGCGCCTCCATCACCATGGCCAAAGGTGCTGCAGATGCTGGCATCTATCCGGCCGTAGCCGTCATCGGCGACTCCACCTTCACCCACTCGGGCATGACGGGGTTGCTGGATTGTGTCAACGAGAAGTCCAACGTCACTATCATCATCTCCGACAATGAGACCACGGCCATGACCGGTGGACAAGACTCGGCAGGTACGGGACGGCTGGAAAGCATTTGCGCAGGTATCGGCGTCGAACCCGAGCACATCCGTGTAGTCGTTCCGCTGAAAAAGAACTACGAGGAAATGGAACGGATTCTTCGGGAAGAACTGCTATACCCCGGCGTATCGGTCATCATCCCCCGCCGCGAATGCATCCAAACATTAGCACGCAAGAAAAGAAAACAAGCAAAGTAAAAAGCCATGAAGAAAGACATTATACTTTCGGGCGTGGGAGGACAAGGCATCCTCTCCATCGCCGCCGTCATCGGCCAAGCGGCCCTCAAAGACGGATTATACCTGAAACAGGCTGAAGTGCACGGCATGAGCCAGCGCGGCGGAGATGTGCAATCCAACCTGCGCCTCAGCGACCGCCCCATTGCTTCCGACCTGATTCCGACGGGCAAGTGCGACCTCATCATCTCTTTGGAGCCGATGGAGGCATTGCGTTACCTGCCCTACCTGGACGAGGAAGGGTGGCTTGTAACCAACGCTGTCCCCTTTGTCAATATCCCCAATTATCCGTCAGAAGATGCAGTCAAGGCCGAGATCGAGCGTCTCCCGCACCATATCCTGTTGGATGTGAATCAGACAGCCAAAGAGGTAGGCAGCCCCCGTGTGGCCAACATCGTGTTGCTCGGTGCCACTATTCCTTTCTTGGGCATCGGCTATGACAAGGTGCAAGCCAGCATCCGGGAAATCTTTGAGCGTAAAGGGGAAAGCATCGTAGAGATGAACCTCAATGCCTTGGAAGCCGGAAAAGCCATTGCCGAAAAAATGATTTAACCCCATAAGAACAACTAAACAATAGACAATAAACCATGAATGACAAATATTGGGAAGAAGAGATAGAAACCATGCCCCGGGAGGCGTTGCGTGCCCTGCAAGTGCAACGCCTCCAAAAGACCATCCGCATTGCCTCACACTCTCCCTACTATGGACGGGTATTCCAGGAATGCGGCATCACAGCAGACGACATCCACTCCGTGGAGGACATCCGCAAACTGCCTTTCACCACCAAAGCGGATATGCGCGCCAACTACCCCTTCGGGTTAGTGGCAGGCAATATGCGTGAGGACGGCGTACGCATCCACTCGTCAAGCGGAACCACAGGAACACCAACCGTAATCGTGCACTCCCAGCACGACTTGGATTCCTGGGCCAATCTGGTGGCACGCTGCCTCTACATGGTAGGTATCCGCAAGACGGATGTCTTCCAAAACAGTTCGGGCTACGGCATGTTCACCGGCGGCCTTGGCTTCCAGTATGGAGCAGAACGCTTAGGAGCCTTGACCGTACCTGCCGCAGCCGGCAACAGCAAACGACAGATCAAGTTCATCACAGACTTCGGCACCACAGCCCTGCACGCCATCCCGAGTTATGCCGTCCGGCTGGCGGAAGTTTTCCAGGAAGAAGGCATTGACCCCACTTCCACCACCCTGCGTAGACTGGTCATCGGCGCAGAACCCCACACCGACGAACAACGCCGGAAGATCGAACGCCTGCTGAACGTCAAGGCTTACAACAGCTTCGGCATGACAGAAATGAACGGACCAGGCGTAGGCTTTGAATGCACGGAACAAAACGGCATGCACATTTGGGAAGACTGCTACCTGATAGAAATCATCAACCCGGAAACAGGTGAACCCGTGCCCGATGGAGAAATCGGCGAGATGGTGCTCACCACCTTGGATCGCGAGATGATGCCCCTGATCCGCTACCGCACCCGCGACCTGACGCGCATCCTGCCAGGTGAATGCCCTTGCGGACGCACTCACGTACGCATCGACCGCATCAAGGGCCGCAGCGACGACATGTTCATCATCAAGGGCGTCAATATCTTCCCCATGCAAGTAGAAAAGATTCTGGTACGCTATCCGCAATTGGGCAGCAACTACCTCATTACCCTGGACACCATCAACAACCAGGATGTCATGATTGTGGAGGTGGAACTCAGCGACCTGCTGTCCGACAACTACATCGAACTGGAGAAAATCCGCAAGGACATCACCCGCGAACTCAAGGACGAAATCCTCCTCACGCCCAAACTGAAGCTGGTCAACAAGGGTTCGCTGCCGCAAAGCGACGGCAAGGCTGTCCGCGTGAAGGACTTGCGCAACAACAAGTAAATGTGGACGAACGGCTGGGATTGCCGGGACAAACGGCACCCGATGTAGCAATCCTGCCGCTTCGTTCCTATCATCATACCGTATGATGACCGGAACAAACGCAGGCCATTGATAGAACAAAGCCTACAGGAATCCACATTACAAGGGGGGAATTATTCCAATCGCAGCAGGTACTTCACCATCACCTCTGCTGCTTCGCTGGTCTCCTTCTCAAACTCTTGCAGCAAGTCGGGGCGTTCGGACAACAGTTCGCGCATCCGCTCCTTGTCCACAAAATAAGAACGTCCCGTCTCCACGTCCAATTCATAGTAGACACGCTTGTCCACCAAGCCGGAAGCCTGGATGGCATCGCCCACCTCGCCGCGCAGTTTCTGCGTGTACACAGGCGTCAGCGTCTTTGTCGCGGCCTGCCCAACAGGCTGTGCGGCGTAGAATATGCGTCCCATTCTCTCCAAGGCCGGGGCATACCATCCCCCCAGGCGGTAACGCTTGTAGCGCATCTTGCGGCAGTTGACGTAAAGGACCGTATCAATGCGGACAGCGTAACAACGCTTCCGCAGGTATCGGCTGAAGCTTGGGTTGTCGGACGACTCGATGCGATAGTCCGCACCGCCCATCAGATAGAGCTGGTTCAGCGTACGCCGCTCCACACACAAGGTACTCACCGTGTCGCCCCGCCCTTCGGCCAATGCTCTGGCACTACTGTACACGATTTGCTGGGCCGCACTTGGCAGGACAAACAACAGCAGGGCGCACAATCCGATCAGATGATGGCTCTTTGACATGATCAATCTCTCCTCTTGAAAAGGTGCTTTTTGAATTTGCCTGCTAAAATACGTTTTTTGCCCGAAGCGGACAAATCTATCTGTCGCAAAATGTGGGCCATTTTTATTTATTCCCTATCTTTGCGCTCCGACTATGGAGAAGAACTTCTTGCCACATACTGCCCTCTTGGCCTGCCTGGTACTGGCCGCTTTGCTGCTGATGCACTTCCTGCCCCGATGGGAGGTGAACGGGCACAGGTTGAGGCGCGTAGACCTGCTGGCCGATGTGCGTCCGCTGCCGCCGGTACCAGCCGATACGGCGCCGCCCCTCCTTCCACCTCCGATACCCGTCGTAGCAGACACCTGCCCGCCGGGCATGACCTGCATCGAGGACTACGGCGACAGCACCGGACGAGGCATGGCAACCTTCTACCAGGCACTGGACGAAGCATCGCGACGACCTGTGCGCATTGCGTGGTTCGGTGACTCCTTTGTAGAGGGCGATATCCTGACGGCCGACCTCCGCGCCCTCATGCAGGAGCGGTATGGCGGATGCGGCGTGGGCTATGTAGACATCACCTCCCCTATCACCTATTTCCGCCGTACACTCCACCATGCTTTCAAGGGCTGGGAAAGCCATGCCTGGACGGACAGCACGGACTTCGACCGCAACCTCCAAGGTCTATCAGGACGTTACTTCAAAGCCCGTCCCGGTGCCTATGTCGAATGGCGCGGACGTTCTGACTATGCCTCCCGTTTGGATACATGCAGCCGGGCAAGCCTGCTCTTCACCACCGGGACCCCTCTGCAATTGTCCGTACGTCTCAACGATGCCCACGTGCAGACCCGTTTTGTGCCTCCGTCAGACCGCTTGCAACTGGCCGTGGTGGAGGGCCGCCTGGGCCGGGTGCGCTGGACGGTGGGCCGCACCGATACCGCCGCTACCTTCTATGGCCTCTGCTTGGACGACGTGCGGGGTATCGCGTTGGACAACCTGTCCCTGCGCGGCTCTCGTGGCTTGTCCATACGGACCATTCCCGAAGCGACCTTGCGGGCTTTTGGCGAAGTGCGCCCCTACGATCTCATCATCTTGCAATACGGCCTGAACGTGGCCACAGACTACGGGCGCGACTATAGCCGGTATATCGAAGGCATGGACACAGTCATCCGGCGGCTGAAGTCGGCTTTTCCCACAGCTTCCCTCTTGCTGATAGGCGTGGGCGACCGCGACTTTCGCGACGAGGAAGGACGTGTACGTACCATGCCGGGCATCAAGCATCTGGTGGCCTGGCAGCAACAATTGGCGGCAGACAACGGCATTGCCTTCTGGAATCTGTTTGAAGCCATGGGCGGCGAAAGCAGCATGGCCCGGCTGGAGGAGGCGGAACCACCGATGGCCAACCACGATTATGTCCACATCAACTTCAGAGGCGGAAAGTACCTGGCAAACCTGCTCTACGAAGCATTGATGCACGGCAAAGAACAATCTGACAAACTACGTTATGAACGGAAGTAACGGAATCATCGACTTTGGACGGCTGCTCGACGTCTTTGCCTACGACCCGCAGGCGCCGCTCATCTTCAGCAGCGGACTATTCCTATGGCTGTTTGCGGCCTTTGCAGCAATCTACCTGCTGTTGCAGCGGCGTACGACGGCACGGCTGCTTTTCGTCACGGCTTTCTCCTACTACTTTTATTACAAGAGCAGCGGGATGTATCTCTTCCTGCTGGCATTCGTCACGGTCAGCGACTTCCTCATCGCCCATTGGATGGACCGTTGCCAGACGCCGTGGAAGCGCAAGGCATGGGTGACGCTGAGCTTGGTGGTCAATCTGGGACTGCTGGGCTACTTCAAGTACACCAACTTCTTGGGCGAATGTTGGGCAGCGCTGACAGGGGGTACCTTCACGGCATTGGACATCTTTCTGCCCGTGGGTATCTCGTTCTTCACCTTCCAATCGCTGAGCTATACCCTCGATGTCTACCGTCGTCAGGTCAAGCCGCTCACCTGCTTGCTGGACTATGCGTTCTACGTCTCCTTCTTCCCGCAACTGGTAGCAGGGCCTATCGTTCGCGCCCGCGACTTCCTGCCCCAGATCCGACAACCGCTGTTCGTGTCGCGCGAGATGTTTGGACGGGGTGTCTTCCTCATCTGCTGCGGACTATTCAAGAAGGCAGTCATCTCGGACTACATCAGCCTGAACTTCGTGGAGCGCGTGTTCGACCACCCCACGCTCTATTCCGGCTTGGAAAACCTGTTGGGTGTCTATGGCTATGCTTTACAGATTTATTGCGATTTCTCGGGCTATAGCGACATGGCCATCGGTCTGGCCCTCCTGCTGGGCTTTCGCTTCAATGACAATTTCCGCTCGCCCTACCAATCGGCATCGGTCACAGAGTTCTGGCATCGCTGGCACATCTCCCTGTCCACCTGGTTGCGCGATTACCTCTATATTTCCTTAGGTGGCAATCGGAAAGGGAAGGTTCGGCAATATCTCAATCTGATTATCACGATGTTCTTGGGTGGCTTGTGGCACGGGGCATCGTGGAACTTCGTCTTATGGGGCATGTTACACGGAGTAGCCTTGGCCGTGCACAAGGGGTGGATGCAGTGGAAGAAACGCCCCAAAGGGTGGCAGAGTCGAGGCATCCGCCGGGTGCTTGGCGTACTGGTGACGTTCCACTTCGTCTGCTTCTGCTGGATTTTCTTCCGCCACACGGATTTCTCCGGGGCAATGGCCATGTTGCGCCAGATTTTCACAGATTTCCATCCCGAACTGCTGCCGCAATGGCTGGCCGCCTATGGGAAGGTAGGCTTGCTGATGATGCTTGGCTTTGTGCTCCACTTTCTGCCGACCCGTTGGGAACAAGCCGCCATCCAAAAAACAACCGCCCTCCCGTTGGTGGGGAAGGCGGCATTGTTGGTTCTGCTAGTCTATGTAGTCATTCAGATGAAAAGCGCAGATATTCAGCCGTTCATCTATTTCCAGTTTTGAATCAAATTGTGCGCTGCACCTCGTGGCCTTCCACGTAGATAGCACTGAAGGGACGTGCCGGACAAAGATTCTCGCACGCACCGCAACCGATGCAGCGTTCGGTATTGATTGCCGGGATCAGGAGCGAATTGTCCTGCTCGTTGACTTCCTCATCGTGTCCGCCTTGATGACGATGACGATGATGCCCTTGGAGAGGGATCATCTGTATAGCTCCTGCCGGACAATGGCGGGCACAATTGCCACACTCCACGTCATCAGTCAGGACAATGCAGTTTTGCTTCACCCACACAGCGTGACCAATCTGTGTAGCAGACTTCTCGGCTAAGTCTGTCAGGCGAATGGCACCAGTTGGACAAACCTCGGCACAACGCATACACTCCGGACGGCAATAACCGCGCTCGTAGGATGCTTCGGGCTGCATCAGCTTCATCAAGTCCGTACTGGGACGGAGCACGCCGTTGGGACAGGCAGACACACAGAGCTGACAGCCTGTACAGTGCTGGGCAAAGTGTCTGGCACTCTGTCCTCCCGGCGGTAAGATGGGTGTCAGGCGGTTGGGAATTTTCTTGTCCTCAATGGTGGCCAATCCACCATCCACCTTCTTTTCCTGGGCTTTCACCAAGGCGGTGGTAGCCACCAAGGCTGTGGCAGTCAGGAAACTGCGGCGGGTAGCGTCTTCCGCTCCTTTCTTCGGAGACGAAACAGATTGGGACTGCGTCGGCGCTTTGGGCAGACTTGTTGTCAATCGGTAGTGTATGGCATCGTGCCTGCACGTGTCGATGCAATCCATGCACGCCACGCAGCGACTGTAGTCCACCCGATGCGTCTTGCTGTCGATACAGGCCGCCTTGCACTGACGCGAGCAGAGGCCGCAGGCGTTACACTTGTCGGCATCTATCGTGATGCGGAACAGGGCAAACCTGGACAGGAAACCCAGCACTGTGCCTACCGGACAAATCGTGTTGCAATACGTACGTCCGTTGCGCCATGCCAGGACAACGATGACCACCAAGGTAACCAAAGCTATCAAAAACGTGGGCAAGCTCTTCAGCCATACGTCCGTCTCATAGAAAGCATAGCTGTCCGCACGTTCAGCAAAATAGGCCAAGAGGTTATTGCCCCAACGGTAGACGGGGGCGAAGAAGTTGGAGGCGATGCGCCCGTAGGAACTGTAAGGAGCCAACAGGGCGGCCAGCGAACCGACACCTGCCACCAGGGCGACAATGAACACGCCCAGCATTGTGTAGCGCAGCCACGAGAGAGCTGGCGAATAGGAGAAGCGGTATTTCTGTTTCTTCTTGCGACGGCTGTTCAGCCACGACACAATGTCCTGGAACACGCCTAACGGGCAGATGACAGAACAATATACACGCCCTAGCAGCAAGGTCAGCACCACCAGCAGGGCGACAATGCCAAGGTTCAAGCCCAGCAGGGCCGGCAAGAATTGGATCTTTGCCATCCAGCCCAACCACAGATGAATGTTCCCCGTGAAGTCCAGAAAGAGCAGCGTGATGCAGGCAAAAAACAGAATGGCCAGCGTCAGTCTTATTTTACGTAACATAAGTAGAATGAAGTTAGTGCTTGATAATCGCTGCAAAGGTAGGAAAGATTTGTCAGTCACGAACTACCAACCAGACTGATATTCTTACCAATTTTACCTAAAAATGCTTGGAAGCCATAAAAAAGGCGGGGAAGCCAGCCGGATATGCGGCATCTTCCCCACCTTTGTCTGTCAGTCCGTGACGTTTAGTCCACGGCTATCTCGTCGATGAACAGGAAAGGCTTGTTGCCTGCGCCCAGATGGCCTTTGGGCAGAGCCTTGTGGCGTTTCACCACCACCTTGACGTAGCGGGCCTCCACCGGCTCGAAGGCGGCCTCGTATTCCTCAATGCCCTTCTTGTTGAAGTCGGTCACTTCAGGGCCTTTGATGCTGGCCACGGAACGGAAGTTCTGCTTGTCGTCGGACACCAGCACCTCCATGCCGGCAGCCCCCATCAACCACGAACTCATGTCCACATAGCCCCATACCTTCACCTTGCTTATAGAGGGAACAGGCTGGCCCAGGTCAATCACGGCCGTAGCGTCGCCATCGTAGAAGCCCAGCCATGCTCCGTTAGAATAAGTGGTGTTGTTGCCATGCATGCCGTCCGTCAAGGTCACCGCGCCTTGGTAGGTGTACCGTTTGGCGGGTTGCGGGTCAAGCAACTCGATGGGACGCAACGTGGCTTTATTGTAGGAAATAGATTTTTCAATCACCTTGCTCTTAAGGTCGGGACGGATGGCCACGGCACGCAGGTCTGCCGTCTGATTGATGGTGACGGGTGCCGTATAGAGCGGAGAGTCGGAGGTAGGCTCCGTGCCGTCCGTAGTGTAGTGAATGGGCGCATTGTCGATGCTGGACAGCTGCACTTCGATGCTGCCCTGCCCGCTCTCTCCCTCGGCCGGACGGGGCGTATAGGTGGCGCGGACGTCAAACAGATTCTTCGAGTAGTTCAGGCTGTCCACATCATACACTTTAATGAAGCGATACAAGCGAGTGAGGAAGTCCCCGTAATCCTTCTTGTCCGGCTGAGTCCATTGCACCTCGCTCAGGGCGGCCATGCGCGGCAAGGCCATGTACTCCACGTGGTCACCGTCAAGGATATATTCCGTCCACAAGTTGGCTTGGGCGCCGATGATGTGTTCCTTCTCTTCGTCAGTCAGGTCGTCGGGCGTGGGATTGAGACTGTACACCTTCTCCACAGGCACGTAGCCGCCGATAGCCAGCGGCTCTCCGTCGCGGTTGTCCGTTTGGTAATAGTCGAAATAAGCGTGGCTGGTGGGCACCATGATGACATCATGCTTCAGGCGGGCTGCCTCGATGCCGTTCTCAATGCCGCGCCAGGACATCACGGTAGCATTGGGAGCCACCTCACCTTCCAGGATTTCGTCCCAGCCGATAATCTGGCGACCCTTAGCATTCAGGTATTTCTCGATGCGGGCCATGCAGTGGCTTTGCAAGCGGTCCTCAGCCGTGTGCTCCTTGTCATCCTTCAAGCCCAGCTGACGGATGCGGGCCTGGCACTTGGGACACTTCTCCCAACGGGTGCGGGGCACCTCGTCGCCGCCGATATGAATGTAGCGTGCGGGGAAGATGTCAACAATCTCATCCAGCACGCCTTCCAGAAATTCGTAGGTCTTGTCGTTGCCCAGGCAGAGCACGTCCTCGAAGACACCCCAGTTGGGGCACACCTCGTACGGACCGCCCGTACAGCCCAGTTCGGGGTACGTGGCCAGCGCGGCGAGCATGTGCCCCGGCAGGTCCACTTCGGGGATGACGGTGATATAGCGTTCCTGCGCATATTTTACGATGTCCCGCGCCTCATCCTGCGTGTAGAAACCACCGTAGGGCGTGTTGTCGTATTCGGACGTATTGCGGCCGATGACAGTGCGCTGGCGGATGGAGCCGACCTTGGTCAGCTCGGGATATTTCTTGATTTCGATGCGCCAGCCTTGGTCATCGGTGATGTGCCAATGGAAGACGTTGATGTTGTGCAGGGCCAGGATGTCGATGAACTTCTTCACGAAATCCACAGGGAAGAAGTGGCGGGCGCAGTCCAGCATGAAGCCGCGGTAGCCGAAGCGGGGTGCATCCTTCACCTCGCCGGCGGGCAGGAGAATGTCCGTGGCACCGGTGCCTACGGGGATAGACTTGCGCAGCGTCTGCACTCCGTAGAAGACGCCGTTGGGCGTCTGTCCTTCAATCTCCACACGGTCGGCATTGACCTCCAATGTGTAGCCTTCGTGGTTCTCGATGTCGTCGTCAATGTTCAGCACGATGCTTTTGGTGTCAGGCTCGCTCCCCGGGACAAAGGCTTTCAACTCAGGAGAGAAACCAGTAGACAGCCTGATATATTCGGAGAGGAACTCCGCATTGCGTTGCAGCAGGCTGTTACCTTCGGGATAGGCGATGGTGGTGTGCTTGTTCAGGCGGAAAGGCTCTTCCTGTGTCAGACTCACCTCTTGAGGCAGAGGTACTACCTCATACGTGGCTTCGGCCTCCTTGCTACAAGCGGCGCAGGCGGCAAGGAACGTACCGGCCAATAGGATTTGGTTGATTTTCTTCATCATATCGGATGGGTTAATTAAAAACTAGAACAAAGGTAAGGATAAATACGCAAACAACACAGATGTTTTACAGCATATCTTCCGGGGTTGCCCGTCTTGTATACCAGAAAACTTAATGAATATCCGCCATCGTCCCATCAAGGTTCTCATGTTATCACAGTACGGATGAAACGCTGTTTCAGTACGGGTGAAACACTGTTTCAGTACGAGTGAAACATTGTTTCAGTACGGACGGAACATCCATGAACTGAGGCATGGGATCTTAGCGGATGTTCATATAAAACTTTAGGCTGGAAATATAAAGATGAGGCTTCGGCAACTTTTGAAGCACGGAGAGCTAAAGTTTTCAGGTCAGGTCAGAGGAAGTTCCCGCGGCGTGCTTTTTGTATTCCGAGGGCAGGTAGCCGAACTCCTCCTTGAAGAATTTGGAGAACTGCTTGGGCGACATGCCAATCTGGTAAGCAATCTGCGAAATGCTGTCCCCGCTCTTCTCCAGCAACGCCTTGCCCCGCTTCAGGCGAATGGTGCGCATGAACTCCAGCGGACTCTTGCCAGTGATTTGCACCAGCTTCTTGTACAGGCCACTGCGGCTGAGGCCCAGGCGGTTGCTGAAGTCCTCAACGGAGAAGTCCGCATTGTCCATCTCCTACTCCATGATTTGTACGGCTTTCCCGATGAGTTCCTCGTCGATGGTGCTGACCGTGATTTCGGCGGGCGATACGTCCATCACCTGGAACTTGCGGTGATTCTCCTGCGTCCAAGCCAGCTGCTTCTGGATGCGCAACAAGAGTATTTCGAGGTTGAACGGCTTGGTGATGTAATCGTCCGCCCCTTCCTTCAGTCCGTTGAGCACATGTTCCTCTGCGGTTCGCGCCGTCAGCAGGATAATGGGGATATGCGAATAGCGGATGTCGTGCTTGACGCGACGACACAGCTCCATGCCGTCCATTACGGGCATCATGACATCGCTGATGATCAGGTTCACCGTCTGCTGCTCCAGCACCTCCAAGGCCTCTTGGCCGTTACTCGCCTCCAACACCCGGTACTTGTCCTTCAGGCAGCTGACCAGAAACTTCCGGAAATCCTCGTTGTCCTCCACGATAAGGAGGCAGTTGTCCGACTGCTGTCCAGCCTCCGGCAGCCCAGCGGGAGCGTCCGGCTGCACGGGCTGCGTCTGCTCCGCCTGAGTGGCTGTTTGGCTGCGGTCTATGGGGATAAGGACACTGAAGATACTTCCGGTCGGGTGATTGTCCGTCAGGGTGATGGTTCCCCGATGCAGGGCCACGTATTCCTTGACTATGTGCAGGCCGATGCCGCTACCCATGTAGGTAGTGTCCGTATGCGGTTCCTGGAAGAATCGGTCGAAAATCTTCGGCTTATTCTCATCCTTGATACCGATTCCTGTGTCTGCCACCCGGATGCGCGCCGCCGCCCCGTCGGGTGTCAGTACCTCGTCCACGGTGACAGTGACACTTCCCCCCTCGTGGTTATACTTGAGGGCGTTGGTTAGCAGGTTATAGAGGATGCGCTGCATCTTGTTACGGTCGAAGTTCATCTCCAACAACGGACTCTTGGCGGTGAACTGCAAACTGATGCCATTTTTCTGGGCCAGAGCTGTAAAAGCTTCGCAAACGCCTGCCACGAAAGCTGACAGGTTGCCGTAGGTGGGCACATACTGCGCCTTCTGCTGGTCAAGCCTACGGAAATCCAGCAATTGGTTCACCTCGTTCATCAAGGTCGAGGCATTGCGCCGCATCAGCTCCAATTCCTCCCTGGGATTTGAGTAACTGATCCAATGGAGTGATAATCAGCGACAAGGGCGTACGCAGATCGTGGCTGATATTGGTGAAGAAGCGCAGCTTGGCCTCATCCATTTCGTGCTGCTGGGCGGCCTCCATCTCCTTCTTTTGCTGCAAGAGGGTGCGGCGGTGCTTCTGGTGCGACCAATGGGCATACAAGATGACCAACCCCAGGCATATCAGGATATACAATCCAAACGCCGGGCCGGACAACCAGAACGGTGGGCGAATGTGGATAACGAGTTCGGAGACGGGGTTGCTGTCCCCATTGGGCTCGTCCACCCTCACTTGCAGGCGATAGGTGCCGGGATATAATTGATTGAAATTGATTCGGTTACCGGCAGCTTGCACCCATCTCTCGTCTGGATTGGTACGATAGGAAAACTTGAGTTTATGTTGCGATAGATAGTCCATGGAAGAAACCTCAATGGCAAAATTCACATCAGAATGATCCAAAGTAATGGCGTCCAGCAGTTGTATATTCTGTTTCAACAGAATGCGTCCGTTTTCATCCGCTTCTCCTACATTTATCGGTTGGTTAGCTACGTATAGACCAGTGAAACTCACTTGGTGTCTTGCCAATTGATACTGACAGAGGTCAGGGCGTATTTTTATATATTGGCCGTTACCACCTACCAATATTTCTCCATTCCGAGTGCAGTAAATGGAGTAGACATTGAATGTAATATCCCCAAGGCCATCTTCTTCATAATATGGATAGCACCTGAACTGCAAGTCTCGTCGAGCGGGATCGTCCACTACGACGATATGGGTGATACCCTTATCGGTAGTGGCCCATAGGTTTCCATTATGGTCTTCGGCCATGCCACGAATGCGCGGGTGAGAAAGGCCGTTGCGTGTGGTGAGGTGGGAAACGGATTGTGTAGTTCTGTCATAAATCAACAGGCCATTCGAGGTACCTATCCATAATTGCCCACGTTTGTCTTGACACAAACAATGGACATGAATAATCCCCAAGGATTGTCCGTCAGGAGTCTTTGCAGTGATAGGTGATAATTGCCTTCGAGTCGTATCCAGTTTATAAAGCCCGGTACTTGTTCCTACGTATAGCATATCATCTTCCGACAGATGTGTCAAGGCTGTGATCGTATTAGTGCGAAGACAAGAGTTATTCTTTGTATACACGCTGAATTTTCCTTGAGAATCCATACAATAGAGACCATGACTGAAAGTTCCAATCCATAGATTTCCTTTATTATCCTCGGTCAGATGGCGAACAAACTTGATAGGGGAATCTTCTCCTGCTTTAACTGGATAAGTCACAGACACAAAACGTCCGTTTTCCCACAAGAATAGACCGTTTCCATAGCTTCCGAACCAGATTCTGCCCTCTGAGTCTGTATATGCTCCAATAATGAGGTCGGATGACAGATTGCCTTGGGCCATATGATATAGGATATTACGCCCATTTTGAGGGGTATGACACAACAAGCCTTTTCCATCAAAACCTATCCAGATGTTCCCTTCCCGATCTTCTTGAAAACAACTAATATCTTCGTGAACAGGAGTACGGCAAATCTCGAACGGCGTATTTTGCAGGTGTGCGAAGGCCACACCTTGTTTGCTGGTGCCAACCCAAATTGTATTCTTATCGTCTTTATAGAAACAGCTGATATGGTTACTGGATAATGCAAAGGGATGGCCCGGATGGCTATGCAAGTGTTTGAAATGCCTTAAGCTTTTGTCTTCTACAAAGATGCCTTGGCTGTTAGTACCTATCCATATATTGCCTTCGCCATCGTCGATAATAGAGTTGATCAATTCCGTCTTTAGCATTTCTATACAGGAGATATAGAGAGAACGATGGTCTTTTGTATCAAAACAACTGATACCTTGTCTATTCTTGCCATAACACCACAACCTACCTTGAGTGTCTAAATAGATATGGACATCTGTAGTTTGTGGTAAACGAAAGACTGTCTGCAATTGTGTACCATGTAGGTTAGCTTTTACAATATCTCCGTCTTCAAATAACAAGTAGCATTTTTCTTTGCGGGTGGTATAATTCATGACTTTTTTCTTGGGTAGCTGCAGGCTATATAGCTTTTGTTCCTTATATACATATTTATATAAAGTATGTTCACTGATACACCAGAGGTTTTTTTCTTCATCGATTTGCAGTTGCTGGATGTTACTCGGGATATGGAGGGAGTTTATCACTTCCCCTATGAGAGAATCAATCCGGTCGTTTTTTCGGTCATATATAAAAAGACGTTCTGGGGTCTGTATCCAAATGTTTCCTGCTGCATCCTCCAAGACCTGCGAGATGGAGTTATTGTAAGTGCCTAGCGGAGTCGTCAAATACGTTTTGCAATGATAACCGTCATAACGATTCAGGCCATTGATAGTTCCGAACCACATGAATCCGTACCGATCGCGTAAGATGGATTGCACGTAATTGTCAGACATGCCCGATTTAACATCAAGGGTATGAAAGATGTATTGGGCTCTACCGGCCAATCCCATAAGCAGGAAAAACAGAAACAAGAGGTGTTTCATGATAATAGTCATAAATATTTGGTGCAAAAGTACACAAATCTTCCATTACTACCCATAGAACACCTTCCCTGTTTGGGTAAAAACTCCTCCCATTTGGGTAATTCACCAAAAATATCCTTTCTGGACCCATTTGGGAAAGCCTTCCTAACATAAGCAACTTACTTTTGCCGGTGGAAAAGGCGATACCCGTTTCCTATTTTTCTTAGATTGATAAAGAGTCAGAGGGGCTAGGCCCCTCGACTTTAACTTTATCTTCTGACTACTATACAGGGTATTTGATATGAACTAAATAAAATTAGTAATTTATGAAAAACATGATGAATGTAAGTTTTAAGAAGACAGCGTTATTAATTTGCGCTTGCATGGTGAGTAGTGTATATGCACCACCTCGTCTTTATGCGACTTCCTTTGTTGAGGCCGATGTAGTACAACAAAAAAAGACTGTTACCGGAAAAGTAACCGATGCAATGGGGCCGGTCATCGGAGCGAATGTATTGGTGAAAGGAACCTCCAACGGAGTCATTACGGACATTGATGGTAATTTCTCCTTAGAGGTAGAGCCGGGAGCTACTTTGGTATTCTCTTATATCGGCTATACGGCGAAAGAAGTTGTGGTGGGTAATCAGTCTGTAATTAATGTTCAATTGAGTGAAGATACGGAATTACTGGACGAAGTCGTTGTTGTGGGTTACGGTGTGCAGAAAAAGAAATTGGTAACAGGCGCCACTGTACAAGTGAAAGGTGACGACATTGCCCGTCTGAACACGACCAGTGCTTTGGGAGCTTTACAAAGTCAAACTCCGGGTGTGAACATCGTGGCTAGCAATGGTCAGCCTGGTGAAGGTTTCAAGGTAAATATCCGTGGTTTGGGCACTGTGGGTAACTCAGCACCTTTATATGTGATAGATGGTGTAGCCGGAGGGGATATCAATACGTTGAATCCTGCGGATATAGAATCTGTAGATGTCCTGAAAGATGCGGCTTCTGCGGCAATTTACGGTGCCCGTGCAGCCAATGGTGTAATACTGGTAACCACTAAACAAGGTAAGGTGGGCAAAATGTCGCTCAGTTATGATGGTTATGTAGGCTGGCAGAACGTGTATAAGGAACCTGGCACATTGAATGCCCAAGAATATATGGCCATGCAGGATGAAATTAACTTTAATGCAGGTAGTGAACCTATTAATTGGGAATCTCGCCTCGGTGCTCGTGTATGGGACATGTTACAGAATGGTTGGCAGGGAACTGACTGGTTTAATGCCATTCGAGTAAAGAATGCGCTGACACAAAATCATGCAGTCAATCTGACAGGAGGTACAGAAATGTCCAAATTCTCAGCTGGTTTTTCTTATACAGAGCAGAATGGCATATTAGGCAAACCGTGTGCTTCCTCTTACGATAGATATACGGCCCGTATCAATTCTGACCATGTCTTATTGAAAGGGAAAGATTTTGATGCCATAAAGATAGGCGAGAATATCAATTTCTATTATAGCGAGAAAAGTGGTTTAGGACAAGGATCGGCCTATTGGAATGATTTGCATAACATGATGTCCGGTTGTCCTTTGTTGCCTATGTACAATGAAGCCGGTGAACTTTACTCGCAGGCTGACAAGACTGCTGACGGATGGGGACTGGACGGAGCAATTGGTAATCCGGTGATGGATATGATTGCCAGCCGCGGACAAACATTGAATCGCAATTATGGTTTAAATGCTACAGTTTTAGTAGATGACAAAATATAAATTATGTTGTTATATGCCTAATTATTAGGTGTTTATATTTGAAAAAGTCCCTAAGAATCAGTATCTTTAAAGAAAAGTTTGCCCGCTTTTTCGTATGAAGACAACCGACTTTAAGGACTTGGGCAAAGTTAACCAAATCCTTCCGATTATGCAAGAACATTTTGGGAAATCGA
>JAHLFO010000112.1 GCA_018883785.1 Candidatus Bacteroides intestinipullorum
CTGGTGCGCGAGTTCGGCAAGGTCGGAACTCTCTATTATGACTTTGCCCGCGGCATCGACCTCCGGCCGGTGGAGGCTGTCCGCGTCCGTAAGTCCATCGGCTGTGAGCGCACGCTGGAGCGGGACATTTCCCAACGCTCCAGCGTCATCATCGAGCTGTATCATGTGGCCGTCGAACTGGTGCAGCGACTTGGCCGCCATCCGGACTTCCGGGGCAATACCCTTACCTTGAAAATCAAGTTCCACGACTTCAAGCAAATCACCCGCAGCCTGACGCAGGCTCAAGAACTGACGACGCTCGGCGTCATCCTCCCCCTGGCCAAGCAACTGCTGCAGGAAGTGGATTACGCCGAGCGTCCTATCCGCCTTATCGGGCTTTCCGTCTCCAATCCCCATGAGGAGGATGACACTCCTCGCAGGCATTGGGAACAACTTTCTTTGGAATTTGATGACTGGGATTAGTCACATACAATCCGGGCGGTCCAGCCTCCGCCGGGTGCCAGGTGTACCTTCAGCTTGTCGGCGGACGATACCTTGCGTGCTTCTTGCTTCCAGTCCGTGGCTTCGCGGTCGGCATTCACGCCGTCGCTGAAGATGACCGCTTCGTGACTGCCTGCGGGCAGGAACGAGAGGTCGATGGTCAGGTCGCGCGGTGTCCAGTCCGTCATTGCGCCGACATACCACGTGTTGCCTTTGCGGCGGGCCAGGATGATGTATTCGCCCACTTGTCCGTCCAGTGCCACCGTTTCGTCAAAGGTGGTGGGCACCTGGGCGATGAAGTTCGTGCATTCCGGTTCCTTGGCATACTTCGAGGGGCTGTCGGCTAGCATCTGAAGCGGTGCCTCGAAGATGGTGTACATGGCCATCTGGTGTACGCGGGTGCCTTGGCTCATCGGGTGATCATTGATAGCGCGGAAGGTGGCGCGGGTGGCGTTCACCATTGTTCCGGGCGTGTAGTCCATCGGTCCGGCCAGTTGGCGCAGGTAAGGAGCTGTCACGTCGTAGCGCGGGAAGTCATGCAGCGGCAGCCCGTTGACGATGGGTTCCCACTTGGCGTTCTCCAGCCCCTTGACGCCCTCGAAGTTCACCACGTTGGGATAAGCGCGCTGGATGCCCGTGGGCTTCAGGCCGTGCAGGTCCAGCAGCAGGTGATGGCGGGCGGCGCAGGCGGCCATCTCTTCCACGGATTGCAGGACAATCTGGTCGTCGCGGTCGAAGAAGTCCACCTTGAAGCCCTTGATGCCCAGCTTGGCATAGTGGGCGAAGTTGCCTTCCAGGTCCTTGATGGCGTTGCGCCACGACGACCACAGGATGATGCCCACACCTTTTTGGTTGCCATAGGCCACCAGTTCCTCCAGATTGATGTCCGGGTTCAGGTCTTCCGTCAGCGATTCGCGTCCGCTCCAGCCTTCGTCGATGATGATGTACTCCAGCTTGTGTTGGGCGGCGAAGTCGATGTAGGCTTTGTAGGTCGGTGTGTTCATGCCGGCTTTGAAGTCCACGCCTGTCAGGTTACACGTGTTCCACCAGTCCCAAGCCACCTTGCCCGGCTTTATCCACGACGTGTCCTCGATGCGGCAGGCAGGAGCCAGGCGTTGGGCCATGTCATTGTCGGCCAGCTGCGTGTCCCGGGTGGTCACCAGTACGGCACGCCACGGCAATGTCCGTCGTCCGTCGATGCGGGCGATGTAGTCGGCACGTTTCGAGGGAATCAGGTTCAGCCGGTTATGTCCGCCGATGAAGGTCTCGGTGGGGATAGGGGCAAAGGCGGCGCGTACGCCCTGCCTGGTCTCCGTGTTTTGCAGGAGGAACATGCCGGGATAGTTTTCCAGGCCGCCTTCCATGATGACGGCTTTCTTACCGTTGCCCAAGTCCACCATCAGCGGGGTGATGGCCAGGGAGTCGGCGTGCATCTGCGACAGCTTCACTTCGTCATAGTACGATTCGAAGGAGAAGCAGTAGCGTTCGCCGTTGCGGTTGTCGTTGACGTAGGGGATGAACGCCTCGTAGTCTTGGGCGAAGTTGAAGTCGGCTGTCTCGCCGGTCACTTGGAAAGGTTTGCGCACGTTGGAGATGAAGCGGTAGGCCGCCCCGTCATCGTAGGCGCGGAACTGCACGCTGTATCCGCCCCGGCATTTCAGTGTCAGTTCGTTGTACACGTCCTGCACCTCGGCCTTCTTGTAGAACGGCGTGGCGAAGGAGGACTCCACGGATTGGCGCGAAGCCTTGCTCACCTTCACGTCCTTGCCGAACGTGACGGCTTTCTGGGGCGACTGCTCGTCACGTCCTTGCAGGGCGATGGACGAGGGCAGCAGCACGGTGGTCCCGTCATGTTGGATGGCCCATTGCAGGTCATCGTCCGTGTAGATGGAAATACTCAGCTTGCCGTCCGGCGAAGCCAGTCGATAGTCTTGGGCAGACAAGCCGCCCATGCCCGGCACCATCAGGGCACATAGCCCGGCCAGGCAGTGGATAAAGAGTTTGGTCTTCATTAGTGGTTAGTGATTAGTGATCCAATTTCCTTCAGTTCCTCTTCCGTGAACTGTGTGTTCCCGATGGCCTTCAGGTTGTCTTCCAGTTGCTTCACGCTGCTGGCGCCGATGATGACGGAGGTCACCAGTTCGTCTTTCAGCACCCAGGCCAAGGCCATTTCGGCCAGGGTCTGTCCGCGTTCGGCGGCCAGTTTGTCCAAGGCTCTCAGCTTCGCCAGCAGGGCAGGGGTGAGGGCGCCCGCTTGCAGCGATCCGCCTTGGGCCATGCGCGAGTCGGCAGGGATGCCATCCAGGTAGCGGTTGGTCAGCAGGCCTTGCGCCAAGGGCGAGAAGGCGATGAAGCCCGTCCCGTTCTGCTGTGCTTGTTGCAGGATGCCTTCCTCTTCCGGCTCGCGGTTCAGGAGGTTGTACTTGCCTTGGTAGAGCAGGCAGTGCACGTCGCGCTCCTCCAGGTAGCGGTAGGCCGTCTTGGCCGCCTCCTTCGGATAGCGGGAGATGCCCACGTAGAGGGCTTTGCCTTGCCGCACGATGTCCACCAAGGCTTGGAGCGTTTCCTCCAGGGGCGTGTCGGGGTCGTAGCGGTGGGTGTAGAACAGGTCCACATACTCCAGGTTCATGCGCCGCAGGCTTTGGTCCAGACTGCTCATCAGGTACTTGCGCGAGCCCCAGTTGCCGTAGGGGCCGGGCCACATGTCGTAGCCCGCCTTGCTGGAGATGAACAATTCGTCGCGGTAGGGGGCAAACGATTTCTTCATGAGCTGTCCGAACGTCTCTTCGGCCGACCCGTAGGAAGGCCCATAGTTGTTGGCCAGGTCGAAGTGCGTGATGCCGTGGTCGAAGGCATAGTGCGCCATGGCCTGCGAATTGGCCAGGGTGTTGACATCGCCGAAGTTGTGCCACAGCCCCAAGGATATCTCGGGTAGCAGGATGCCGCTCCGTCCGCAACGGCGGTATTTCATGCCGTTGTCATAGCGGTCGGGCGCGGGGGAATAGATGGGTGGAATCATGGTGAATGAAGAATTAAGAATGATGAATGATGCGACGCCCGTCGTCATCCGTAGACGAGCCTCGTCGTTTACCGTAAGCGAGCCTCGCCGCTTGTCGGAAGCGAGGCTCGCCGTTTCCTGTTTTATCCCAGGATCACTTCTACGGTATGCGTTCCGTCTTTGTGCTGCGGCACCACGTTGCCTTCGACCGCCACGCCGTCCACCGTGAGGCTCTTGACGCCCCGGCAGACGCCGGCAGGGTTAGCGATGCGGATGTCATACTCCGCGCCCCGGTAGCGGCGGCGGATGCGGTAGCCTTTCCAGTCGGCGGGGATGCACGGGTCAATCTCCAGTCCTTCGTAGCCGGGCTTGATGCCCAGGATGAACTGCGTGATGGCATGCCAGTTCCAGGCCGCCGTGCCCGTCAGCCAGCTGTTCTTGGCCTCGCCGGGACGGGCGGCATCCTTGCCGGCAATCATCTGCGAATAGACGTAAGGCTCCACCTTGTGCAGGGTGCTGTGGATTTCTTCGATGTAAGCGGGGCATATCTTGCGGTAGTACTCCCAGGCACGGTCGCCGCGGCCCAGCACCGTTTCGCCGATGATGACCCACGGGTTGTTGTGGCAGAAGATGCCCGCATTCTCCTTGTACCCGGCAGGGTAGGTGGATATTTCGCCATATTCCACCACGTAGCGGGTGAAGGGCGGGTTGTTCAGCACGATGCCGTGCTCGCAGTCCAGGCGTTCCTTCACCGCGTCCAGTGCCTTCTCCACCAGTCCTTCTTGCAGTCCGATGCCCGCCATGGTGCACCAGCCTTGCGATTCGATGAAGATTTGTCCTTCCTCGTTCTCCTTCGAGCCTACCTTGTTGCCGGCGAAGTCGTAGGCACGCAGGTACCAGTCGCCGTCCCAGCCATGCTGCTTCACGGCTTCCACCATCTCGTCCACGCAGGCTTGGGCGCGGTCGGCTTCTTCCGTCTTGCCCAGTTCGCGGCACAGCTGCACGTAGTCGCGTCCGCACACGACGAACAGGCCGGCAATCATCAGCGATTCGGCCTTCGAGCCTTCCGTTTTGTTCTCCGTGGTCTGGAACGATTCGTTCGGGTCCCACGAGAAGCAGTTCAGGTTCAGGCAGTCGTTCCAGTCCGCCCGGCCGATGAGGGGCAGCCGGTGTGGACCGAGGTTCTCCACCACATGGTTGAAGGACACGCGCAGGTGTTCGAAGAGCGATACCTCCGAACCCGGCTGATTGTCGTAGGGCACCGGTTCGTCCAGGATGCCGAAGTCGCCCGTCTCCTTGATGTAGGCCACCGTGCCGAAGATGAGCCACATCGGGTCGTCGTTGAATCCGCCGCCGATGTCATTGTTGCCGCGCTTCGTCAGTGGTTGGTACTGGTGGTAGCAGCCGCCGTCGGGGAACTGCGTGGAGGCAATGTCGATGATGCGCTCGCGGGCACGTCCGGGTATCTGGTGCACGAAGCCCACGAGGTCCTGATTGGAGTCGCGGAAGCCCATGCCGCGGCCGATGCCGCTCTCGAAGAAGGAAGCCGAGCGGGACATGTTGAACGTGATCATGCACTGGTACTGGTTCCAGATGTTGACCATGCGGTCCAGCTTCTCGTCGCCGCTCTCCAGCACGTAGTTGTCCAGCAGGCCGTCCCAGTAAGCCTTCAGTTCGGCAAAGGCGGCATCCACTTTCTCCGTCGTGTCCAGGGCGGCGATGGTGGCCTTGGCGCGCGTCTTGTTCACCAGGGCACAGCTGGGCGTGCTTTGCAGGATGTCGGGGTTGGCTGCCTCGAACTTCTCGTCCTGCGGGTTCTCCACGTAGCCCAGCAGGAAGATGAAGTCGCGGCTCTCGCCCGGTGCCAGTTCCACTTCGAGGTAATGCGAGGCGATGGGGCTCCAGCCGTGGGCGATGCTGTTCGTGGGGCGTCCGGCCAGCACGTTCTGCGGGTCGGCAAATTCGTTGTAGAGGCCGATGAAGCTCTCGCGGTCCGTGTCGAAGCCTTGGATGGGCGCGTTGACGCTGTAGTAGGCGTAGTGGTTGCGGCGTTCCTTGTATTCCGTTTTGTGGTAGATGACAGAGCCTTCCACCTCCACCTCGCCGGTCGAGAAGTTACGTTGGAAGTTCTCCATGTCCGTGGCGGCATTCCACAGGCACCATTCGGCGAAGGAGAACAGCTTCAGCCGCTTCACCGTGTCGCCCGTGTTGCGCAGGGTCAGTTTCTGCACCTCGGCCCATGTCTTCAGGGGGACGAAGAACAGCACGCTGGCTTCCACGCCGTCCTTGGCGCCGGTGATGCGCGTGTAGCTCATGCCGTGGCGGCACTCGTAGCGGTCCAGCGGTGTCTTGCAAGGTTTCCATCCGGGCGACCACACCGTGTCGCCGTCCTTGATGTAGAAGTAGCGTCCGCCGTTGTCCATGGGCACGCCGTTATAGCGGTAGCGCGTGATGCGGCGGAATTTGGCATCCTTGTAGAAGCTGTAGCCTCCGGCCGTATTGGATATCAGGGAGAAGAAATCTTCATTGCCCAGGTAGTTGATCCAGGGCCAGGGCGTTTGCGGGTCGGTGATGACGTATTCGCGGTGCGCGTCGTCAAAGTAACCGTACTTTTTGTCTTCCATACGTTTGGTCTTTTTTATGGGTTTGCTTTTAGGAAATAATAAAATCCGTGTTTGGGCCGTCTTCGGGCGGCACGCTTCAAAAGTAGGAACTTTTTGCTGAATAGCCGTCATTTTGCAAGCTCTTTTTCGGCTTATCGGGTGGGAATGATAGGAAAGTGTCGGTTTTGGATAAAATAGTATTATGTATTGTTCCCGTCTGCCTCTATCTTTGCTCAGTCATTTGCAATTTTACATAAAGCGGATGCGGCGGGTCGGTGGATGTCCGTCCGCCCCGTTCTTATCCGTTTTTTATTTGTTAAACTTAATCCCGTAAAAACGACATGAGTAAACATGGAATGTTACTGGTTGCGATTTTCCTGGGCTTGGCAACTTCGCTGATGGCCCAGTCGCAACGCGAACGTATCCTCTTGGACAAGGGTTGGCAGTTCGCATTAGGCAATGCGTCCTCACCGGAGAAAGACTTCGGCTGCGGAACCGAGTATTTCAATTACCTCACCAAGGCGGCGTCCATCCACAACGCCGGGCCTTACTCCGAGAAATTTGATGCTTCGGCGTGGAAGACGGTAGACTTGCCCCACGACTGGGTGGTGGACCTCCCCTTTGCCGGCGAAGCCAGCCACAGCCACGGCTACAAGACCGTCGGCTATAAATATCCCGAGACCAGCGTCGGCTGGTACCGCAAGATCTTCACCGTGCCGCAGGAAGACTTGGGCAAGCACATCTATTTGCAGTTCGATGGCATCTTCCGCGATGCCCGCGTGTGGGTCAACGGCTTCTACCTGGGCAGCGAGCCCAGCGGCTATGCCACGCAGGTGTATGACATCAGCGAATACCTGAACTACGGCGGCGACAACCTGGTGTGCGTCCGTGCCGATGCCACCTTGGAAGAAGGTTGGTTCTACGAGGGTGCAGGCATCTATCGCCACGTCTGGCTCAACAAGACCGCCCCGGTACATGTGGCACCGTTCGGCACCTTTGTCCATGCTGATTTTCCTGACACAAACACTTTCGATAGCGCCGTGCTGACCATCGAGACCACGGTGAAGAACGACGGCCTGAAGCCTGCCGACTATGCCCTGCGCCACACGCTCAAGGACAAGGAAGGCAACGTCGTGGCCACCTTGGCGAGCGGCTCTGCCGTTACCGGCCTTTTGCCGAAGGAAAGCCGCACGCTTTGCGAGACTTTGACCGTGTCAAATCCTCGCCTTTGGTCGGTGGATACACCTTATATATATAATATGTGTACAGAGGTGCTGCAAGGCGGGCAAGTGGTGGACAGCTACCAGACCCCCTTCGGCATCCGCCACATCGCCTTCGACCCCGACCGTGGCTTCTTCCTCAACGGGCAGCACGTCCAGCTGAAGGGGGCCAACATGCACCAGGACCATCCGGGTGTGGGCAGCGGCATTCCCGATGCGCTGCAAGTCTACCGCCTCAAGCAGCTCAAGAAGTTCGGCTGCAATGCCTACCGCGCTTCCCACAACCCCATGACGCCGGAGATGCTCGACGCTTGCGACAGCCTCGGCATCCTTGTCATTGAAGAGAACCGCCTGACGGGTGTCAACACCGAGCACATCGACCTCCTGGAGCGCATGATCCGCCGCGACCGCAATCATCCCTCCATCATCCTCTGGAGCGTGGGCAACGAAGAGTGGGGCATCGAGTGGAAGGAGACCGGCACCCGCATCGCCGCTACCATGCGCGAGTATTGCCATCGCTTCGACCCGACCCGCCTGATGACCGTGGCCAGCAGCAGCGGTCCCGCCATCCTGGTTCCTGCCGACGTGGCCGGCTACAACTACATCCTGCAAAATCCCGTGGAGCAGCACCGCAAGGACTATCCCGAGCGTTGCGCCCTTGGTTCGGAAGAGACTTCGGGCTGCGGCACGCGCGGCATCTACTTCGACCAGCCGGGCACCGGCCGCATGGTGGCCCACAACCGCCGCCCCAACGGGAAGGACAGCCTGTTGAACTGTATTGAGCGCGGCTGGAAGTTCTACGACGAGCGTCCCTACCTCGCCGGCTTGTTCTATTGGACGGGCTTCGACTATCGCGGCGAGCCCAATCCCATGAAGTTCCCGGCTACGGGTTCACAGTTCGGCATCCTGGACTATTGCGGCTTCCCCAAGGATGAGGCCTATTACCTGAAGTCCTGGTGGACGGACGAACCGGTGCTCCACATCCTGCCCCACTGGAACCTGCAAGGCCACGAGGGCGACAGCATCGACATCTGGGTGTACAGCAACTGCGACGAAGTGCAGCTGACGGTCAACGGTAAGAACCTGGGCCGCAAAGCCATGCCCAAGAACGGTCACCTCGCCTGGAAGGCTGTCTACCAGCCCGGCGCAGTGAAGGCCGTGGGCTATAAGAACGGCAAGCGCATCCTGACGGAAAAAGTAGAGACCACCGGCGCACCCGCCCGCATCGTCCTCACGCCAGATCGTCCCTCCATCCAGGCCGACGGGCAGGACGTGGCCGTCTTCCGCGTGGAGATGCAGGACAAGAAGCAGCGCATGGTTCCCACCGCTTGCGATGAGTTGACCTTCACCGTCAGCGGTCCCGTGCGCATCCTCGGCGTGGGCAATGGCGATCCTGCCTATCGCGACACCGAGCGTCCTGCCGACCCCGATGCCCGTGACTACCGTGTGAAGGCATTCAATGGCCTTGCCCAGATTCTCTTGCAGAGCACAGGCGAAGCCGGCCAAGCCACGCTGACCGTTCGTTCGGGCAACCTGCCCGCAGCTACCTATACGCTGCAACTCCGCTAATTGGCCTCCCTATTTCGGCCACACCCTCCATGTATGTCTGCGGGCATGGGCGCAGCCTCTTGCGCCCGTGCCCGCAGCCTCTTGCGTCCGTGCTTACCCATGCCTCCGCCTAAACGCACGGAATCAGTCGGTTATGGATATGATGATTTGTCCGTCCAATCCGAGTCAACAAAATTTTTTCCGGTGTCTTCGTTTTCCTGATTTATTTGGAGATTAAAAAAAAATCACTATATTTGCAGCCGTGATATTATTTTAACCTGCTATCATGGAAGACCGAAATTACATCATACGGGAGATTCCTCCCTTGTCCGAAAGGGACTTTTTCTACATCGCCGACCGCCACAAGTCGGAGTTCACTTATCCTATCCACTACCACACGGAGTACGAGCTGAACTTCGTGGAGAACGCTGCGGGCGTGCGCCGCGTAGTGGGCGACTCGGCCGAGGTCATCGGCAACTTCGACTTGGTGCTCATCACCGGCAAGGATTTGGAGCATGTGTGGGAGCAGCACGAATGCACCTCGCACGACATCCGGGAGATCACCATCCAGTTCTCGCCAAACATCTTTTCTAAGAACTTCGAGGTCAAAAAACAGTTCGCATCCATTTGGCGCATGCTCGAACGGGCCCAGTGCGGGCTGTGCTTCCCCCAGCAGGCCATCATGAAAGTGTACAACCTCTTGGACAAGCTCACCTCCGAAGAGCAGGGCTTCTATGCGGTGCTGGACTTCCTTTCCATTCTCTACGAGCTTTCCCTCTATGACGATGCGCGGGTGCTTGCTTCCTCTTCCTTTGCCAAGATAGAGAACTTTTCGGACAGTCGGCGCATCCAGAAGGTGCAGAAGTACATCTCGGAGCACTACCGCGAGGACATCCGTCTGAACCAGTTGTCCGACATGGTGGGCATGACCCCTGTGTCCTTCAGCCGCTTCTTCCGCCTGCGTACCGGCAAGACCCTGTCGGACTATATCATCGACATCCGCTTGGGCTTTGCTACCCGCCTGCTGGTAGACTCTTCGCGCACCGTGGCCGAGATCTGCTACGATTGCGGCTTCAACAACCTGTCCAACTTCAACCGGATGTTCAAGCGCAAGAAAAACTGCTCGCCCAAGGAGTTTCGCGACAGCTATCGGAAGAAGAAAGTTGTCATCTGATCGGATTAAGATAAAATAGTATCAGTTTTGTTGGATGGAACACTGTATATTTGCAACGGACAAATTAAAAACGAAATATGCCATGAAGAAGATTGGATCTTTTCTGTTAGCAATGTTATGCTGCGTGGCTTGGGCCAACGCCCAGATCCGCGGCAATGAAATCCGAGTAGTGGTCTCGCCCGATCATGCGGATTGGGGCTACGACCTGAATGAAAAGTGCACCTTCACGGTGCGGGTGGTCAAAGCCCAGAACCTCTTGCCGGATGTCAAGGTGGACTATGAGCTGGGGCCGGAGATGTATCCCACGGAAGTGAAGAAAGGCGTGGTCCTGAAGGACGGCACGCTGACGCTGAAAGCCTCGATGAAGACGCCCGGCTTCCTCCGCTGTAAGGTGAAAGCCTACGTGGACGGCAAGACCTACGAGGGCCTCGCCACGGCCGGCTATGCGCCCGATCAGCTGAAGCCCGTCAGCCAGCTGCCTGAGGACTTCTTGTCCTATTGGACCGAGACCTTGAAGCAGGCCCGCGAGCTCCCGTTGAACACCACCATGGAGCTGCTGCCCGAGCGTTGCACCGAGACGGACAATGTCTATCAGGTCAGCTTCCAGGTGAAGCCATGGGGAGGACGCTTCTACGGCATCCTTAGCATCCCCAGGAAGGAAGGCAAGTATCCTGCCTTGTTGCGTGTGCCCGGTGCGGGCGTCCGTCCCTATACAGGCGATACCTATACCGCTCCCGGTAAGGTTATCACGCTGGAGGTCGGCATACACGGCATTCCCGTCACCATGGAGCAGCCCGTCTACGACGCCTTGGCCAACGGTGCCCTCGGCAACTACTGGACCTTCCGCTACGACAACCGCGACGCCTTCTATTACAACCGCGTGGTGATCGGTGCCTTGCGTGCCGTTGACCTCATCTGCTCCTTGCCCCAGTACAACGGCAAGGCCCTTGGCGTCACCGGCTCCAGCCAAGGCGGTGCCCTCTCCATCATCACGGCTGCCCTCGACCCGCGCGTCACCTTCCTTGCAGCCGTCCACCCCGCCTTGTGCGACCACGAAGCCTACTTCCAGAAGCGGGCTTGCGGCTGGCCCCACTACTTCTATACCTACGGCGACGGGGACAAAGCCGTGCGCGAGACCGTGCGCTACTACGATACGTCCAACTTTGCCCGCTTCATCAAGGTGCCCGGATGGTACAGCTGGGGGTATAACGACGAGGTCTGCCCCCCCACCACCACCTACGCCACCTACAACATCATCACCGCCCCCAAGGAGCTGCACCCCTATCTGGAGACCGGCCACTACTGGTACCAGGAGCAGTGGGATGCGTGGCAGGCATGGATACGGAAACAATTAGGAATTTAATTTAGCGGTTAGGGTTTAGTGATGAGTGATTATTGAGTACATTGCTATCGAACGCCTTACTAATCACTAACCACTAATCACTGCTAACTTTTCATTTATGAAACTCTTTCATATCTTCTGCGCCGCCTTCGGCCTAGCTGTGTCGGCCTGTTCCCCTAAGCCGCAGGCATCGGCGGAACATACCTTTATCACCGTCAATGACAGCGGACAGTTCATCCGCGACGGTAAACCTTATTATTACGTGGGTGCCAACTTCTGGTATGGTGCCATCCTCGGCTCTACCGGCAAGGGCGGCGACCGCCAGCGCCTGCACAAGGAGCTGGACTTCTTGAAGGACATCGGTGTCAGCAACCTGCGCGTGCTCGTCGGAGCCGATGGCCCCGATGGGGTCAAGACCCGTGTGGAACCTGCCTTGCAGGTGGCTCCGGGCGTGTACAACGACACCATCCTCGACGGCTTGGACTACTTCATGAACGAGCTGAAGAAGCGTGACATGACAGCTGTGCTCTACCTCAACAACTCCTGGGAGTGGAGCGGCGGCTACTCCCTCTACCTGCAATGGTCCGGGCATGGGGATGCCGTGGTGCCCGCCATCGACGGTTGGCCCGCCTTCATGGACTACGTCAAGCAATATGTCCTGTCGGACAGTGCACAAGCCCTTTTTGCCAAGCATGTGGACTACATCGTCGGCCGCACCAACCGCTACAACGGCTTGAAGTACACCGAAGACCCCACCTTGATGTCATGGCAAATCGGCAATGAACCCCGTGCTTTCTCCGAAGAGGGCAAGGCGCCTTTTGCCCGCTGGATGTCCCGCGTCGCTGCGCAGATTCGTGCCTTGGATGCCAACCACCTCATTTCTTCCGGTAGTGAAGGGTCCTGGGGATGCGAGAACGACATGGCCCTCTTCGAGCAGATCCATGCCGACCCCAACATCAGCTACCTCAACATCCACATCTGGCCCTATAACTGGAGCTGGGTGAAGGCGGACAGCCTCACCGAGCTGCTGCCTCGCGCCAAGGCGAACACCAAGCAGTATATCGACGACCACATGAAAGTGGCCTTGAAGTACCGCAAGCCCATCGTCCTGGAGGAGTTCGGCTTCCCGCGCGACGGCTTCAAGTTTGCCAAGGATGTGCCTACCACCGCCCGTGATGAATATTATAAGTATGTGTTCGACCTTATCCGCCAGGAGCGTGAGAACGGCGGCCTCTTTGCCGGCTGCAACTTCTGGGCATGGGGCGGTTTTGCCAATCCTGCCCACGAGTATTGGGAGCGTGGCGACGACTACACCGGCGACCCTGCCCAGGAACAACAAGGCTTGAACTCTGTCTTTGCCTCGGACAGCACGACCATCGCGATTATCCGGGCGGAGAACGAGAAACTGAAATAGTAGCGATTAGTGATTAGCGGTTAGTGATTAGCATCTGCCAGTGAACGCTTTACTAACCCCTAACCATTAATCATTAACCACTAACCATTAATCACTAATCACTAACCATTAATCACTCCCCCTAATGAAGACCAAACTCCTTACCCTCTGCCTCGCGGCCCTGCTCACCGCATGTGGCAGCAAATCCAAGCCGCAGGCGGCTGATGCAGATACCGCCGCGCAAGACACCGTGGTGCCCGCCCTTGTGGTCAGCGGCACACAGTTGATGAACACTCGTGGCGATACCGTCGTCCTCCACGGCGTCAGCTACGGCTGGCACCAGTTCTGGCCCCGCTTCTACAACGCCTCTTCCGCCGAATGGCTCGTGCAGGATTGGGGTGCGCAGGTGCTCCGTGCCTCCATGGGCGTGGAGCTGGAAGGCGCCTATCTCGACAATCCCGAGTTGGGCGTGAAGTGCGTGCAGACCATTGTCGATGCCGCTATCGCCCAGCGCGTCTATGTCATCATCGACTGGCACAGCCACGGCATCCGTACCGAGGAGGCCAAAGCCTTCTTCACACAGATGGCTACCCGCTACAAGGGCGTGCCCAACGTCATCTATGAGATTTTCAACGAACCCGTGGAAGACTCGTGGGAAGCCGTGAAAGCCTACTCCGAGGAGGTCATCAAAGCCATACGCGCCGTCGAGCCGGACGCCGTCATCCTTGTGGGCTGTCCCCACTGGGACCAGGATATCCACCTGGCTGCGGACAATCCCATCACCGGGCAAAAGAACCTGATGTATACCCTCCACTTCTATGCCGCCACTCACGGCCAATGGTTGCGCGACCGTGCCGACTATGCTTTGGGCAAAGGCTTGCCCATCTTCGTTTCCGAATGTGCAGGCATGGAGGCTTCCGGCGACGGTCCCATCAATCCTGAGGAATGGGGACGTTGGGTGGACTGGATGAAGCAGCGTTCCATCAGCTGGGCGGCTTGGTCCATCTCGGACAAAGACGAGACGTGCTCCATGCTTCTGCCCAAGGCTTCGTCCGAAGGACAATGGGCGGACGACGACGTGAAGGAGTGGGGACATATCGTCCGTGCTGAGCTAAAAAAGTAAACGCGCAGTGGCCTGAACAGGGGTATAAAATGTATCGGATGTAGATATAGTATCGTTTTTTGATAAAATAGTATAAACAACGTATCTCAGAACCCTGTAATTTTGCCCCTTGAAATATAAGCGAAATAGAATTGTAACGAAATAATGTATAACCTTTAAAAACAGTATTGCTTATGGGAAAGGAATGAATAATGCCATGTAACAACAAAACCATTAATTACTCAATCCAGTGTTAAGGGTCATATAACAACCCTGAGACAAAATTATCAATCTAAGAAAAATACAAGTATGAACTTCAATTTTGGAAAGACAGCGCTGCTTGCCGGTGTATGTTCAGTCTTCTCAATGGGCTACACACCGCAACTTTTTGCCGCATCAGCCATTGATGCAGTAGAGGCCGTGCAGCAGGCCAAGAAAATTACGGGTGTCGTTCGCGACGCTATGGGACCGGTCATTGGTGCCAATATCTTGATCAAAGGTACAACCAAAGGTGTCATCACGGACATTGATGGTAATTTCTCGCTTGATGTGGAGCCGGGTGCCACGTTGGTGGTGTCGTTCATTGGCTATACTTCCAAGGAAATCGTCATCGGTGCAGAGAATCACTACGAAGTGACTTTGTCCGAAGACACCGAGATGCTGGAAGAAGTAGTCGTTGTGGGTTACGGTGTGCAGAAGAAGAAACTGGTGACCGGTGCAACGGTGGAAGTCAAGGGCGAGGATATTGCTTCTCGTAACACTATGAGTGCATTGGGTGCCTTGCAGAACCAAAGCCCTGGTGTGAACATCCAGGCCGCTTCCGGTCAGCCGGGCGACGGATTTAAGATCAGCATCCGTGGTGCTGGTACGAACGGCAACACTGCACCTCTTTATATTATAGATGGTGTGGCAGGTGGCGATATCAACGCCTTGAACCCTGCTGACATCGAACGTATTGACGTATTGAAGGACGCTGCATCTTGCGCCATCTATGGTGCCCGTGCTGCCAACGGTGTGATTATGATTACCACTAAGCAGGGTAAGGAAGGCAAGATTCAGGTATCTTACGACGGCAATGTAGGTTGGCAGTACATCTACAAGCGTCCGGACTTGCTGAACGCCAAGGAATATATGGCTGTGATGGACCAAGTTAAGTTTAATACGAATCAACAGCCTTATGATTGGTCTCGTTTTATAGATGCTGATTTGTTGGAGGCTTACCAAAATGGAACTAATCCCGGTACGGATTGGTTTGATGCCATTATCAACGATGGAGCCATCACGACTTCTCATGCGTTGAACATTGCCGGTGGTTCTGAAATGTCCAAGTTCTCTACGGGTATCGGCTACCAATATCAAGACGGTATTGTGGGCAATGTGGTGAAATCCGACTTCCGTCGTTTCACGTTCCGCTTGAACTCTGAGCACGTGCTCTATCGTAAAGGCGATATGGACGTGATAAAGTTCGGCGAGAATGTCTACTACCAGCATCGCCAGAATCAGGGTATCCAGATTGGTAACCAGTATGCCAATGCTATTTCCAATGCCTTGCGTGCCAATCCGGCTATCCCTATCTACAATGCAAATGGAGATTATTTCATGTACGATGATATGGTCGCATCGGGTACAGAAGGCTGGCTGAACTATAATTCATTCTCCAGCAATCCCATTGTACAGATGTTGAATACGCAGAATGGTAACAACAAAAGCAAGAGTTTCAACCTGAACACCGTGGCTTATTTGGAAATCCAGCCCATCAAGAACTTGGTTTATAGAGGACAAGTGGCTTATAAACAATATTCCAGCATGTGGAAAGGGTATACGAATCCGTATAAGTTAAACGACCAAGGTGATGCTGTTGAGCAGGCTGCATTGTCTGAGAATATGACCATTGCTTGGAACTGGGCCGTGACCAATACTGTGAATTACAAGTTCGACATCAAGGATGAACATCACTTTGACGTATTGGTGGGTACAGAGTATTCTCGTGAAGGCAATGATATGGGCGAAACGTTGGAAGGCTCTGCACAAAGCAGTGTGTTTAATGATTTTGCTCATGCTTACTTCGACAACTTCACGACCCGCGCCGGCCAGGCTACGGTAGGCGGCTATCCGGTGACCGACCACTCCATCCTCTCTTACTTCGGACGTATCAACTACGACTACAAAGAGAAGTATATGTTCACGGCCATTATGCGTGCCGATGGTTCTTCCAACTTTGCTGAAGGACACCGTTGGGGTTACTTCCCCTCTTTCTCCGCAGGCTGGGTTATCTCCAATGAAAACTTCATGGAGAGCACGCGCGACTGGTTGGACTTCTTGAAACTCCGTGTCAGCTGGGGTCAGAACGGTAACGAAAACATCGGTGCTTTCGGTTACTTGAGTGCTTTCTCTTTTGGTGACTTTGGTATGTATTCTTTCAATAATAATAAGAATTCCGGTACACAAGGTGGTTACCCGACTCGTTTGTCCAACACCGACCTGACTTGGGAGACTTCCGAGCAAACTAACGTCGGTTTGGATGCCCGCTTCTTGAATGGTCGTTTGAGTTTCACGTTCGATTGGTATAACAAGAAGACGAAAGACTTGCTGATTGCCGTTCCGGTTTCTTCCATCAACGGATTCACGACGAAATCCTCCAATGCCGGTACAGTAGAGAACAAGGGTGTAGAATTTACTTTGGGTTGGAACGACCAGGTGGGCGACGACTTCACGTATGGTGCCAGCTTTAATATCGCTTACAACAAGAACGAAGTGACCGAGGTGAACAATGCTTCCGGGTATGTAGAAGGTGGTAACGACTTGCTGTCACAAGGTACGGGTATTATGGCTCGTATGCAAGTAGGGCATCCTATTGGTTATTTCTATGGTTATAAGACGGAAGGTGTCATGCAGAATGCAGCCGACGTACAGGCTTATCTCGACAAGAACTGTGGTGGCAATGCAGCTAATTCATTGCAAGGAACAGGCATTACTCCGGGCGATTTGAAATTTGTGGATGTGAATGGCGATGGAATGATTACCGCTGCGGATAAGACCGAACTCGGTTCTCCGCATCCTGACGTAACGGCCGGTCTGAACTTGAACTTCGGTTACAAGGGTATTGATCTGGGGATTTCTTTGTATGGCGCATTTGGTCAGCAAGTAGCCCGTTCGTATCGTAAATTTGCCGATGGCGAATATGAAAACTATACAACTGAGGTATATGACTATTGGCATGGCGAAGGTACTTCCAACAAATATCCGATGCTGACTCCAGGTAATGATATCAATTTCCAGGCTATTTCTGATATTTATGTGGAGGATGCCAGCTATGTACGTTTGCAGAACTTGACGCTGGGTTATGACTTCAAGAGATTGTGGAAGTCTTGCCCGTTGCAGCAGTTGCGACTGTACTTCACGGCACAGAACCTCTTCACGATTACCGGTTACAAGGGTATGGACCCTGAAAACGGTATGGCTTTGAACGGTGCAGAACCTTGGGTAACGGGCGTGGATGTTGGTAACTACCCGCAACCGAGAACCTATATGTTTGGTGTTAATATTAAATTCTAAAAATTGATTGTATGATGAAAAAATTAGCATATATAGCAGGCATGGCACTGATTGGCGCAGGAGCGTTGGCTTCTTGTACGCTGGATGCCATTAACTACGTCGAAAAGACGCCTGAGAACTTTCCGGTGACGGCAGATGATGCAGTGCAAGGATTGGCAGGTATTTATGAGAATCTGAACCAGGTGAATGCCACTCCCCAGCAGTCATTCTATTATTTATCCATGTTGGCCAGTGATGACAACTTGGGCGGTGGCGGTACGAATGACCGTTTGATGCAGGCTATGGACTTGCTTCTGAACTATCAAAATGACATGACCCGCCAGTTCTGGGTAGATCGTTACCAAGGCATCAACCGTGCCAACTCCTTATTGTCTGGTATATCAAATATTCAGTTGGAGGAACAAGAGCGGAATCAGATTGAGGGCGAAGCCAAGTTCTTGCGTGCATTCTATTATTATGAACTGTGCTCGCAATACGGTCCGGTACCTATGGTGCTGAATACGGAGGAAAATGTGCCTGCACAGTTTACGGCAGCCCAGTGCTGGGGACAAATCCTGCAAGACTTGCGCGATGCGGCCCAAAATATGCCGGCTGTACGCCGTCAAGATGGTCGCATTGATAAATATACGGCAGAAGCCATGTTGGCACGTGCGTGGTTATTCTATACCGGCATGTACGGCAACGGTGATGACTTGGCGGCTTTGACCAGCACTACATACAATCCGTTGACGGAAGTTGCCCTGCCCGATGGCACCACGCTGACCAAGCAGGATGTCATTAATTACATTGATGATTGTGTAGAGAATTCCGGCTATACTTTGGTAGGTGACTATCGTAACTTATGGGCATATACTAATCGTTGTACAGTGGAAGATTACTACTATACGCAAGGGCAAGGCCTGAAGTGGGTGGAAGACGATGCTTCTGTTAATCCCGAAACCTTGTTCTCCATTAAGTTCAATAAGTTGGCCAGTTGGAGCACGACTATCGGTTATGGCAACGGTTATGCCTTGCACTTTGGTGTACGTGGTGGACACGATTATGCGGATACTTTCCCGTTCGGACAAGGCTGGGGTGCAGGTCCTGTAGCACCTAACTTGGTTTCTGATTGGCAGCAGGCCGAACCTAACGACATGCGTCGTGAGGCTTCCATTCAGGTTTTGGATGACCTGCCTAACTATACCAAAGGTGGTAGTGCAGACTGGGTACAGGAAACAGATTATTATAATAAAAAGTCTGCCCCTGTTACAGCTATTGAAGTGGGCGATGATGGTTCCGTTTCTTATGCGGAAACATTTGAACTGGTAATGTATGGCCGTGATGGTTGGCAGATTACGGGAAGTTTGTTCCAAACGGGCAATATTCATGATTTGGTGTTGATTCGTTTTGCTGATGTGTTGTTGATGCAATCTGAGTTGAAGGAAGATGTTTCAGGCATCAACCGGGTACGCGCTCGTGCCGGATTGGATCCTATCGCAGCCTATTCTTTGGAAGCCCTCCAAAACGAACGTCGTTGGGAATTGGCATTTGAAGGAGTACGCTGGAATGATATCCGTCGTTGGCATATTGCAGCTACAGCATTGGAGCGTCAAACCAATCAACCGATTTATGTAGCCGGTAGCCCAGCTAATAACACTTCGCATAATGGTGGCTATGCTGCCCGCTATAATGCTACGGCAGGTTTCTATAAGATTCCGGACACGGAATTCTCGTTGGCCAATGGTGCTTTGACGCAAAACCCGGGTTGGTCAGGTGCTGATGCTGAATACACGCAATGGTAAAAACAATTTGTTGTTCTTCCTGCCCTGGTGCAGGAAGAGCAACAACGATAGATAATCTAATAAGTTAAAGTGAATATGAAAAAGATATTATTCTTATTGCCTTTATTGGCAATGATGTTTACCGCTTGTGACCCGGCTGTGGATGAAATCCAGCCTGCTGCCAATGTCACGGTGGAAGACTTGACCAACAGTTTCCAGTTGGTAGCGAGAAGCGAGGGTAATAACAACATTTCGGTGGCTCTCGACCCGGTTCGTTATGTGAAGGTATACAATGCAGATACTGATGCCTTGCTGTGCGAAGGTACCAATCCTTCTTTCCAAGACGTTCCCCCTGCAAAGACTCTGAATGTGTATGTTACGGTCATTAATCAAGATGGTAGCATCACAAAGTCTGATGCAAAGTCTATTGTGGTGTCGGAATACACCGACCTGCCCGAAATCTTCAAGCAAGTCTTTGGCTATGAAAATGGCACGTATGGTACGACGACCTGGACATGGGATGAGAATCCTGACAACTCCAATGGGATGTATTGGGGTAATGGTAATTATGGCAATGATACCCAACCTGCATGGTGGGGTGCACCTACCGGAGCCGATATTAACCAACAAGCCTCTGGGGCTGGTTTGCCTAATGATGGACTTGGCGGATGGTTCTCTTTAAGCCTAAATGGCGTGAACACCAGCCGTGGTGAAACGGGTACTGTATCTGTATCAGAGGATGTTGCAAAAGCAAATTGGGATATAGGCACCATGACATTCAGTGGCACTATGCCTCTGATGGGTGTGCAACCGAACCAAGGAAATGCCCGTCAGTATGTTTATCAGATTCTGCGTGCAGATGATGAGAAGCTCTATTTGAGCTTCCCCGAACCCGGTGTTTCTGCTGATGCAGGTGGCACGGGCTGGTTCCTGTGCTTCAAGAAGATTGAGAATCAACAATAAAGCTGATTCGACTTGATTAGTAAACCCATTATCCGTGCTTCGGCGGCGGATAATGGGCTTTTTCTTGTTCTTCCACCTGCCAACATATAGTTTCCCCATTCCCCCTGCTACAAGCCCTATCAGGAAAGGGAGAAATAGCAGTGTTGTAGCGAAGGTGAAGCGAAGGTGTAGCGAAGGTGAAGCATTGCCTATGCCCGGACATATTGGATAAACGGCAAAGTATCCAATAAGAGATGGCAAAGCATCCTTGCTTCTATGGGGATGGAAGTATAGTATCTAACTTTAAACCTCCTAATCGGCAGTGCCGGTCCTACTGAAGTTTTGCGACTTCTTCCATGCTCAGCCCGGTGGCTTGGGCGATGATTTCAGGTGAAACGCCCATCTTCTTGAGGTTTCGGGCGTTGGAGAGGCGTTCTTCCATTCGTCCTTCCATTTGTCCTTCTAATTTTGCTGCATTCAGCACGTCGTTTTGTATCATGATGGCATTGAGGTGCTCATCGTAGGCACGGCGTTCCTTGTCGGTCATGGAGTAATACTTCAGTTTCTCGCGGGCTTCGCCCAGGCCCGGTGCCGTGGTGTCGGCGGCGATGATGCCGTCTTTCAGGTAGCGCATCCATTCGTCCAAAGGGGTGACGGCTACCTTGTCGAACTCGTTGACCCGGATGAGGATGTATTCTGGGAAAATCTCAGCGGGAAGCCGGGTTATGATGGCGTTTTGTTCCTTGGTGCGGATTTGCAGTTGGTCGCCGGTATGTACGCCGATAAAGTGGTTTTGCCCGTGATACAGGTAGTCGCTGCCTATGCCCAGGTCGAAATAGAGGATGCTGATGGAGTAGACCTTCTTTACTTCCCGGTAGGAATCGCCCAAGTGGATGTGTTCTGTGATGGCCTTGGCTACGCCATAGAGAACGCGCTCCAGGTAGTACAGTTCCCGCGTATTCTGTATCTCTATGATGATGATTTCATCCTTGCTATTGCGGGCTTTGATGTCCACGCGGTTGAACTTGTCTTCTGCCGAGGTTTGGTTGCTTTCGCTTTCCAGGATTTCCATGATGGTGATAGGCTCGCCCAGGAATACGGTCAGGAAACCTTCGAGCACCCCGAAATTGGCCTTCTGGCGCAGCAGGCGCTTGATGGCCCAGTCGAAACGGATGTAACGGTCTTGCAGTTGGCTCATAAATGTTTGGCTTTGATGGGGCAAAGATAGCGAAAAGCGGGCGTCTTGCCCAAAGATTGACGAAAAAAGACACAAAACATTTGTCGTTTGTCAGAAAATCCGTACCTTTGCAAGCCGATTATTATCAAAAAAGGATAAGCGATTAATTCATAGCGAGTTAACGGGAGGGTGTCCAACCCCGTGGCTCGCGGTGAGAATTTAGTAGTAACAATTTTAAAACTTTTTTAGAGTGGATACTTTAAGTTACAAGACCATTTCTGCAAACAAGGCTACGGTGACGAAAGAATGGGTCATCGTGGATGCCACGGACCAGGTGCTGGGCCGTCTGGGCGCAAAAGTTGCGAAACTGTTGAGAGGAAAGTATAAACCCAACTTTACCCCTCACGTGGATTGCGGCGATAATGTCATCATTATCAATGCCGACAAGGTGAAAATGACCGGAAACAAGTGGACGGACAAGATTTACCTGTCCTACACGGGCTATCCCGGCGGTCAGCGCGAGATGACTCCCGCCCGCTTGATGGCAAAGCCCAACGGCGAAGACAAATTGCTGAGAAAAGTGGTGAAAGGCATGCTGCCCAAGAACAAGCTGGGCGCCAAGTTGCTGGGCAACTTGTATGTATATGCCGGAAGCGAGCACAAACATGCCGCTCAAAGCCCCAAAATGATTGATATTAACGCACTTAAATAAGAGATAATGGAAGTAGTAAATGCATTAGGCAGACGCAAAAGTGCCATTGCGCGTATTTTCGTGAGCGAAGGTACCGGCAAGATTACGATCAACAAGAGAGATCTGGCAGAATACTTTCCTTCGAGCATCCTTCAGTATGTAGTAAAGCAGCCGCTGAGCAAGCTGGGCGTAGCCGAGAAGTATGACATCAAGGTCAACCTCTGCGGTGGCGGCTTTACGGGCCAGTCCCAGGCTCTCCGCTTGGCCATTGCCCGCGCATTGGTGAAGATCAATCCCGAAGACAAGGCTGCCCTCCGTGCCGAAGGCTTCATGACGCGTGACCCCCGTGCCGTTGAGCGCAAGAAACCGGGTCGTCCGAAAGCACGTCGCAGATTCCAGTTCAGTAAGCGTTAATCAGTTGCTCAAGTTAATACGTGGACAGGTTAACAAGTTGACGAGGTACTTTTCCTTGTTGGCAAGTCAACTGATAACTCCGAAGAACTGCATTACGTTTAGTATCTAAACTACCGGGACTCTTCCCCGATAAGGAGGCTACCCGGCGGTTGGTTTAGAAGAAAACAAAAAAGAAAGTAAACGAATTAAAGAAAAAGAATTATGTCAAGAACAAATTTTGATACATTGTTGGAAGCAGGATGCCACTTCGGTCACCTGAAGAGAAAATGGAATCCCGCTATGGCTCCCTACATCTTCATGGAGCGCAATGGCATTCATATCATCGACCTCAACAAGACGGTTGCCAAAATTGACGAAGCTGCAGAAGCTTTGAAGCAAATCGCTAAATCAGGAAAGAAGATCCTGTTTGTTGCTACTAAGAAACAAGCCAAGCAAGTGGTGGCTGACAAGGCTGCCGCTGTGAATATGCCTTATGTAATCGAGCGCTGGCCGGGCGGCATGTTGACCAACTTCCCCACGATCCGCAAGGCTGTCAAGAAGATGGCTACTATCGACAAACTGACGAACGACGGTACGTACGCCAACCTGTCGAAGCGCGAAATCCTGCAAATCTCCCGTCAGCGTGCCAAGCTGGAGAAGAACCTCGGTTCTATCGCCGACCTGACCCGCCTGCCGTCTGCCCTGTTCGTGGTGGACGTGATGAAGGAGAACATCGCTGTCCGCGAAGCCAATCGTCTGGGCATCCCCGTGTTCGGTATCGTGGATACGAACTCCGACCCGTCGAACGTGGATTTCGTGATTCCCGCCAACGATGACGCCACGAAGTCTGTAGAGGTGATCCTCGATGCTTGCTGCGCTGCCATGCAAGAAGGCTTGGAAGAGCGCAAGGCTGAGAAGGTGGACATGGAAGCTGCCGGCGAAGGCAATGCCAACAAGGGCAAGAGACGTGCTTCCAAGGCTCGCCTGGACAAGTCTGACGAGGAGGCCATCAACGCTTCCAAGGCTGCTGCCTTCATCAAGGAAGACGAAGAAGCATAACATATACTGAAGTAGTTAGTAGTCAGTAGTCGGTAGCCGGTAGAAAGGTCTGCAAGTTGTGCAGCGCATATCTCTACTTACTACGTGTCCTGCTTGCTGCTAACTACTTTTATTTTTAATAGAATAATTCCTTTAACTTAAAAAAAGAATAGAAATATGGCTGTAACAATGGCTGATATAACCAAGCTCCGCAAGATGACGGGTGCTGGCATGATGGATTGCAAGAACGCCTTGACACAAGCTGAAGGCGACTTTGACAAGGCTGTGAAGATTATCCGTGAGAAGGGACAGGCTGTTGCCGCAAAGCGCTCGGACCGCGATGCTTCCGAGGGTTGCGTGTTGGTAAAGGCAGTGGACGGTTTCGGCGCCATGATTGCCTTGAAGTGTGAAACGGACTTCGTGGCTCAGAATGCTGATTTCGTGAAGTTGGCGCATGACATCCTCGATGCTGCCGTTGCCAACAAGTGCAAGACGTTGGACGAAGTGAAGGCTCTGAAGCTGGGCGAAATGACCGTGGCTGAAGCCGTAACGGATCGCAGCGGTATCACGGGCGAAAAGATGGAGCTGGACGGCTACCTGACGGTAGAAGGTCCGTGCATTGCTACCTATAACCACCAGAACAAGAACTTCCTCTGCACGATGGTCGTGCTGAACAAGGAGGCCGATGCGCAAGTGGGCAAGGAAGTGGCTATGCAGATCGCTGCCATGAATCCTATCGCAGTCAACGAGGCTGGTGTTCCCGAAGAGGTGAAGGCCAACGAGATGCAGGTGGCTATCGAGAAGACGAAGATGGAGCAGGTGCAGAAGGCTGTAGAAGCTGCCCTGAAGAAAGCCGGCTTCAACCTCTATATCGCTGAGAACGAAGAGCACCTGAACGAGGGCATCATGAAGGGTAACATCACCGAGGCTCAGGCTCAGGAAATCCGTGACCTGAAGGAGAAGGTTGCTGCCGAAAAAGCTGCCAATCTGCCTGCCCAGATGGTAGAGAATATCGCAAAAGGTCGTATGGCCAAGTTCTACAAGGAGAACTGCCTGCTGAACCAAGAGTACATCCAGGACGCCAAGATGACTATCGCAGACTATCTGAAGTCGCAAGACAAGGATCTGACGGTGCTGGACTTCAAGCGTTATACGTTGCGTGCTGAATAAACGGGTACACGCATTGAGATAAAATGTGATGAGCCGCCCGGAGCGAGAAAAGCTTCGGGCGGCTTTTTTTTAGGTATTAACCGATGGTTTTGGTCTGTGTATAACCCGCCTTCACCAGTAGTTCGGCTACTTTCTGCTTGAAGTCGCCTTGGATGATGATTTCACCGTCTTTGGCTGAGCCGCCCACACCGCACTTGTTTTTCAGGAACTTGCCCAATTCTTTCAAGTCATCTTCCGCCCCGACAAAGCCGGTCACGAGGGTCACGGTCTTCCCGCCCCGGTTCTTCCGATCCAGCTGTACGCGCAGGCGTTGTTGGGACGAGGGCAGGGTAGGCGTCTCCTCTTCATGCTCGGTCTCATATTGGAAGTCGGGGTTGGTGGAATAGACCACGTTCAGGCGGTCTTTCCAGTCGTTGGTTTTGCTGTTTCTTGCCATAAATGATAATTTAGCGGGCTTTGCCCGCAATGGTTAATGATAAATGGTTAATGGTTAATACGTGACAAAAATGGCTCATGTACAGTCTATTAATCATTTATCATTAACCATTGACCATTGTGCGCTCCGCGCACATAAATTCCTA
>JAHLFO010000113.1 GCA_018883785.1 Candidatus Bacteroides intestinipullorum
GCCCTCGATCACGGTAAGCACCGGCCGCTCCATGGCCACCCGTCGGCGTGAAGCCTGCACCAGGCGATCGGCGCGGCGGTATTCGCGCTCGGCCAGTTGCATCCGCACGCTGAGCTTTGCCCGTTCGGCGCGGGCGGTAGCGGTAGCGAGGTCTTGGTGCGAATCGGCATAATGGGCATATTCGTCCTGGGCACGGTAATAATCCTCACGGGCCTGGCGGAGCAACCTCTCATTCTCGGTCAGCAACTTTTGCTCCTTCTCCCGGCGGTAGCGGGTCATGTAGCGTTGGACATGAGCCAGGAGACTGTCTGCCACGGTAGCAGAAACCAAGGGATCCTGCATCCGCACCATCAAGGTGACGCTCTGCTTGTCGCCATTGATCTTGACGCCAAGGCAACGCCTCAGGGCGCCGAGCACGCGGGCATCCTTGCGCGAGAGGCGGACAACGCCCCCATCGTCCGGTGGCAAAGTCTCGCGGAGAGGCGGCTTCGGCGAGACATTGCCTTCCCCTCCGCCTCGGAAAGGCATGAGCACCAGGCGCGGAATGCTGAGCACGCCGCCGACGACATACCGCCACCACGGGTAACGCTGGTGCTCGGCCATATAGTCATAGAGGGTCATGGAGGTGTGTGCGTCGTCGTCCAACGTGACAGCGATGCGGGTAAGGGGTAAGAGGAAAGTAGGTGATGTCATGAACCTGTAGTAATTGCTGGGCAAGATGGCATCTCGAATACGATCGGCACTGGCAGAATTGGTGGTCACCGCCCCATACTGATCCACATACACCACACGCGGTTCAGCCACGGTGAAGATGTCCGTCTGGTATTCATTGGGTATGCTAAGCCACACGATCAACCCTACGAAGACACCCAGCGCAGCCAGCCTCCCCATCAGTTTGCGGTATTGCCACACGTACGCCCACCACTCGGAATGTATCTTTTTGATTTTAATCTTCATCCGTATCCATTAAACCGCTGCAAAAGTAGTGTTTTTTTCGCAATCCGCGTCACCCGTCCCCCGGAAAAAGCCTTCCTTAATTTATCTTGACACATTTCGCGGGGTGGTGTCAAAATGTGGTGCCAATGCCTACGCCCATCTGCTACCCAATCACCTCTATCGTGCTGGTACCCATACACTTCCATGTCGCTTAGGTGGTGTCAAAAAGTGGTGCCACGCGGATATATCCGTCCTCTTCCCGTCCTCCCAATCGCCTGATTGCCAATCCCATATCCACTTCTCCCCGTCCTTCGCCCCGCCCCTTTTGAAATCTCCTCCGTCCTCCCTCATTCGCCAATCCCCTGATTCCCACCCCATTGCCACCGAAATAAATTCGGGAAATTACTTCGTTACTTTGCACCCTGAATCGCGCCCTAACCTCTTGACAATGGGCGCAGAAACTTAAATCGTGTAACCCATCAGAAGAGAATCAAACTTTATATTATTAACACTAAAAACAAGAAAGACTTATGGAAAAGAAAGAAATGTATGTGGCGCCCGAGGTGGAAATCCTTGAGGTGGCAGTGGAGAAAGGATTTGAAGGGAGCACTGTTGACAACCCTAATGATCCAGGCTTTAGCGATGACGGTACAGGCGGCTTCCCTTTCTAATAGAAGAGAATAACCAAAGCAACTTAAGACAATTAATAATTCAAGTAAAATGAGAACGAAACACGTATTGATGACGACGGCGTTGATGGCGCTGTTCGCTGCTTGTTCTAATGAAGAATTCTTAGACAATGCTCAGAGTGTTCCCGGTGGCGTGGACAATCAGCGTCCCACAGTTGAGAATGTGACTCTGAATTTGGTAGGTGAAGACGGTGCTGCCACACGTCTTGGCTTTACTAAGGAAGAAGGATATAAGTGGGGAAAAGGTGACGTTATCGGCGCTTTGCTGATGGACGATTGGAATGATTCACAAGAGGGTGTAAATGGTGATCGTCCCAGCACGGTACCTGCCAAGAAGTGGAACGAATACACTTGGACGCAGAGATACGTATTGTCCGATCAGATCCATACAGACTATCCTTTTACACGTAAGGATGATGGCACGTGGAGCTGCGATGCCAAGATGCAAGAAGGTAACTACTTCTTCGCATTCCCCTTTGCTACTTATGAAGGCAAGCGTGAAGCTTTGCACGACTTGAGTATTCAGGAACAGCACGGCACGACTCCTGAAGCTCTGCAAGCGGCTTATGCAGCTAACCAGTTTTTCATCGGTTATGCACGCATCAAGGCTGGTGTGGAAAGCGCTGATGTGGTAAGTGCTGATTTGCAAATGACTCCGGTATTGGGTGCTGTAGGTATTACCATCAAAAACGAATCTACGGGTAGCTACACAGTGAAGAAGATCGTCTTGGAATCTACAGACTTCAATACGGTCATCAAGATTGACCCGACGAATGCACTCTACCAGGGCGAGAATGGCGAAGTTAAGGACGGTTATAACGTTAACACAAAATTAGCAGGATGGACGACAGCCAACTACTTCAACTATGCCAACTACACGGAAATGACATTCGCCAACAAAACGTGGAGCTATAATGATCAATTCACCGAAAGATATAGCAGTCTTGGACAATTGGTAAACAACACAGAGAAGTCAGATAACTACGATCGTGACAATGCTCTGCGCGCTACAATCAATCCGGTGGAAGGCTGCGACCATCGTGCTGAATTGACAGTATACGATGCTCCTGTCTTGAAGCCTCAGGATTCCGCCAAGTTCCTCATCATGACCAATATCTATAAGTATGATGAAAAGAAGGGCAATCACATCACGGCTTATGTCTACACGGACAAAGGCATGATGAAAGGCGTGATTATCTCCAAGTTCAACAGCGAATTGGTAGATAAGGACAAAGTATCGGTTATCACTGACAACCCGATTACCGTGATTTCTCCGGAAGAGCCCGGTTCTGTGACGCTGAAAATTGATGGAAACTCCATCCAAGAGCCGAACCAGATGAATGTCTATAACGAAAAAGACTTGGTTCAACTCATCGAGTGGAACAAGAATATGCGTCGTCCTTTCACCGCTACGTTGATGAACGATGTTACTTTGACCAAGGAAATGAGCGAGTATCTGGTAAGCGAGGATTGGGAGGATGCCAGAATGGTGGTTGAAAATGCGGAAAGCATGGACAACATGCTGACCATCGAAGAAGGCGCCGCTGCCAATATCTTGGACAAGATCATCGTGAACACGGACGTTGAAATAAAGAACAACCTGACGCTGGGTTCTGAATCTTATGTAAATGGAGAATATACCGGCATCACGGGTTCGAACAACAAACCTATTTCGGCTAAGGAGCAAAACCTGTATATCGCTGAAGGCGCTACCGTAACTGTCAACAGCGCTATCGAATGGGATAACAACAAAGAAGGCAAAGTATTATACGTGGCTGAAAACGAGGGAACCCTAACTATCAATGCTGAGGTTGAGCAACTGGCCGTTAAAAATAAGGGTGAGCTGAACATCAATGCCGAGGTTACAGTTTACAATTCTGCTTCGAACGAAGCCAATGCTACGGTAACTGTAGGTGAAAAGGGTATCTTGAGAGCCGGCGGTAACTTCACAAACGAAGGTCAGCAAGTGGGTAGTGACGCAGAAGAATATGCAGTTATCTACAACAACGGACAGATCTACAACCTGAATAACAATGAATACGGCAAGATCTACGTTGGTGCTGGTGCTGGTGTGATTACCAATGTTAATTCCAATAAGGGTATCATTGACATTACGAACAATATCAACGCCAACTTCACCAAGGTGGGTACAATCTCTTTCACTGCAAAAGCGAAGACAGCCTTGCTGGATGTGATCAAGGCCGGTGTTACGGAATTGATCGTTGACGGAGGCAGCATCGAAGGTGTGGCTGTGACGAACAGCAACAGTCAAGTTACTGCTCAGGCTACTGCTGTTAAGAATGTGATTGTTAAAGAGAATGGCGGTACCATTGGTACAGCAGCACTCGATGCTAACGGCAAGCGCGTATACTGGGATACTCAATTCCCGAATGCCGATATTGAAATCAACGGCAACGTGACTCTGACGGATATGCTGATTGGCGGAAACATCTTTGACATCAAGGCCGGTACGACAACCATCAAGGGTACGGTTGATGCACAAGAGAGCACTGTAACTATTGCAAGCTACGATGACAAAAAGTATGTGGCTCACGCTGCAAGCTTGTTTATCCCGAGCAACAAGGATGTCTTCAAGGCTGACGCTCTTGACAAGAGTAGCAATCCGAAAGCCGGTGTAGCCAAAGTGAACAACCAAGGCACAGTTTACCTGAACGAAAAAGGCTTGATCTGCTACGGCGACAACTGGGCTGGAAATGCTCCTAAAGATTATCCCACGACTCCTGACACCAACTATGCTCCGGCAACTTTGGAAATCTCTGCCGGTACGCTGGCTGACGTGAAGACTCTGTACGATGACTTCAGCAGGGTGACGAAAATCGTGATCAAAACACAGATTGACATGGAAAATAAGGAGAACTTGAACAATATCGACCTGCTGCAAGGCAAAGACATTGAACTGTACGAGGATCTCAAGAACATCCCTGCAGACAAGAATCTCGTAGTTAAGTCTGTAACATTGATGAGCAGTGCTGCAATAAGTGGTGTTACTCGTGGAAAGACCTTTATTAAGGTGGACGCGCTCAACATCGGTGTATATACGCTGAATGTGGTCAACGGTTATCTAGAAATTAACAACTGGATAGCTCAAGCCGGTACTCAGTGCGGTGCCATCACGTGGGATTCCAGCAACAATTCTCCGTATGTAAAGGCTGAAGCAGAAGTTGTAGCTAAGAATAATGCTGGTGAGTATCTGTGGTACAACTTCAATGAAAAATCATGGAAAGAATTCTAAACCAAATTCATTTTCAAGATTAGGCATCTAATTAAATTATCGGAAGAGGGTGTGTCGTGATGAGCGACGCACCCTTTTTGTGATACTTAAGGGGGACACCTCATTTTGAGAGCACCAGCGGCTACTTCAACAAAAAAGCCCGTGTGCGCTTCAATAGTCCGCGCATACACGAGCTGTGGGTAAGGGGGGAGGTGATTACCGCCTCATCCGCATCTTCACCTGCATCTGCACCGAGTGGACGGCGACCATAATGGGATACCAGAACGCCTCGCCGGGAGCCAGGGCGCCCATCTGCCAGCAACGCTTGACCACACGCCGCAGGGTGTACCACTTGCCCGCCCAGTAGCCGCGGGGACGCTTGCGGTGCTGCCCGACACCGAAGTTACCGCCTGCCCAGATGTCTTGCAAGAGCCACTCGGCCTTGGCGAAATCCTTCGGTCCGCAGGGCACGGGCAGCCATTCGGCCGGAAAGTCCAATTGGCGCACCAGCAGGGCACCGAACAGCCGTGCCGCACGGGCCAGACCAAAACAGCGGAGCAAGCGCGCCACTTCGCGAAGTTCGTCATCCGCATGATGGGCATGGAGCAGGCAGGCCCAGTCGCACACTTGTCGCATCCCGATGCCCTCGTTGAGGAAATGCAGGGCGGCATGAGTCAGGACATAGGCCGTATGGAAGGCGGCAGGCGGCACACGAGCCTCCGTCTCCCCCACCCTGAGCAACGGGCACGCAGCCTTGTCGCGTCCCCACGCGGCAGTAAGTTGCTGCATCCGGCGGTCGGCGGCCGGGCGGCTGAGGCTGATCAGGATGCGATGGTTCTCCACGATAACGCCGTGCCAGTGCATACAAGCGTGCTTGAAGATTTCTTCCTCTTCCTGCGTGGCCTCCGGACGTAGCAAAGCGTTGGCCCGCTCATAATCCTCAAGGCCGATATAAAAGTCGATGTCCCCGCAGCGGCGATGCTCCGGATGGCGGTAGCACTGTGCCACGGCCTGCCCCTTGACCAATACCGGCTCGATGCCGTGGGCACGCATCAGGGCATAGAGATGGTTCAGCTCGCGGTTCAGCAGTTCGTTCTGTTCTTCGGTGTGCAGACTCAGGGCGCACCATTGCAGGTAGATCGGCTTGGGCGGACGACAATCCGCGGGAAGCAGTTGCACGCCGTCCAGCACGACAGCCTGCACCGACTGTTTCTTGGCCGCAGCCAACAAGGCAGCCCAGTCCGTGCCTGCGCCAAACAAGGAAGCATCGGGCGCCTTGCCCCACAAGCCCGCCCGCAAAAGGGCGAAAAACTGTTGTTGAATCTGTGTCATTGCATTTGTATCTTACTTAATTCTTCAAATTCTTTTCGTTATCAAGGGGATTTGCCTATATTTGCGCCATTCAAACCCTAAAAAGACAGAACATCATGCGCATCAAAGACAACTACAAGGTTCGCCAGATAGCCGGCGAGAACCTCATCGTCGAGCAAGGCAAGTCCCAAGCCGACATGACCAAGGTCATTTCCCTCAATGCCACCGCCCTGCTGCTGTGGAAATCCCTCAGCGGGAAGGATTTCACCATCGCCGATGGTGCCGCCGTCCTCGTGGACCACTACGGCATCCCTCAGGAACAAGCCGAAACCGACGTGCGCCGCTGGGCGGATACCCTCATCCGTTGCGGCATCGTCAGCGAATGACGGGGTCAATACCTTACGATTCTTTTGAGGAACGGCAACAGCCACCTCCGTAGCGGGCGCAGGCGGTACCACCACTGCGCCCGCCGTAGCCAGCGGGGATCCGTGCAATCCTGCACCGAGCCGTCTGCATGATGGATGCGACGCAGCAATCCGATAATTTCCCGACGGGGCACACGCTCGATGCGGGCCACATTGCCGTCGCCCAGCATCAGACAGTCATCCCCGTCACGGCCGATGTAGCGATGGATCATGTAGTTGCCTCCCCATTGGTAGAAGGGACAACACCAGGCGGGCAGTTCGCCTCCGGGCGGACAGGGAACAATTTCCACCGTATCCCGCCCACTGCGGATAAAGGGGTACATGCTCTCGCCCGTGATGTGAATCTTCACGGTCTCGCCATCGGCCAAGGCACGCGCCGCCTCCGCCAGGAACTGGTTGGGAAGGGTCACTCTGCGCATGACTGGCCGAAAATGGTAGTGCAGGACAGACGCGCCGCAGCCTCATCGGGCAAGCAAGCCAGGTGATAGACCGTCACACTGCCTAGCAGGGCATTGAGCACGCGGCTGATGTGGTCGTAGAGCGCATCATCGTAAGCAAAGTCAGGCGGGCAGGACGGATGCAGGGCGGCGTATGCACGCGGGATGCTGAGCCGCTCCATCTTGTTGTAAGGCGCCTGCGAGAGGCGCACGCAGGCCGCCAAGGGATAACGCTCGGTCTTATAGCAGGGCGTCTTTCCGCTCCAGGGACTGCCGTAGGCGTAGGGCACTCCGTCGTGGATGCGGACAATAGGGCTATCGTCATTCAGCAAGGCCGCACCAGGAATATATTCGCGCCAGAGCCGGGTGTGCGTGCTCTTGCCCGTGCCGCTCTCGCCAAGGAAAAGCACCGCCTTGCCCTGATAGGTGAGCACGCTGGTGTGGATAGCCACTGCATCGTGCGGGGCAATGCCTATGCCAAAGGCAATCCAGCAAGTGAAGCGCAACAGGCGTGGGTCGAGGTCGTGGGAGAGGTAGAACACATTCGTGTCCTGCGGGTTCCACATCCGGATGCCACGGCCGTCGGCATAATCCGAAGCAAAGCAATACCCGTCTTCATACCGGCCAAATCGGCTGGTCACATCGTCTACCGTGCTGCGGTACATCTCTTGGCTGAAAGCAGGTGCCTCCTCATCGGTGGCCACCAGACGGATGAGCGGCTCGTTGCCCTCCCGGCTGTCCGTGGCAAACACCTTGAATCCTTGCAGGGTGGCCATAGCCGCTGTCAGTTTATCGCCCTCCGCACGCAGGCGGAAACCGGCTATCAGATAATTTTGTTCGTTCTTCATCCTATATTCTATTTTTATACTTCATGCTTAATTACTCATTCTTCGTTCACAACGACCTCCCCGGTCTCCAAGTCGAAAATGCGGTTGCAGACCTTGAGCGATGATTCGCGGTGGGCGATGATGATCATGGTCAACTCCCGGTAACGTCCCGACAAAGCCCGGAGCGCTTCGTTGATTTCCTGCTCGGTGCGGCTGTCCAATGCCGAGGTGGCCTCATCGAAGAACAGCACTTCTGCCTCCTTATAAAGGGCGCGGGCAATGCCGATGCGCTGCTTCTGTCCGCCGGAGAGCCGGCTGCCGTATTCGCCCAACGGCGTATCCAATCCTTGCGGGAGGGTCTCCGCCCATTCCTTCAGTTGCACTTGCTCCAGGACGTGCGCCACCTTGTCTCGGTCGGGAGGCAGATGGCCAAGGGCCACGTTGTCTGCCAAAGAACCCTCGATGATGAAGATCTCCTGTGGGACATAGCCCACCAGCCTATGCCAAGCATTACGATTGGAAGGAGACAATTCGCGCCCATCAATGCAGATGCGCCCTTCGGTAGGAGGAAAGAAGCCAAGCAAGAGATTAAACAAGGTGGACTTGCCCGAACCACTGGCTCCACGCACCCCGATGCGCTCACCTCGGCGGATTTCAAGGTTCAGCCCGCTGAACAGTAAGCAGCCGTCCGGAAAGGCAAAGCCCAAGTTCTCCAGACGCAGGCTGTGCTCGAACGTAAAAGGTACAGGTGTATCCGATGCTTGCCCGGAGGCGGTGTCGGCAATGCCGTCGGCCACCACGGCTATGGAGTGCGAAGCATTTTGCAGGGTAGCCCAACTGTTCAGGATGCCGCGCATAGCCGGAATCAAGCGGAAAGCAGCCACGGCAAACACACCGCTCATGATGCCCACATCGCCACGCCCCGCGCCCACCAACAAGGCAATGCCCGCCACGATAGCCGCTTCGGACAGGAACTGGGGAAACAGCTGGTAACGCTCCATGCGCAAACGACTGCGGACGATGGCATCCATCCCTTGATCGAAAGACTGCATGGACGTACCGAAAGACTGGGCTATCTCAATCTCAGGATAACCGCGGAAAGCCTCGACCACCGTGCGCGACTGCTTCCGACGGGCTTCCAATTCTTCACGGCCAAAGGCACGCAAGCGTTTGCGGACAATAAGAATATAGAGAATAGCCAAGGGAATGAGCACGGCACACAACAACAGTCCCGCCAACGGTTCCCACACGACAAGCGCGGTGATCATCAGCAGCACCAGGATGGCCTCGCCCCCGATGCGGAACAATGGCGCCATGACACACAGGCAAAAGGTGTAACAGATATAATTGACTTCATAGCCCAACTGCACGCTGCTCTTGCTCTTGAGGAACAGCAGGCCACGACGATAGTAATTGACGAACATGCGTCGGCTGAAGTCCCGGTAGACACGCATCTGAAAGCGACTCTCCGTCTGCGCCAGCAATGCCACCAGCCCGTTCTTGAACACGACAAACAGCAGGACGCCACCGCAGAGCAACAACATCATCGGGCGGCTGCTTCCCGGCTTCAGCACCGCCAACAACAGGGGAATCAGGGCAGCCACGCCGGCAAAGTCCAACATGGCCCGAACCAGCACCGCCAGTGCTATCCACACGCTGCGCTTCCGTTCACGTTCGGGCAGCAATCCGAATATTTCCTTGATCATCGATAGGGCTTATAAAAGAAAAAGCCCTGAGAATAATACTCAGGGCTTCGTTCAAACTTTAGCGGGTGATCCGCTTGGGGCTCGAACCCAAGACCCCAACATTAAAAGTGTTGTGCTCTACCTGCTGAGCTAGCGAATCAAACCTTATTGCCGTTAAGCGAGTGCAAAGGTAGGCATTTTTCTCAGAAGTGCAATAGTTTTGGGCAAGTTTTTTTGCACTATTTTTTGCGTCTATTCCAAAAAACTCTGACTATCAGACGAATGAGATTGATGAATATCTTCCTTGTTGATGATGAAACGCTGGTAGTAGGACAGCATCAACGTGGTCAGCGGCAAGGCAATGATCATGCCAAGCATCCCCATCAGCGAGCCCCAGATGGACAGGGACAGGAGGATGATGGCCGGATTCAAGCCTGTAATCTTGCCCATGATGCGGGGCACGAGCACCATGTCCTGGATGAGTTGCACCACCACGAACACAATCACGGCTCCCAACAGGATGAGCCAGAAGTTTTGCCCCGTATCGGCTGCCTTGAGGATGGCCAAGATCACCGTCGGGATATACCCGATGATTTGCAAGTAGGGCACCATGTTCAGCAATCCGATGAGCAAACCCAACCCCACGGCCAGCGGGAAGTCGATGATGAGAAAGCCAACCGCATGGAGAATGCCCACACAGAAAGCCACCAACGCCTGGCCACGGAAATAGCGGTTCATGCCGTCCTTGATGTCGTTGAACACGCCCACCACGAAGGGACGGTAACGGGGAGGCACCAGATGCACCCAACCGGTAGCGATGCTTTCATAGTCCCACAAGATGAAGACCACATAGAGCAGCACCATGAACACAGTGAAGAAACTGAAAAGGATGTTGACCGACTCGGCCAACAATCCCCATACCCGTGGCAGGGCCTCCTTCAGGGCCGTCAGGATGTCGCTGCTGTTCAGCACCTGCGAGAGGGCCTCACGGTCCACATGGTCGCGCAAGAACTCCGATAACAGTTGCGGGATATTGCTCCCCCGGTTGCCATAGGAGAAATACTCCACCAGCAGGTCTTTGACCCGGGCAAACTCCTGAATCATAGGCGGCACCAGCAGGTAGAAGGCCAACCCGCCCACCAACAAGATGGAAAACAGGGCGCAGACGATGGCCAAGGCCCGGTTCCTCAGGCGCAAGCGATGCTGGAAGAAGGTGACCAACGGATAAATCAGATAGGCAATGAGCCACGCCACAAAGAAAGGCAGCAGCACGCTGCTCAGCCGCTTGAAAAGCCAGAGGATGCCGATGATGACTACCGCCACCAGGATGCCCCGGATAAAGCTGTCGAAGGTGATTTTCTTACGTTCCATCCTTAGTATAGTATATAAAGAGTAGGTGGGTTTATTCGTTTGCAAATCCTTTTAGTCTTCACGCTCCTGCTCCGCCAACAAGGCACGCCGGTAGCACGCCCTGCACAGGGGTTCATACTCAGCGGTCTCGCCCAGCAGCACCTGCTTGTCGTTCTTCACGGTGCGGTGGGAGAAAGTGGCCAGCTCGCCACATTTCACGCAGATGGCATGTACCTTGGACACCTCGTCCGCCACGGCACACAACGCAGGCATGGGCCCGAACGGGCGTCCCCGGAAATCCATGTCCAAGCCTGCCACGATGACCCGCACGCCATTGTCGGCCAACTGGACACACACCTCCACCAGCCCGTCGTCGAAGAACTGGGCTTCGTCAATGCCCACCACGTCCACCTCCGATGCCAGCAGCAGGATGCTGGCCGAAGAATCGATGGGCGTGGAAGACAGGACATTGCTGTCGTGGGACACCACATCCTCTTCCGAATAGCGGATGTCGATGGCCGGCTTGAAGATTTCCACCCGTTGCCGGGCAAACTGCGCCCGCCTCAACCTGCGGATCAATTCCTCCGTCTTGCCGGAGAACATCGAGCCGCAGATGACCTCTATCCGCCCCCTGCGCCTCGTTTCCTCAATATGGTCTTCCGAAAATACTACCATGCTCAAGTTGTTTATCTGATTCTGATTGCAAAAATACGATTTTTCGCTCAACGGGAAGCGTCCGTCAAGAAAAACATCGGGAAAGAAAGACTTTTGCTCCCTTTCCAGTGTTATTTCAGTATTTATTTCTACATTTGTGGCCAAACGTCTAAGCAGACCCTAATCATGCAAACTATCTTGAACGACATAGAGCTGGATTTGGCCGAACTGAAATGCCTGATACAAGCCATGCACACGGCCAGCGACCCGTCATTGGCCAAGGTCGCCCAACGAAACATCCAGCAGATGCAACGCCACCTCGAGGACTTGGCAGAGGCTTTGCGAGGACTTGACGACGCCAAAGTTCCGCCAAGCGAGCCTCTTCGCCAAACATTGTCCACCCCTGCCCCGCCTTCGCCCGCTCCCCAGGCCGCCATACTGGCCGAGCGCATACGCCCAGCCGGCGACCTGCGCCACGCCCTCAGCCTGAACGATGTCTTCCGCTTCTCGCGCGAACTCTTTGGAGGAGACACGGCCCGCATGAACCAAGTCTTGGCCCAGCTGGAGCAAGCCCCGACGCTGGACGAAGCCTTGCAAACTTTCACCCGAGAAGTCCGCCCGGAAGACGGCAACGAAGCCGCCAACGATTTCACCGAACTGCTGAAAAAATACTTTGACCGATGACAGACCAAGGCAAACTATACATCGTGCCCACCCCCGTGGGAAACCTGGAGGACATGACCTTCCGCGCCATCCGCATCCTGAAGGAAGTAGACCTGATCCTGGCCGAAGACACGCGCACCTCCGGCATCCTGCTCAAGCACTTTGACATCAAGAACGCCCTGCAATCCCACCATAAATTCAATGAACATAAAACGGTGGAAAGCGTTATAAACAGGATAAAGGCGGGAGCACACGTCGCCCTCATCTCGGATGCCGGCACGCCGGGCATCTCCGATCCCGGCTTCCTCATTGCCCGCGAATGCGCACGCAACGGCATCGAGGTGCAATGCCTGCCGGGCGCGACGGCCTTCGTGCCTGCCGTGGTCGCCTCGGGACTGCCCAACGACCGCTTCTGCTTCGAAGGCTTCCTGCCCCAGAAGAAAGGACGCATGACCCGCCTGCAAGCCTTGGCGGAAGAGCATCGGACGATGATCTTCTACGAATCGCCCTACCGCCTGGTGAAGACGTTGACCCAACTGGCCGAATGCTTCGGCGCCGACCGGCAAGCCTCCGTCTCGCGGGAAATCTCGAAGGTGCACGAAGAAACCGTGCGAGGCACCTTGGACGAACTGGTGAGGCACTTCACCGAACAAGAGCCCAAGGGAGAAATCGTACTCGTCGTGGCCGGAAAAGAAGATTGACACAACCATTCATTAACCAAGCATAAAAAAACAAGTGTTATGAAAAAGCTCGTAGTATCATTGATGGCATTTGCGGCCGTATTGGCCTCGTGCGATGGCACAGGTGGCAACAAGAGCCGCCTGCAAGCCGAGAATGACTCCTTGCAAGCCGTGCTGAACGAACGGAATGCAGAACTGGACGAAATGATGGGAACCTTCAACGAGATCTCCGAAGGCTTCCGCCAAATCAATGCGGCCGAGAACCGCGTAGACCTGCAACGGGGCGCCCTGAGCGAAGGCTCGCTGAGTGCCAAGGAACAGATCGCCTCGGACATCGAATTCATCCGCAAGCAGATGGAGGAGAACAAACAGCAGATTGCCAAGCTGCAACAACAACTGAAAAGCAGCCGCACCAATTCGGCCCAACTGAAAAAAGCCGTCGAATCCCTGACGCAAGAACTGGTGGAAAAGACCAAGCGCATCGAAGAGCTGCAAGCCGAACTGGCCTCGAAGAACATCCGCATCCAGGAACTGGACGCCGCCGTCACGACACTGACCACCGAGAAGGAAACCCTGGTGGCCGAGAACGAAGCCAAGGCACAGACCGTAGCCGCACAAGACAAAGCCCTGAACGCCGCCTGGTTCGTCTTCGGCACCAAGAAGGAGCTGAAGGACCAACGCATCCTGACCAACACCGGTGTCTTCAAGAAAGGCGACCTGATGCAGGATGACAAGATGAACAAGGACTACTTCACGCAGATAGACATCCGCACCACCAAGGAAATCAAGCTCTACTCCAAATCGGCCGACGTGCTGACCACACATCCCGCAGGTTCGTATGCCCTGGAGAAAGACAACAAGGGTCAGTTGACACTGAAGATCACCGACCCCACAAAGTTCTGGAGCGTGTCCAAGTATCTGGTCATACAAGTGAAATAAGACGTGCCTATCCGCCCCTACAAGAACCTGTTTTTCGACCTGGACGACACGTTGTGGGCTTTCTCCGAGAATGCCCGCGACACGTTCCGGGAAATGTATGACAAGTACGGCTACGGACGCTACTTCCGCTCATTCGACCATTTCTATGCCCTCTATACGGAGCGCAACCTGCAACTGTGGGAAGAATATGGCCAAGGATGCATCACGAAAGACGAACTGAACCGCATCCGCTTCTTCCATCCCCTGCAACAGGTAGGGGTGGAAGATGCCGGATTGGCACAAGCCTTCGCCCGGGACTTCTTTGCCGTGATACCCACCTGCCGGAAGTTGATGCCCCATGCACGCGAAGTGCTGGAATACCTGTCTGCCCGCTACCGCCTGTACATCCTGTCCAACGGGTTCCGCGAATTGCAATACCGCAAGATGTGCGCAGCAGGCATAGACGGCTATTTCCGGAAGGTGATCTTGTCCGAAGACATCGGCCTGCTGAAGCCGCGCAAGGAACTGTTCGACTTTGCCTTGTCAGCCACCCAGTCCGAAGCCAAGGAATCGCTGATGATTGGTGACAACTGGGAGAACGACATCACGGGGGCACGCAACGCCGGATGGCACCAAGCCTATTATGCCCCGGACGACGATGCCTCCCCCCTGCCCTTCAACCCCACCTACCGCATCCGCGACCTGCGGGAACTGACTGATTTCTTATAATAGTTGTGATCATTGAAAGTTGATTATGGATACTATCTTACCCTTTGCCCTGCTCTGCCTGACGTCTTTCTTCACGCTGACCAACCCGCTGGGCACCATGCCCGTGTTCCTGACCATGACGCAGGGCATGACCGAGAAAGAACGCCGCTTCATCGTGACCCGCGCCACGCTGACGGCTTTCATCATCATCATGGTCTTCACCTTTGCCGGACAATTCCTGTTCAAGTTCTTCGGCATCTCCACCAACGGCTTCCGCATAGCGGGCGGCTTCATCATCTTCAAGATCGGTTTTGACATGCTGCAAGCCCGCTACACCCCCATGAAGCTGAAGGACGAGGAGATCAAGACCTACGCCAACGACATCTCCATCACCCCGCTGGGCATCCCCATGCTCTGCGGGCCCGGCGCCATCGCCAATGCCATCGTGCTGATGCAAGACGCACAGACGATGGAGCTGAAAGGCGTGCTGATAGGCTCCATCGCCTTCATCTACCTGCTGACCTACTTCATCCTGCGCGCCTCTACCCGGCTGGTCAATGTGCTGGGCGAGACAGGCAACAACGTCATGATGCGCCTCATGGGCCTCATCCTGATGGTGATTGGCGTGGAATGCTTCGTAGGGGGTGCGAAACCCCTCCTGCTGGAAGTGCTGACGGAGAGCTACAAGTTGTTGCCATGAGGCAGAGGAATCCGCGCCCAGTCCTCCAAGCCGAGGACTGCAATCCTTGCAGCGGAGGACTGCAGTCCTTGCAGTAGGAGGACTGGAGTCCTTGGCTTGGAGGACTGGGCCTCGAAAACCATATTTGCAGGGTATGGCGTAAAAGAGAGTGTGCCCGAAAGGGTGCGCCCTCTTTTTTTTAGGAAGAATGACAATTGTATCCGGTCTTATATGCCGCTATCCATAAGCTGCTATAATGAAAAAAGAGGAGGACACACCTTCGCAGGCACATCCTCCTAACACTTTCATTTATTTATGTATCACAAGTTATTCTTGATTCCAGTTCGGTACCAGGTTGCTGTTAGCATTCAAGTCGTTAGCCGGAATTTCCCATACAAAACGCATATTGTCAGCCTCAATGCTGAGAGATTCCATCCCCACACCGGTAGTCAGAATATCCGGATTTTGCGGGTCATGCCGTGTAAACCCGTCATGCCAGCGTTTCAGGTCGTTCAGACGTTGCCCTTCTCCAACAAACTCACGAATCCACTCTTCCTTAATAGTTTGGAACAGGGCATCGCCGCTCACGCTCAAAGCAGAAGCATTACGGTTGGTACGCAATTGGTTCAGCGCATCCAGTGCAGCAGCCTCATCATTGTCGCGATAGGCTGCTTCGGCCACAATAAGGTAGGCTTCAGCTGCCCGGAAAGGCTTCCACATGTTGTAATACTCAAATTCGGTTGACACATCCAAGGCCGGATTACCAGGATATTTGTTCAGCAGGTAGATGTCAGAAGCCTGAATGTCGTTACATTGCACATCGTCTTGCAAGAATGAAGTGTTCTTACGGATATCCCCATCCTCATACAGATCAACAACCCATTGTGAAGGGATGAAATCAGGTGCCCAATGATTGACAGTTGTACTCCAGTTCAAGTAATAAGAGAACGCGTTGGTGCGGTCGTCGGGAGTCATACGAACACGGAAAAGTACCTCCGAAGCTTCATCGTTCAGCCACATGCCGGCCAGACCATCTTCCGTATTCACTAAAGCATACTTGCTCATCAACGATTGCGCCAGAGTTCGAGCCTCCTGATAATTGTGCACATAAAGATCCACACGGGCCTCAAACGCGTCAATCACGTCGATAGTCAGGAATTCCGAATTGGCTTCACCGGGCGTGCTTAATAGTTGGCGGGCTTGTTCAATGTCGCTCTTTATGAGTTGATATGTATCCTCCAGCGTGGCGCGGCTGGGCTTACCGTTCGGATCGCCCACTTCCACCAGCGGTAATCCCAAGTCCGTAGCGGCACTGGCCGGTTCATAATCCTTGGCAAAGTGCAGGACCAATGTATGGTAGGCCATGGCGCGCATCAGATAAGCCTCGCCCTTGATGTTGTTAGCCTCAGCCTGCTCTGTTTCATCGGCCACCGTGATGTGGTCAATGTTGTTGATGATGTTGTTGCAGTTGTTGATCAGCGTATAATTATACTGCCAGATGTCCTCGATGTCATACTGCGAATTATTGAAATCCCAACGGTGCAGGTCGCCGCCGCGGTTGCCCGAAGATACGGTCATGTTGAACAAATCAGACTGGTAGTCGGCAGCATAGGTATGGATACCGCCACTCACTACTTGCAGGTACGAATAGATGCCGTAACGGAAGTTGCGGGCATCGCTAATGCTCTGCCATGAAGTGTCTTGCGAGATGTTGGCAGAGGGGAACTTGTCCAGATCGCAAGACGAAAGCAGGGCCAGTGCCGAGCAAAATGCTCCGATAAGTATTTTCTTCATAATAGTCTTTACTTTTTTAATAGATTAGAATGTGATTTCTGCCCCAATGGTAAACTGGCGGGTGTTGGGGTAAGCACCATACGTAAGGTTCGTGTCAATTTCCGGATCTGCGCCCTTATACTTCGTTACTGTAAAGAGATTGCGGGCAGCAGCCGTGATCTTGAAGCTACGGATGAACTTGGTCTTTTCCATCCACACCTTCGGCAATTCATAACCGATGGCCAGATTCTTCAAGCGCAAGAATGAAGCATTCTCCAGCAAGTGCGTGTCAAAGATACGGGGAGAGCCGAATACCGGAACATCGGTCACGTCGCCTGGTTGCTTCCATTCATTCAGCATGGCTGTAGATTGATTGAAACCCTGTATGGCATTTTGCGAGCTTTCTGTAAAGATACGGTCGTTGTTCACCAGGTATTTGCCCAGGACGTAAGCAAAATCTGCACCTACAGACAAGCCCTTCCAACTAAAGTTCAAGTTAAACCCGCCGGTATGCGGTGCAAAACGTGATTTACCGGTAGCTTGATCCAAAGCGCCTGAGCTGGCCAGGTCATAATCCTTGGTCGTTTCACCGTTTGTGCCCGGTACATACCACATTTCCTGGCCATCAGCAGGATCAACGCCAGCCCATACCGGCATGTAGAATTGCACAGGTTCACCTACCTTGTAAGTCAGCGTATAGTTTGGCATCGGCCACTCATCGTAACCATAGAACAGCTCCGTGATCTTGTTCTTATTGTAAGCGTAGTTGATGTTTACTTGCAGCAGCATGTCGCGCGTCTTGATCACATCAAACCCAAAGCTGAGTTCAATACCCGTATTCTTCATCGAGCCGACATTTTGCATGATGGAAGAGAAACCGGAAGTATAAGGCACGGGAACTTCCATCAACATATCCTTGGTAGTACGGTTGTACCACGTCACCTCAGCCCGAATACGGTCGAAGAAAGTGGCAGCTACTCCCACATTACTCAATATTTGTGTCTCCCATCCCAACTGCTCATTGCCCGGAGCGGAAATATACCAGCCGTTGTTCACACCATAGTTGTTGGTGCCGATCAAGGCCAAGTGGTCATAGTTGCCGATTTCCGAGTTACCGGTAGAACCGACACTAGCCTTAATGCGCAAGTCTGTCAGCCAATCCGTATCTTCTAAGAAAGCTTCCTTTTTCAGATTCCACATCAAACCGCCCGAGAAAAAGGTAGCACTACGGTTATCTGCACCGAAGCGTGACGAAGCATCGTTACGAACGGAGAAGTCTGCAAAGTATTTCTCCTTGTAAGCATAGTCTGCGCGACCGAAGAACGACAGATAGGCATACTGGTAGGCCGTATTGTAATCTGCCCCCAACAGGACTGCTTCCGTACCGTGTTGCAGCATGGTCAGGCGGTCGTCGTTCTGCCCCGTAGTCCGTGAGCCGAAGCTGCTGTAATCATTGCGGATGCCTTCCTGGCCCACCAACAGCGTGAGGTGATGGTCATCCTTGATGTCGAACTTATACTCAGCCGTGTTCGTGATGGTGAATTGCGAACTGCGGGCAAAACGCTCCTGCGTCATGCCGCTACCGCCCTGTGAAATCATGAATGAAGGCATCTGCTTGTTCGTACTACGCCAGTCGTATGCTTCCACACCCAGCTGCGAGCGGATAGTCAGCCCTTTCAACGGGGTCAGCTGGATGAACGCATTGCCGTTGAATTGGGCTTGATTGCTTTTTGTTGGCTGTTGATCAATCAAATAGCGTGGGTCATACATATTCAAGCCGGGTATTATCTCCAAGCGGTTACCATCCTCGTCATAGGGGTTATAATAAGGAGCATACATCTGCGAGCCCAAAATACCGCCATACAGATTGTTCGAGCCTTGGTAGGTATAACCTGACGCCTGCGTGATGTCGTAGGCACCAGCCAAATTGGCTCCCATGCGCAACCAGTTGTTCACTTGCGTTTCCACATTGGCGCGAACCGTATAGCGTTCGTAGCCGCTGCCATACTCAATACCTTCCTGGTTTAGGTAAGAAGCCGACAGATAATACATGGTGCGGTCGCTACCTCCCTGCACTGAGATGTTGCCTTGATACATGGGCGCGTTTTCAAAGAAGTAATCCTCCCAATCGGTGTTCACGCCCGTACCCATATAGTGGTCATAATACTCTTGGTCGATCACTCCATTGCCGAGCAAGTATCCCAAGTACTGTTCAGAGCTCATCGGCGTACCGATACGGCGGGCCAACATGGATACACCATAGTTGCCTGACACGCTAACCAAAGCTTTCTCACCTGCCCGTCCGCGTTTCGTGGTGATATAGATAACACCGTTGGCAGCACGCGAACCGTAGATAGAGGTGGCAGACGCATCCTTTAGCACCGTCACACTAGCAAAGTCATTGGGGTTCATCATGCTCATGATTTCCGAGCTTACCGGCGAACCGTCCAACACATACAGCGGTTCTGTTCCAGCAGTCAACGAACCCACGCCACGCAAGTAAGAAGACGAGCGCATGGATTTGTCACCCGGGTCACCAGAGTTGGTGAACACCTGCAAACCGGCTACTTGTCCCTGCAAAGCGTCCATTACGTTGATGACAGGTTTTTCCGCAATTTTATCCGAAGTTACAGTAGCCACGGAACCAATTACTGTACCAACCTTTTTTGCAGAACCATAACCTACGACAACGACTTCATCCAAGAGTTCATTGTCCGCTACCAATGCAACCCGAACATCCGGTTGAATCTCAACCTCCTGCGTCTGCATGCCAACATAGGAAATTACCAGAGTTCCCGCCGAACTTGGCTCTCCGCAGCATACTCATTATCAACCGTTTACAAAAACACACAGACTTGGTTATTATGGATATAGCAGCTGATTCACAAGCTTTTGGAGTTGAAAGAGAGAGAGTTTTCTATCGTTTTTCTACCGGATTATTATGTATCTATCTGAAATATAAGATTCTATGTTCGCGCAAGGCTGCATTTTCTGCTACCGGATTTCTACCGGTTTGCGCATGTGCTGTTGGTGTGGAG
>JAHLFO010000114.1 GCA_018883785.1 Candidatus Bacteroides intestinipullorum
TATTTATGCCATCCAAACACATACTCCAACACCTTCCTGTTGGCTTCATTCTCTACTTCAAAATCCCTTTCAATATAGATATCAGTCACTTTCATGGCTTCATCTATATGGTTAAGGGCTGCATGGACTGTGTATTTGTCTATGCCTACCTTATTGACAGCTAATGTAGCCCAAGAATGCCTGCCTGCATAGAACTCCAAATCATCTATTTTTAGAATCCTGCCAATCTCTTTAAGACCCATATTAATAGCTCTGTTGAAGTTATTTGCAGTAGAATATTGGTGATAGAAGTTGAAAATTCTATTCCCTGTGAAATCTTTGTATTTCTGCATAAGAGGCATAATTATTGAAGGTATATGTACTTGCATTTTAGCTTTATCCAATCTTCTGTCCTTTGTCTTGGTTCTATAATATGTGATAATATTATCTTTCAATTCGGAACAATTGTATAAATCTACCGAGTTTATACCTATCAAACAGAAAGACAAGATGAAACAATCTTTTGCAAGATTATATGGACATATCCTTTCTTTGCCATTGGTGGTATTAAGGATATAAGGTAATTCCCAAATCTTTCTTATTGTTTCAGGTGACAATGCTCTTTTCCTTGTTGCTTCTTGTTTAGGAATCTCAAAGTTTTCAAAAGGAGAGTTAGAGATAAGTATAATGCCTCTGTCATAGTCATTATATCTTTTCTTGGCTTCATTGAACAGATGCCTTATGCTACCCAAATAGAGTGATATGGTTCTATTGGAAGGTATTCTTTTACCTTTCTTTTGAAGTTCTGCAATTTTTTCCGCTCTTCTCTTCAAGAGATATTCCAAGAAGCCTTTTAGAAGGTCTTTGGTTATCTGATTGGTGGGCAAGCAGTCTTTTCCAATATAAGTAATAAAAGTATTGAGAGCCGTCTTATAGTTCTTTTTACCTTTTATTTCTGTCCTGTCCAACCATTCTTTACAAAACAGAATAAAGTCAATACTCTTCTTTCTATTTTGCTCTGTTTTGATATACTCCAGTATTTCATCAATACTATATGTTGATGCTTCCAATGGAAGAGTGGAGCATATTTCTTGATACTGCCTGACCAAAGCATCTGCTTCTTTTATAAATACGGGATTTTTAAGTTTGAGTGATTTGGTAAGGTCATTGGGTCTTACAAAGATATTGGTTGAGAGTCTTTTTACTTCCCTATTATGGGTCATTCTTATCTTTACATTGTAAGTACCATCTGCCTTTTGTTTGTTCTTTAATATTTCAGCTTTGAATGTCAGCATGTTATTCTAATGTTTTTGGGAACAACAATAGACCAACAATCATAGATACAGTACTCTTTCAAGTCCTCTCTTTGTATTCTCTCCGTTTGTCTACAAAAAGAAAAATCCTCAATAATCTTGCGATTATCAAGGACTTCTTGCGGGTGGCAGATGGGACTCGAACCCACGACATTCAGAACCACAATCTGACGCTCTAACCAACTGAACTACAGCCACCATGTTGTTGCATTTCTCAAATGCGGTGCAAAGATAGAGGTTATTTTTGAATTGGCAAAGGATTGATGGACTTTTTTTGCAGAAAACGCATTTTTCTTTGATTTTACTCGTTTCTCTATGCCGGAGCGGAGGGATAAGTAGAAAAAAGAAGGAGGTGCATCGATGGTAAATGCACCTCCTCAGATGGGGTCGTATCTCTTATTTATAGATGGCTTTTTTACCTGCCAGCAGGGTATTTTTCATCAATGACACGATGGTCATCGGACCTACGCCGCCGGGCACCGGGGTGATGTAGGAGCACTTGGGGGCTACTTCGTCGAACTTGACGTCTCCAGTCAATTTGAAGCCGGATTTCTTGGTGGCATCGGGCACGCGGGTGGTGCCTACGTCGATGATAACGGCGCCTTCTTTCACCATGTCGGCCTTCACGAAGTTTGGCTGACCCATGGCGGCGATGATGATGTCCGCCTCCTGGCATTCTTTCACCAGGTCGCGGCTGCGGCTGTGGCACACGGTCACTGTGGCATCGCCGGGATAGGCTTTCTGCATCATCAGCATGGCCATGGGTTTGCCTACGATGTTGCTGCGACCCAAGACAACGCATTTCTTTCCCTGTGTCTCGATGTTGTAGCGTTTCAACAGTTCCAGGATGCCGTTGGGGGTAGCGGAGATGTAGCAGGGCAGGCCGATGGACATGCGGCCCACGTTGATGGGGTGGAAGCCGTCCACGTCTTTCCGGTAATCAATGGTTTCGATGACCTTCTGCTCGGAGATGTGCTTGGGTAGGGGGAGCTGCACGATGAATCCGTCTACATCGTCATCGTCGTTTAGTTCGCGCACTTTGGCCAGGAGTTCTTCCTCGGTCACGTTGTCTTCGTAGCGGATAAGGGTGGATTTGAAGCCGCACACTTCGCACGCTTTTACTTTGTTGGCCACGTAGGTCTCGCTGCCTCCGTCGTGCCCCACGAGGATGGCGGCCAAGTGGGGGCGTTTGCCGCCGTTGGCCACGATTTGGGCCACTTCTTCTGCTATCTCCTGCTTGATTTGTGCGGAGATGGCTTTTCCGTCAATCAGTGTCATAGTATGTTCCTTTATATGGTAAAATATGTTTATTGCCTGCCGGGTTTTTCCCTCGGTAGCTACCTTGACCTTGCCTTGGTGGCCACCTTGACCCCCTAAAGGTGGCCACTAAGACGGTGCCTCGGTGGCCACTAAGGGGAGATGAAGGTGGATGGCTGTGTATGTATCTGATTATCAGTAGTGCTTTTCCTTCGTGGAGGGAGAGCCGGCCTGTTCTGCTATTTTTACATTGTTCAGCGCTTCATCTTGGGCATCATTTTGCCCATCTTGCTGCTGGTCACCATCTTCATCATCTTGCGCGTCTGGTCGAACTGCTTCAGCAGACGGTTTACTTCCTGTAGGTTGGTGCCGCTGCCTTTGGCGATGCGCTGGCGGCGCGAGCCGTTGAGGATGGCGGGGTTGGTGCGTTCCTCCGGGGTCATGGAGTAGATGATGGCCTCGATGCTCTTGAAGGCGTTGTCGTCGATGTCGATATCCTTGATGGCCTTGCCTACGCCGGGAATCATGCTGGCCAGTTCCTTCAGGTTGCCCATCTTCTTGATTTGCTGGATCTGGTTCAGGAAATCGTTGAAGTCGAACTGGTTTTTCTGAATCTTGCGTTGCAGCCGCTTGGCTTCTTCTTCGTCATACTGTTCCTGGGCGCGTTCCACCAGGGACACGATGTCGCCCATGCCGAGGATACGGTCGGCCATGCGTGAGGGGTGGAACTGGTCGATGGCATCCAGCTTCTCGCCCGTACCGATGAATTTGATGGGCTTGGTCACCACCGAGCGGATGGAAAGTGCTGCACCGCCGCGTGTGTCACCGTCCAGCTTGGTCAGCACGACGCCCGTGAAGTCCAGGCGGTCGTTGAATTCCTTGGCGGTGTTCACGGCGTCCTGACCGGTCATGGCATCTACGACGAAGAGGATCTCGTTGGGTTGTATGCCTTTCTTAATGGCTTCTATCTCGTTCATCATCTCCTCGTCCACGGCCAAGCGGCCGGCAGTATCGACGATGACCGTGTCCAATCCTTTGGCTTTTGCCTCTTGGATGGCGTGTTGGGCGATGGCAACCGGGTCTTTTGAGTCCGGCTCGCTGTACATGGGCACGCCGATTTGCTCGGCCAATACGCGTAACTGCTCGATGGCAGCGGGGCGGTAGACGTCGCAGGCCACCAGGAGCGGCCGGCGGTTCTTCTTCGTCTTGAGCATACGTGCCAGCTTGCCGCTGAAAGTCGTCTTACCGGAACCTTGCAAGCCGGACATCAGGATGACAGCGGGTTTGCCGTCCAGGTTGATGTCTGCGGTTTCGCCTCCCATCAGGGTGGCCAGTTCATCGTGTACGATTTTCACCATCAGCTGGCTGGGCTTGACGGCTGTCAGCACGTTCTGGCCCAAGGCTTTTTCCTTCACGGTGTCGGTGAAGTTTTTGGCTACTTTATAGTTGACGTCGGCGTCCAGCAGGGCTTTGCGTACGTCTTTAAGTGTTTCTGCTACGTTGATTTCGGTGATTTTGCCTTCACCTTTCAGTATCTTGAACGACCGTTCGAGGCGTTCACTCAGGTTGTCAAACATAGTTTTTTAATGAAGAATGAAGAATTAAGAATGAAGAATCTTTTCTTTAACCGTTCATGCTGATCAGAAACTCGTCGTTGTCCTTGGTCTTCTCTAACTTGTCTTTTACAAAGTCCATGGCTTCTACGGCGGTCATGTCGGCCAGGTATTTGCGCAGGATCCACATGCGGTCCAGCGTCTGCTTGTCTTGGAGCAAGTCGTCGCGGCGCGTGCTGGAGGCCATGATGTTGACAGCAGGGAATATGCGCTTGTTCGAGAGGTTGCGGTCGAGCTGCAATTCCATGTTGCCAGTGCCCTTGAATTCTTCGAAGATCACTTCGTCCATCTTCGAGCCGGTATCAATCAGCGCCGTGGCCAGGATGGTGAGCGAACCGCCTCCTTCGATGTTGCGGGCTGCACCAAAGAAGCGTTTGGGCTTGTGCAGGGCGTTGGCATCCACACCGCCAGAGAGGACCTTGCCGGACGCAGGCGAAACGGTGTTGTAGGCACGTGCCAGTCGGGTGATGGAGTCAAGGAAGATAACGACGTCGTGACCACATTCTACCAGACGTTTGGCTTTTTCCAAGACGATGCCGGCTATCTTCACGTGGCGTTCGGCCGGTTCGTCGAAGGTGGAGGCAATGACTTCGGCATTGACCGTGCGGGCCATGTCGGTCACTTCTTCCGGGCGTTCGTCGATGAGCAGCATGATCATGTACACTTCCGGATGGTTGGCGGCGATGGCGTTGGCGATGTCTTTCATCAGGATGGTTTTACCGGTCTTGGGCTGTGCTACGATGAGGGCACGCTGTCCTTTGCCGATGGGGGCAAATAGGTCTACTACGCGTGCCGAGAGCGTATCGCGTTGGTCGCCTCGGCACAGTTTGAACTTTTCGTCGGGGAACAGCGGGGTCAGATGCTCAAAGGGCACACGGTCGCGGATGAATGCCGGGTCTCGTCCGTTGATTTTGGACACCTTCACCAGAGGGAAGTATTTTTCACCTTCCTTAGGCGGGCGTATGACGCCTTCCACTACGTCTCCGGTCTTAAGTCCGAAGAGTTTGATTTGGGATTGCGACACGTAGATGTCGTCTGGCGAGGACAGGTAATTGTAGTCTGACGAGCGAAGGAAACCGTAGCCGTCCTGCATGATTTCCAATACACCGGTGCCGCCCAGAATGTCATCAAATTCGTAGGCTTTCTCGGCTTCGGCAGGTTTGCGGTCAGATTCGTTGTTGTTGGCTTGAGCTTGGCGTTGCTGGGCTTGACGGGGTTGGTTATTTCCGTTATTGGCATTGCGGTTGATGCGTTGCCGAGGTTCTTTGGGCATTTCGGCCGGGAGGTTTGGCAGCGTGGCCTTGGTGGCTTCAAATTTGCCAATTAATTCGGTAGGGAGTTCTACGTTTTCGGTGGGAAGGTCTTCTATGGGGATAAAGTCATTGGCATTTTCCGTGAGAGGGGTGGGAAGGGGATCCTGGCTTTTGGCTTCGGCTTTTTCTTCCGGTTTGTTGTCTGCAACGGGTTCGGCAGGCTTTTCGGCCTGGGTATCCTGGGGAGATTTAGGGGCAGCCTCTGCTGCTTCTTGCTTCACTTTGCGGGGACGTCCCGGTTTGCGTTTTTGTGTGGTAGCAGGTGTTTCCTCCGTTTTGTTCTCCTCTTTGTTCTCGGGTTGCGCCTGGGACTGTGTTTCTTGGGGCGCACTGTTGTTATTGGGGGTGTCTGCTTTGGGCGTGTTGGTGTTCTTGGAGGCTGTGCGCACACGCTTCTGTTTCTCTACCTTACGCTCTTCTTTTAGTTTGTCGGCTGCGATTTTCTTGGTTGCCCCGGCTATGGCTTGTTCATCCAGTATCTTGTAAACAAGTTCTTCTTTCTTCAGGGTATCTGCCTTTTTAATGCCCAACTCTTGGGCAATGGCTTGCAATTCCGACAGACTTTTGTCGTTCAGTTGAATGATGTTATACATATCTTTATTATAGATGTGTGGATTAATATTTCTTGTCTAGAATATCACAAAACAGGTAAGGACATGTCGTGCGGATGCCTTCCTTGGGTTTTGATTTGTTTTTGAATGATTATGTATTTGGGATAATTTGAACCGTCGTAGATTACGACGGCGCAAAGATAAGGATTTTATCTGAAATTACTAAATAAAATGTACGTTATTTGCGTTTATTTAGTCCGAATGAGGGTGATTTTCCGGGTGCTTTCGTCCACGCGGAAACGGTTGTCGCTCCTTTCGCCTACCAACCAGATAATGTCTTCTCCGCAACAAAGTACCCATTGCCGCTCCTTCTGTGTCACCGGGAATTTGCGATCGGTGAGGTAATCGCTAACCTTTTTCTTCCCCTTCATTCCGAACGGCACGAAAGTGTCTCCTCTCCGCCAAAGGCGCAAGGTGAGGGGAGACGTGAGCTTGTCTGCATCGAAACATGCAACGTCCCGTCCGCGAGGGATGGGGTCGCCCGGCATATAGGGTCGCGTCTGGATGTCCAGAAGGGGAGGGGCAGGCGTTGTGTCTGGTTCGATAAGCAAGTCGTTTCTGTCCTTCAGCACACGCCATTGTCCGGCTTGGAAGCTCTTGCCGCTTTGGCCTTGTAGGGCTTGGAAAATGTCTTCCGTTTGGCTTTCGTTGAATCCCAACGGGTGTAGGATTTCAAAAAGTAAGGTGGCGGGGGCTGGTTCCTGCATCAGAGCAGGGATGTCTATACGTCGGCCTTCCTCCCGAAGAACTCGCCGGGTACTTTCGTCCACAGCTTGCCGGTAGAACAAGGCGGCTTCAGCCAGGTGTGAGGCGGTTTTCAGGATGTTGCTTTTGGCAGCTGGGGCGATTTGCTGCATCAGGGGGAGCAGGTGCAGGCGGATTTTGTTGCGCAGGTATTCATCCTCCAGGTTCGTGCTGTCCGTAACGAAGGATTGTCCGATGTCAGTCAAGTAGTCCGTGATTTCCTGACGATTCGCGCAAAGCAATGGGCGGATGATATAGCCGTTGCGGGGCTTAATGCCTTGTAGACCGTTGATGCCGGTTCCGCGCAATAAATTGATGAGGAAAGTCTCGAGGCTGTCATCGCTATGATGGGCCACGGCTATGGCGTGGGCTTCTGATTCGCGGCGGATGCCCTCGAACCATTGGTAACGCAGGTCGCGGGCTGCCATCTCAATGGAGATATGCCGACGGGTTGCCTCTTCCTGAGTATCGAAGTGCGTAAGGTGCAAGTTCACATTCCGCTCATGGCATAAGTCTCGTACGAAAGCTTCATCGCGATCCGATTCGGCTCCCCGAAGGTGGAAATTGCAGTGTGCTGCTTCGCACCGGTAGCCCAAGGCTTGCAATACGCAGAGTAGAGTCACGGAGTCCGCTCCTCCGCTTAAGGCCACTATGACCCGGTCTCCGGGATTCAGGAGGTGCTTTTGGGCGATGTATCGGGCTGTCTTTCTTTCCAAGGATGGCATGGTTGAGTGGATATGGATGATTTGTCGGCAAAAGTAATAAAAATATTTTGCCCGATTTTGTCCGTTTGGGGAAAACTTTCCTTCAGCTTGCTCAGATTCCTCTTTAGTCGGCTAAACACCCTCTTTAGTCTGCTCAAGTCCCTCTTTATATCGTTTAATCTGTTAAATGATGTTTCTATATTTTCGTTTATCTACGGAATTATTCTTATCTTTGCGTCTGACAGAGTAGTCAGATACATTAGTCTGGATAGAAGCAATACTGGTGATATGGAAAGTAAGCAGATAATCAGGTTAGGAATAGATTTGGGCTCGACCACGGCTAAGCTCGTGGCTGTCAATGAGCTGAATGAGATCGTGTACTCAAAGTATATGCGGCACCATGCGCGCGTCAAGGAGGCTTTGCTGGTTTGTTTGGAAGAGCTGAAAACGGCTTTGGGGAACCGTATGGTGTCCGTGCGCATCACGGGATCCATAGGCATGGGTGTGGCGGAAAAGTATGCCATACCTTTTGTACAAGAGGTCGTGGCGGCCACGCGGGCCATACGCCAGACTTATCCCGGCGTGCAATCCCTGATAGACATCGGCGGAGAAGATGCCAAAGTGGTCTTTTTCAAGGATGGAGAAACGAAGGACTTGCGCATGAATGGCAATTGTGCGGGTGGCACGGGTGCTTTCATTGACCAGATGGCCGTCATATTGGGCGTGGAAGTGGAAGAATTGGACCGACTGGCCACCCGTAGCACGAAAATCTACCCTATAGCCTCGCGTTGCGGGGTATTCTGCAAGACGGATATCCAGAATCTGGTGGCCAAGAACGTGAGCCGCGAAGATATTGCAGCTTCCATTTTCCATGCGGTGGCCGTGCAGACGGTAGTGACTTTGGCTCATGGATGCGACATCAAGGCGCCCGTCTTGTTTTGCGGAGGTCCGTTGACTTTCATGCCCACTCTGCGGAAGGCGTTCAAGGACTATCTTTCCCTGAAAGACGAGGATATCATCTTGCCGGACAACGGGACACAATTGCCCGCCTTGGGGACTGCCTTGTATGAACTTACTGCCGATCGGGAGAAGGAGCTGTGGCTATCGGAGTTGCTTGTGCTGCTCCAGAATGAACCAGGTCGGACGGACAAAGGAAAATTGACTGGCCTTCCGCCGGTTTTCAAGGACGAGATGGAATATCGGATATGGCAAATGCGCATGGCTGAACGTGCCATCTCCAAGGCCCCCTTACGGAAAGGCGTCCAGCAGGTGTTCATCGGAATAGATTCCGGCTCTACCACAACCAAGATTGTGGTGACCGATCAACAGGCGCATCTGCTTTATTCATATTATGCCAACAACAATGGAAATCCGATAGACGCGGTGGAGCAGGGCTTGCGCAAACTGAAAGAAGATTGTGAAACCTGCGGAGCTGAACTGCACATTTTGGGCGGTTGCTCCACCGGCTATGGGGAAGACTTGGTCAAAGCAGCCTTTGGTTTTCGGTGGGGCATTGTGGAGACTATCGCCCACTATCTGGCGGCTCGTCACTTGAATCCGGATGTCTCCTTTATCTTCGATATAGGCGGACAGGACATGAAAGCCGTGTTTGTGTCTGATGGGGTGATCAACCGCATTGAAATCAACGAGGCTTGCTCTTCGGGTTGTGGCTCGTTCATCGAGACCTTTGCCAAGAACCTGGGATACACGCCTGCCGAGTTTGCCGGCCTGGCTTGCCGGGCCAAACATCCTTGTGATTTAGGTACCCGTTGCACGGTGTTCATGAACTCCAAGGTAAAGCAGGTGTTGCGCGAGGGGGCTACGGTGGAAGACATTGCCGCCGGCTTGGCTTATTCCGTGGTGAAGAATTGTCTCTATAAGGTATTGAAATTAAAAGATGTGTCCGCCTTGGGAAAGCACGTCTTCGTGCAAGGCGGTACGATGCGCAATGACGCCGTGGTGCGTGCCATCGAGTTGCTGACTGGAGCCGAAGTGACCCGTTGCGACCTGCCCGAACTAATGGGCGCCTATGGGTGTGCCCTCTATGCCGCACGGCATGTGGAGACGGGCGGCGCCGTTACCTTGGACGAGCTGACCGGAAAGGCGTCTTTCACCACCCGTGAACTGCATTGCAAAGGGTGCCAGAATCAGTGCCGGGTAACAGCTTACACGTTTGCCAACGGACGACGCTATTACTCGGGCAACCGATGCGAGCGGGTCTTTACCAATGGGGAAAACGGTTCACAAGGCCTTAATGCTTATAAGCAGAAAGAAAAGTTGTTGTTCGACCGTCCTACTTCTATGCCCGAAGGCGCATTGACTATCGGCATTCCCCGTTGCCTGAATATGTTCGAAGATTACCCCTTCTGGCACGCCTTGTTCACGGGCTGCGGCTTGCGGGTTTGTTTGTCCGACGCTTCGGATTACAAGGCGTATGAACGGGATGCCCGGATGGTCATGTCCGACAATATCTGCTTCCCTGCCAAGCTGGTACACAGCCATATCCACAACTTGCAAGAAAAGAAGGTAGACCGCATATTCATGCCTTTCGTGGTCTTTGAGAAGCAAAGGGATGGATACAATAGCTATAATTGCCCCATTGTGACCGGTTATTCGGAAGTGGTGAAAGGCGTGCAAGAGGACGCTATTCCCATAGATTCCCCTGCCATCACCTTCAAGGACAAGAGTCTGTTGCGTGAGCAATGCAAGGAGTATCTGACGGGCTTGGGTATTCCTCTGTCCGTCATTTCCCAAAGCTATGAAGAAGCCTTGCAGGCGCAAAGTGCCTTCGAGGCAGAGGCAAAGTGCCTCGATGAGCGCGTCTTGGCGAAGGCAAGGGAAACCGGGGCTTTGGCCATCTTGTTGGCCGGGCGTCCCTATCACACTGACTCCTTGATTCAGCATGGGGTGGGGGACATGCTGGCCGGGATGGGCATTTATGTGCTGACCGATGATATTGTCCGCGGACAAAAGATGGCAAGCGACGATGCCCACTTTGTGGAGCAATGGGCTTATCCTACGCGCATTCTCGATGCTGCCCGCTGGTGTGCCGCGCAGGATCGCCAGGTGCAGTTCGTGGAGATGACTTCTTTCGGTTGCGGACCTGATGCTTTTCTGGTGGACGAGGTGCGCAGTCTCTTGATGCGGCATGGTAAGTCGTTGACCTTGTTGAAGCTGGACGATATTAATAATGTGGGCTCCATGAAACTTCGCGCCCGCTCGTTGCTGGAAAGCCTGAAATTGTTGCCGGAGTGCAAGGAAGAATATCTGCAACAAGAAGAGACTTTTGTCACCACTCCCGTCTTCGACAAGGCGGCCCGGGGCAGGAAGATCCTCATTCCTTTCTTCACTCCTTTCCTGTCTCCCTTGTTACCGGCCATCATGAAGGTGGCGGGCTATGAAGTGGAGAATCTCCCGTTGAGCGATACACGTTCGGCCGAGTGGGGACTGAAGTATGCCAACAATGAGGTGTGCTATCCCGCCACGCTGATTGTGGGAGATATCATAAAAGCCTTCAAGAGCGGGCACTATGAACCTTCGAAGACGGCCGTAGCCATCACGCAGACGGGCGGACAATGCCGGGCGAGCAACTACTTGCCCCTCATCAAAAAGGCTTTGGTGGATGCGGGTTATGGGGAGGTGCCTGTGATTTCTGTCACCTTTGGTGATATGATGGGCAATTATCAGCCTGGTTTCAAGATGAATTGGCTGAAATTGATGCCCTTGGCCGTCCGCTCCATACTCTTCACGGATTGCATGGCCAAGTTCTATTATGCTTCGGTGGTGCGGGAGAAAGAGAAAGGACAAGCACGCCGCCTGACCACGCATTATCTGGAGGAGGCGAGGAAACTCATTTTGGAAAGACATACCTCGGAGTTGTTCGACCTCTTGGCCGAAGCGGCCGGTGCTTTCAAGGAAATTTCCCGGGAGGCGGATTATCCCAAAGTGGGCGTAGTGGGCGAGATCTTCCTGAAGTTCAATCCCTTTGCCCAACAGCATGTGACGGATTGGCTGACCGGGCAGGGCATAGAAGTCGTACCACCCCTGATGACCGGTTTTTTCCTCCAGAGCTTTGTCAACCAGGAGGCGTGGAGCAGGTCCCACATCGAGCGGAGCCACATCCCTTCTTTTTTCTCCCGGGGAGCCTACCGGCTGATTTGGAAAGAGGTGGAGCACGTCAACCGGATTTGTGCCCGTTATCCTTACTTCACGCCTTTTGAGGACATTTACGAGCAGGCGCATCGTGCTTCGCAAGTCATCACGCTCAATGCCCAGTTTGGCGAAGGATGGTTATTGCCGGGAGAAATTGTCTCCTATGCCATGCAGGGGGTGCAACATGTGGTGAGCTTGCAACCCTTTGGGTGCATTGCCAACCATATTGTAGCCAAGGGCATGGAGAAACGCATCACGCGCCTTTTCCCCGACATGAACTTGCTTTCCCTCGATTTCGATAGCGGCGTGAGCGAGGTGAATGTGACCAATCGTTTATTGCTGTTTACTAATAATTTAAAGAAATAAGCCTATGGAATCGATGGAAGAACGTATATTGGCGTGTGCTGAGAAGCTGTTTCTGGAAAGGGGATTTGACGGCACGAACATGAGCGACATTGCCCTCAGTATGGGCATCAACCGTCCTACCTTGCATTATTATTTCCGGACAAAGGACAAAATGTTCCGGGCAGTGCTGGCGCGGATAGTCTTGTCATTTGTTCCCCGGGTCTATGACATTGTGGTCAATTCGGAGAAGCCTGTGGCCGAGCGGATTTCGCAAGTGTTCGATGCCTACATGGCTATTTTTCTGGCCAAGCCTTGCCTGCCTTTGTTCATGGCGCGAGAGGTGCAACGTGATTTCGATTTCCTGCTGCGGATGCTCCAGCAAGAGCAGATAGACCGCTATGTCCGTAAGATTATCCGGGCTTTGGAGGCAGAGATGGATGCGGGAAAACTGAAAAAGGTGCCGCTTCGCACCCTTTTCTATACGTTCTATGGCTTGATGGTTTTCCCGTTTCTGAGCCGTCGGTTGACGGAATCCCTGCTATTGGCCGAAGGGGAGACTTTTGAGGAGATGCTGGAGGAATGGAAGAGGCAAGTCGTGGCTCAGGTTTGCGTCCTGCTGGCTTGAGCAAGGCCCTTAGAAGCGTACCATCAGTTCCAACACTATCTTGTCTTGCTCAGACTCCTTGGCAATGCTTCCTTCCGGGTAGAAGTACTTTTCGAAGTTAAGGCGCAGGTCCGTTCGGAAAGCCTTGCTGAGGCTGAAGGTGATGCCGGCGGTCACACGATGGCGCTTGTAGTCCGTGATGGCAAGGGCGCCCGTGGTCTCATCTCGGGTTTCTCCGTCGCTTTGGTTGGTCATCATGTCATAACGGGCCAGGAAAGACATTTTGGTGAAGACCTTGCGCAGGGGCAGGTCATAGTTGGCGAAAGCATTGACCGCGTGCACATCATCAAACGCTTTGTCCGAATATTGCTTGAAGAGATATTCCGCCTCAATGTGAAAGCGATCCGTCTCGAAGTAAGTGCCGAAGTCATAGGAGTGCATCCAGATGTCTTCCGGCTGGATGCCCTGCACGCTCAGGGTGAAGTTCAGTCCGTCGGTGGGGAAGAGCTGGGCCTTGGCGGAGTAATTCACTTCCTTGTGCCATACCTTCTGGTTGGTCAGCCCTGTACCGTTATAGAGTCCGCCTTCCAGGATGATGGGCATCTGTGTGGGGAGGGTATAGCCCAAGGTCAGACCCACATCGCGCACATTGCCCACTTGTTTGGCTATGAACGAACGATTGGCGAAGTATTGTTGGTGGGGAGAGCGGTGTGCATCGATAGTGAAGGGCACACGCATCTGTCCGGCGGTGATGGTGAAATCTTTCCAAGGGAACAGGCGCGCATAGGCATCCAGCATCTTGATGTTTCCCTCGTCCGAGAGGTCAATCTCGGCTTTGTAGGCCACTTTGGGCAGGACATTGCCGGTGATGCTGATACGGGCGTTGCGCACCTCGAACCGTCCGGCGGCCATCCCCGTCTGGTATTCGTACTTGGCGCGGATGGTGCCGTGTATCTCCGGCATGTAATCTTTCTTCTCCATTTTTTCTTTGTCTATTACCTTCCCGTCTTCATTCGGAGACTGGGCATTGGCAGGGTTGGCCAATGGTAACAGGGCCAGCAGCAGTAGGCAGATGTTTTTCTTCATAATCTTGTGGATATTCTTTCGGGGTACAAAGGTCGGGAATCCATGTTATTTCGATATGTCATATATGTTTCATTTGTGTTACAAGACTGGTTGAATCTTAGCGGATATCTATGGAGATGTCCTATCTTCTATTCGGAAGCCGGGGGAATGCTTTGCACCAGCGAGGACAGAGGGTGTATGTTCTCGTCCGGACAAAGTTCTGCAAAAGGAGGGTCAAAGTTCTGCAAAAGCATCGTCTCCGCGAGGACGAGGCGATGTGCATGGCGGACAAGCCCGTATCTATGTTACAAAGAAGCCGGTTTTTCAGGCGGATTTTGTAACTTTGCGCCCGATTTCCGAAAATGAGATATATGCAGATGAAGAAAGCAGTTGTAGCAATCGGGTTGGGTCTTAGTTTGATGGCTTGTGCCCCGAAAGGGCAAAATGCGGTGGAAGCGCATACCTTCTCGGTAGATACCGTCTATGCGCATACCCGCCCGTTGAGCCAAGGACGCACCTCCACCTGTTGGGCTTTTGCTTCGGCTTCCCTGATGGAGTCGGAGTGGATGAACGTCCGGTCGGAGGACACTTTGCGTCTTTCGCCTATGTATGTGGTGCGTCAGAAGTATCTGGATCAGTTTGAGGCTTATTACTATTCCCAAGGTGGAGAAGAAATCCGGGACGGAAGCCTGGGGCATACATTCTTGCGGGTGTGGCGTGAAGACGGTTTGATGCCTCTCGAAGCCTACCGGGGTGTGGGACAAGGTATCAAGCGTTATGATCATGGCCGCTTGCTTAGGGAGTTGAAGCGCCTGGCCAATGAGGCGGTGGATAGCCGTGACTTGCCCCATTATCGGGCAGAAGTCGTTGCCTTGCTGGATCGGGAGATGGGAGCGGTGCCGCAGACCTTCTTGTACAAGGGGAAGGAATACACACCCCGTTCATTTGCCGATTCATTGGGGTTGGATCCGGAAAACTATGTGGAGTTGACCAGCTTCACGCATCATCCCTTTCATACCTCTTTCGTCTTGGAAGTGCCTGACAACTGGGAACACGCTCCCTACTACAACCTCCCCTTGGACGAGCTGGAGGAAGTGGTGTGCCAGGCTTTGGCCAACGGATTTACCGTGGCGTGGGATGGCGATGTGAGCGAGGAGACCTATAGTGCCAAGGCTGGTTTGGCGGAGTGGCCGCAACACCCTGTGAGCCAGGAGATGCGCCAACAAGGTTTTGAACAATACGTCACGACGGACGACCACATGATGCACATCGTCGGTACGGCCCGCGATGAGAAAGGAGGCTTTTATTATGTATTGAAAAACTCGTATGGCAGATATGGCGCCTATGAAGGGATGCTCTATATGTCCGAAGATTATTTCAGAGCCAAGACCCTATCGGTGATGCTCAATAGGAAAGCTTTTCAGTAAAATAGGTTATCTTATTGTTCTTTTTTGTATATTTGCGCAAAATTCAAGAATCTCTAAGTAAAGCACGTTATGAGTTTTAATATTGCAAAGACAAATGCGAAGCGAGTAGTGATTGTAGGTGGTGGCTTTGGCGGGTTGAAACTGGCTAATGCGCTCCGTAAGACAGGTATGCAGGTGGTGCTGGTCGACAAGAACAATTTCCACCAGTTTCCCCCACTGATTTATCAAGTGGCATCATCTGGCATCGAGCCGAGTTCTATTTCATTCCCTTTCCGTAAGATTTTCCGTAAGCGGAAGAACTTCTATTTCCGCATGGCCGAGGCACGTTCCATCTTCCCCGACAAGAAGATCCTACAGACATCCATCGGTAAGATTGAGTACGATTACTTGGTGCTGGCCGCTGGCACGACGACCAACTTCTTCGGCAACAAGCACTTGGAAGAAGAAGCCATGCCCATGAAGACCCTGCCCGAGGCGATGGGCTTGCGCAATGCCCTATTGGGTAACTTGGAGCGCAGCATCACGTGTGCTACCGAGCAGGAGCGCAACGAGTTGCAGAACATTGTCATCGTGGGCGGTGGTGCCACCGGTGTGGAGATTGCTGGCGTCTTGTCTGAGATGAAGAAATATGTGCTTCCTGCCGATTATCCCGACATGGACAGCAGCCAACTGAATATCTTCCTGATAGAAGCTGCCGGACGTTTGCTGGGTGGCATGTCGCCCGAATCATCGGCTGCTGCTGAACAATTCTTGCGCAACATGGGCGTCAACGTCTGCCTGCACAAGAAGGTGACGGACTACCGTGACCATAAAGTCATTTTCGAGGACGGCATGGAGATTCCTACCCGCACGTTCATCTGGGTGAGTGGTGTCAAGGCTGTCAGCATTGGCAATATTCCGGCTGAGTGCATGGGACGTGGCGGACGCTTGAAGGTGGATGCCTACAACCGTGTGGAGGGGCTGAAGGATGTGTTTGCCATCGGCGACCAGTGTATCATGACAGCTGACAAAGATTATCCCTATGGACATCCCCAGTTGGCTCAAGTGGCTATCCAGCAAGGCAAGCTCTTGGCCGAAAACCTGAAGCGCATCGAAAAGAAGAAGCCCTTGAAGGCTTTCCACTACAAGAACCTCGGTTCCATGGCTACCGTGGGACGCAACCGCGCCGTGGCCGAGTTCAAGAAGGTGAAGACGCAAGGCTGGATTGCCTGGATCTTGTGGCTGGTGGTACACTTGCGTTCCATCCTGGGTGTGCGCAACCGTATCAGCGTCATGCTGAACTGGATGTACAACTACTTCACCTACGACCAGTCGCTCCGTATCATCATCTATGCTCGCAAAGCCAAGGAGGTGAAGGAGCGCGAAGAGCGTGAAGCCCGTGTACACTGGGGCGAAGACCTGCAAGCCGAGGAAGAAAAGGCCAAGGAAAGCAAGGACACCAAATAATAGGACCATGGGCATGACTCCCGATAAGAGAGTATTAGTAGGCATGAGTGGCGGTATAGACAGTACCGCCACTTGTTTGATGCTGCGCGAACAGGGTTATGAAGTGGTGGGTGTGACGATGTGGGTGTGGGGCGAAGAACCGCTGGACGCCCATCGTCTGGCCGATAAGATGGGCATTGAGCACCACATAGCCGATGAGCGTGAGAGCTTCCGAAAGACGGTGGTGCAGTACTTCATCGACGAGTATCGAAATGGCCGCACGCCCAACCCTTGCGTGATGTGCAATCCCTTGTTCAAGTTTCGTGTGTTGACGGAGTGGGCGGACAAGTTGGGATGTTCCTATATTGCCACCGGACACTATACCCGCCTGGAAGAACGAGACGGGCGCATCTTCATTTGTGTGGGCGATGACGAGAAGAAAGACCAATCTTATTTCCTATGGCGGCTGAGCCAAGAGGTGCTGAGGCGTTGCATTTTCCCTTTGGGCGCATATACTAAGCCGCAGGTGAGGGAATATCTGCGTGACAAGGGCTATGCCTTGAAAGCCGAAGAAGGTGAAAGCATGGAGGTCTGCTTCATCGCGGGCGATTATCGCGATTTCCTTCGTGAGCATTGCCCGGAGATAGACCGTGAGGTAGGTCCCGGCTGGTTTGTCAATGCCGAGGGAGCCAAGCTGGGGGAGCACAAAGGTTATCCCTACTACACTATCGGCCAGCGTAAGGGGCTGGAGATTGCCTTGGGCAAGCCTGCCTACGTGCTCAAGATCAATCCGCAGAAGAATACCGTCATGCTGGGCGATGCCGACCAGTTGAAGACCTCCTGGATGCTGGCCGAGCACGAGATGTTGGTGGATGAAGCCGAAGTCTTCGGTCATCCGGACTTGTGTGCCCGCATCCGTTATCGTAGTAAGCCTATTCCTTGTGAGGTTACCCGGTTGGACGACGGGCGCCTGTTGGTGCACTTCCGTGAGGAGGCTTCTGCCATTACGCCGGGGCAGTCGGCTGTATTCTATGTCGGACGCCGGGTAGTCGGTGGGGCGTTCATCGCTTCGCAACGGGGCATAGGCATGTATATCCCAACAACAGATAAACCTTAAGTAATAAAACAAAAGTTATGAGACATTTTTGGATAGCCCTTGCCCTGCTTCTGCCGGGGATGGGGGTGCAAGCGCAGAGCGATACACTGAAGTATCGTGTATGTTTAAGAGACAAGGCACAGACAGAGTATTCCTTGCAACGTCCGGAGGAGTTCCTTTCCCCCAAAGCCTTGGAGCGGAGAGCCCGGCAAGGCATTGCCATCGACTCTACCGACTTGCCTGTCTGCCGTGCCTATATGGACAAGATAACAGCGTGTGGTGCCCGTATCGTGGTGGCGGGCAAGTGGGAAAATTTTGTCACGGTGTCGTGCAATAACTCTACGGTGATGACGGATATTGCGGCATTGCCTTTCGTCCGTTCTGTCGAGCGAGTATGGAAAGCTCCGGCATCGGATGCAAAATTAGCAACGGACCGGCGTGACTCACTCGTCAATCAACCCACCGTTCACCCCGATAGCATCTATGGCACGGCCATTACCCAGATCGCCAAGAGTGGTGGTGACAAACTGCATCAGGCCGGATTCCGGGGCGAAGGAATGACCATTGCCGTCATCGATGCCGGTTATCACAATGCCGACCGCATCACGGCCATGCGCAACATCCGCATCCGGGGCACGCGCGACTTCGTAGAGCCGGGTTCGGACATCTACGCCAAGGGAAGCCACGGCATGGCGGTGCTGTCCTGCATGGCGATGAACATGCCCAATGTCATGACCGGTACTGCCCCCGAAGCTTCCTACTGGCTGCTGCGCAGCGAGGATGAGCGGAGCGAACAACCCGTGGAGCAGGATTATTGGGCTGCTGCCGTGGAGTTTGCCGACAGTGTGGGCGTGGATGTGCTCAATACGTCGCTGGGATATTATGAGTTTGACGACCCGGCCCAGAATCTCCGCCTGCGCGACTTGGACGGGCGGCATGAACTGATGTCCCGCCAGGCTTCACACATTGCCGACAAGGGCATGGTCTTGGTATGCAGCGCCGGCAATGCGGGCATGGGACCGTGGAAGAAAATCACCCCGCCGGGTGACGCGGACAATGTCTTGACGGTGGGTGCCATCGACAAGCGCGGTGTCCTGGCCCCGTTCTCTTCCATAGGCAACACACAAGACGGGCGTATCAAGCCCGATGTGGTGGCCGTGGGACTCGGTTCGGATGTCATGCGTACCAATGGCAATACGGGGCATGCCAACGGCACTTCCTTTGCTTCGCCCATCATGTGCGGCATGGTGGCTTGCCTGTGGCAGGCATGTCCGGAACTGACTGCCAAGGAGGTCATCGCATTGGTGCGTCGCGTGGGAGACCGTGCGGACAATCCCGATAATATCTATGGTTACGGTGTGCCCGACCTTTGGCTTGCCCTGCAGCAGTATCGCTCGGCACGTTGAGATGGTTCCGTGTCGGATGGAACCTCCTCTGCTTCCTGACCTGTTTTTATTCATTCCTTGATTTATGGAAACATTGTCCTTATATGAACTGAATGCGCTTGTGCGTCAGACTTTGGAAAGGGAGGTCTCTGCTACCTACTGGGTGCAGGCCGAACTGAGCGATGTGCGAATCAACGCCAGTGGCCATTGTTACGTGGAGTTCGTGCAGAAGTCTCCTCGGGGCAACGCTCTTTTGGCTAAGGCACGCGGCACTATTTGGGCCAATATCTTCCAGATGCTGAGACCGTACTTCGAGGAAACCACGGGGCAGGTATTTGCTCCCGGTATCAAGGTGCTGGTGTGTGTGTCTGTCAGTTTCCATGAGTTGTACGGATACAGCCTCACGGTGCATGACATTGACCCTGCCTATACGTTGGGCGACTTGGCGCAACGTCGCCGGGAGATTTTGAAACAACTGGAGGAAGAGGGCGTCCTGACGCTCAACAAGGAATTGCCGATGCCATTGCTGCCCCAGCGCGTGGCGGTCATCTCTTCGCCGACAGCTGCCGGGTATGGCGACTTCTGCCATCAGCTCGGGCATAATCCGCGTGGTTATTATTTTCGGGTGGAGTTGTTTCCTGCCGTCATGCAGGGTGATGCCGTAGAGGAGACTGTGCTCGATGCCCTCGACCGTATCAACGCCCGCCTGTCGGAGTTTGACGTGGTGGTCATCATCCGTGGCGGGGGGGCTACATCGGATCTCTCAGGTTTCGATACTTACCTGTTGGCAGCAGCCTGTGCCCAGTTTCCCCTGCCTATCATCACCGGCATCGGCCATGAGCGTGACGACACCGTGTTGGACAGTGTGGCCCACGCCCGTGTCAAGACTCCCACGGCGGCAGCCGAATATCTCATTGCCCGTATGGACGAGGCGGCAGAAATGTTATACGCCCTTGCCGCACGGATGCAGCAAGCTGTGCGGGAGAATCTGTTGCAGGAGCATCGTCGCATTGACCAACTTCGTCGGCGCATCCCAGCGGTTGCCTACCGCCGATTGTCCCAATCCCGTTTGGCACTGACGGAGGCTGCACAAGGCCTTCGTCATTCCTTGTCCGCCTTATTGGAACGTCGGCATCATCGCTTGGAGCTGCTTGCCCAACGCATTGCCGACGCATCGCCGGAAAAGCAATTGGCTCGGGGATATAGCCTGACTCTGAAGGATGGGCGGGCCGTACGTGACGCTTCTGTTTTACAACCCGGCGATAAGCTTGAAACAAGGTTGCACAAGGGCACGATCCATTCGGTGGTCACTGCGTCTGTTCCCCTTGCCGACCCTTGACCATTCATCATTACGGCCTCCGGCGATAAATTATCGTTTAATTTTGCACCCTTAATAATATGCCTGCAACGAAGAAGAAGAAAGAAACCTACTCCGAAGCCATGGCGCGGCTGGAGAAGATTGTTGCCCAGATAGACAGCAACCAGCTGGACATTGACCAACTGGCCGACAGCATCAAGGAAGCGAACGAAATCATCGCCTTCTGCACCGCCAAATTGACAAAAGCAGAGGCGGAAGTTGAAAAATTACTGGCCGATGGTGCGGAAACTAAAGAATAAACCGTACATTTGCGTCAATTAACCAAGAAGCATCATGACACCAATGGAATTGAGGAAAAATGTGCTCCAAGAGCTGGCCTCGTTGCTGGACAACGAGGACGCCATGCGTCGGGTGTATGCCTACCTCCTGTCCCTGAAAGGGGAGGGGATGGCCGACCGCATCCCCGGACTGCCCTACACTACGGATGAACGGCGCCAATCCCTGTCGCGGGCAGAGGCCGAGGTCATGTCCGGGCAGGTCAGTCCGCACGATGGTGTGATGGAGCGAATCAATCAAAAGATAGCCGCATGGAAATAGTATGGACAGCAGAGGCAGAACGCCATTTGTCGGCATTGGCTGATAGTTTTCACGAGGGGGACGATGTCCGTGTCGCCACAGAGTTCGTGCAGAAGGCAACGGACCAGGTGGCACGCTTGGCCGACACGCCCTACGTGGGCGATCGCTTGGCAGGACGTCGGGGGGCTTACCGTGCTCTCACGGTAGACCTGTGGTTCAAGATCATCTACCGTGTGGTGGGCCACAAGGTGATGGTCATCGCCATTTGGGACTGTCGCCACGAACCGCTCGACCTGACTGCCCTCTTGCCGCGGTGATGCTTCGGGGAGACAACAACAAGAATTACCTTTTATTATATAATGTATGAAAGAAATTGATTGGGCCAATCTGTCCTTTGGATACATGCGGACAGATTACAATGTGAGAATCTACCATCGTAACGGACAATGGGGCGAGTTGGAGGTATGCAGCGACGAGTACATCCCCCTGCACATGGCCGCTACCAGCCTGCACTACGGTCAGGAGGCCTTCGAGGGTCTCAAGGCTTTCCGCGGCAAGGACGGCAAGGTGCGCATCTTCCGCCTGGAGGAGAACGCCGCCCGCCTGCAGTCCACCTGTCGTGGCATCCTGATGCCAGAGCTGAGCACTGAGCGCTTCCGCGAGGCTGTCATCAAGGTGGTGAAGCTGAACGAGCGTTTCATCCCGCCCTACGAGAGCGGAGCATCGCTTTATATCCGTCCCCTGCTCATCGGCACCGGGGCACAGGTCGGCGTGAAACCTGCCAACGAGTACCTCTTCCTCATCTTCGTGACGCCCGTCGGCCCGTACTTCAAGGGTGGATTCGCCGCCACGCCCTACGTCATCACCCGCAAGTACGACCGCGCCGCTCCCCTGGGTACCGGTACGTTCAAGGTGGGTGGCAACTACGCCGCCAGCCTGCGTGCCAGCAAGGAAGCCCATGAGGGTGGCTATTCCGCCGAGTTCTACCTGGACGCCAAGGAAAAGAAATACATGGACGAGTGTGGCGCGGCCAACTTCTTTGGCATCAAGAATAACACCTACATCACGCCGCTGTCCACCTCCATCCTGCCCAGCATCACCAACAAGAGCCTGATGCAGCTGGCCGAGGACTTGGGACTGAAGGTGGAACGCCGTCCCATCCCCGAGGAGGAGTTGACTACCTTCGAGGAAGCAGGAGCCTGCGGTACGGCAGCTGTCATAAGCCCCATCAGCCATATCGACGACCCGGAGAACGGACGCAGCTACGTCTTCACCAAGGACGGCACGCCGGGGCCCGTCTCGACGAAGCTCTACCATAAGTTGCGTGCCATCCAGTATGGCGACGAGCCGGATACGCATGGCTGGGTGACTGTATTGGACTAAACGCATCTCCATGGGAAAAGGAAAACTACAGAAATTTGCCGACATGGCAACCTATCCGCACGTCTTCGAGCACCCCTACGCCGGGCCCGAAGGCGTGCCTTTCGTGATGAGGGGACAGTGGGACGCCGACTTCTTCCGCAACGCCCGGCCCCTGACCCTGGAGCTGGGATGCGGCAGGGGAGAATACACCGTGGGCCTGGCCCGGAGGATGCCCGGACGCAACTTCATCGGCATCGACATCAAAGGCGCACGCATGTGGACGGGAGCCACCGACGCCTTGCGGGAAGGGCTGAAGAACGTCGCCTTCCTCCGCACACGCATCGAGGCCATCGACCAATGCTTCGCCCCGGGCGAGGTGGACGAGTTGTGGCTCACCTTCAGCGACCCGCAGATGAAGAAGGCCACCAAGCGGCTGACGTCAACCTACTTTCTGGAGCGATACCGCCGCTTCCTGCGCGACGGGGGACGCATCCATGTCAAGACGGACAGCCCTTTCCTCTACACCTACACGCGCCTGATGGCGGAGCGCAACGCCCTGCCTGTCGAGGCGATGACCGACGACCTGTATGCTTCGCCCCTCAGTGGCGGCGTCCTGACGGACATACGCACCTACTACGAGCAGCAATGGCTGGACCGCGGCATGACCATCAAGTACATCTGCTTCCGCCTGCCTCAGGAGGGCGAACTGGCAGAACCCGACGTGGACATCCCCTTGGACGACTACCGCAGCTACGGCCGCAGCAAGCGTAGCGGGCTGGAGGTGTCAAGGTAAAGCCTCATTTGTATGGTTTTATGATGTTTTTATAACGGCTTGATTTTCACCCTATATGGATTAGGGCATAAAAAGGTGCCACCTTTAATAGGCAAAAGTGCCACCTTTAATAGGCAAAGGTGCCACCTTTGGTATGTCAAAGTACGGACTTTGCCTGCACGATGTATGATTTGTAAAGATTAAAGAGTATAGTTTATGACTTTATATCCCAAACTGATACACGACGCACTGGCCACCGTGCGTTATCCCGGCAACGGGAAGAACCTCGTCGAGGCAGAGATGGTGGCCGACAACCTGCGCATCGACGGCATGAAGGTCAGCTTCTCGCTCATCTTCGACCGGCCCACCGACCCCTTCATGAAGTCCATGGTAAAGGCGGCCGAGACCGCCATCCACACGTATGTGTCGCCCGACGTGGAGGTGACCATCACCACCGAAAGCCGCCAGGCCGCCCGCCCCGAACCGGGCAAGATGTTGCCGCAGGTGAAGAATGTCATTGCCGTCTCCAGCGGCAAGGGCGGCGTGGGCAAGAGCACCGTGGCCGCCAACCTGGCCGTGGCTCTCGTCAAGCTGGGCTACAAGGTGGGGCTGCTGGATGCCGACATCTTCGGCCCGTCCGTGCCCAAGATGTTCCAGGTGGAGGATGCCCGTCCCTATGCGGTCTCGAAGGACGGGCGCGACCTCATCGAGCCTATCGAGAAGTATGGGCTGAAACTGCTGTCCATCGGCTTCTTTGTCAACCCCGACCAGGCTACCTTGTGGCGCGGAGGCATGGCCAGCAACGCACTGAAGCAACTCGTGGGCGATGCCGACTGGGGCGACCTGGACTACTTTGTCATCGACACTCCGCCGGGCACCAGCGACATCCACCTGACGTTGCTCCAGACCCTGGCCATCACGGGCGCCGTCATCGTCAGCACGCCCCAACAGGTGGCCCTGGCCGATGCCCGCAAAGGCGTTGACATGTATCGCAACGACAAGGTCAACGTCCCCATCCTGGGCTTGGTGGAGAACATGGCTTGGTTTACCCCGGCCGAACTGCCGGAGAACAAGTACTATATCTTTGGCAAGGAAGGGGGCAAACGATTGGCCGACGAACTGGGCGTGCCCCTGCTGGGGCAAATCCCCTTGGTGCAGAGCATTTGCGAGAGCGGAGATGCCGGGACACCTGCCGCCTTGGACGAGAACACGGTGACGGGCCGCGCCTTCCTCCAGCTGGCAGCCGCCGTAGTACGACAAGTGGATAGGCGCAACGTAGAGATGCCGCCTACCCACATCGTCGAAGTCAAGAAGTAATTAAGAGAGAATTGAAAAGTAGAGCCGGGCCGTGTGTCCGGCTCTTTTTGTATAGGTGCCTATTGCAGGCGGAAGGTGACCGGCAAGGTGTAGCGCACGTTCACGGCCTGTCCGTCTTGCATGCCGGGAGTCCACGCGGGCATGGCTTTGACGATACGGAGGGCTTCCGCATCCAGTTCGGGACTGACACCGCGCAGTATCTTGGTTTCCCCTACGGTGCCGTCTGCCTGAATCACGAACTGGCAGATGACGCGTCCTTGCACGCCGGCTTCCTGGGCGGCTACGGGGTAGCGGACGTTCTCGCCGATCCACTTCATCAATGCCTGCGGTCCGCCGGGGAACTGGGGTGCTTGTTCCACCATGTCATAGACTTCTCCCTCAATAACGTCTTCGGCCGTCACGTCCATATTGACTGCGGGCTGCTTTTCGACGCTGTCGATGCCATAGCCTACGGCTACTATTTCATCCATGGCGCCGCCTTCGGCTGTGTCCTGCTTGTTGTTCTGATTGCCGGCACATGCTGCGGCCAGCAAGGCTGCCACCGGGACGAAGAGCAGGTACTTCAACTGCCCGATGCTTTTGCTTTTTTGTTTGTTCATCATACGGATTCTCTTTTTTAAAGGTAAAACATTAAAGTTATTATAGATGGTTGCTGCAGCCTTGTGGTATGCCAGTCCCAGGAGGTGGTACTGGTAGGTTCGCCGGTCGTGTCCCCCGGCCAGGACGCTTTTGTCGGCCAGGTATTCCAGGTTCTGTCTCACTTCGCGCTTCCACAGCCAGACGAAGGGGTTGAACCAGCCCAGCGTGCAGGCCAGTTCGGCGGCCAGCACATCCAGGGAATGGACCTGGCGGGCATGGGTCTGCTCGTGGACCAATATCTCATCCAATTCCTCGGGGGTGTGGCCTGTAGGGCAGACGAAGATTTGCCGGAAGAAGGAGAAGGGGGCTTCTCCCTCTGGCAGGGCGTGGATGGTCATGCCATTCACCTCAGTCCGTGGGCAACGTCTGCCCAGCTGCCCGATGGCCAGGCATTGGATCAGGATGCGGACCGCCAGCAGGCAGACACCGATGCCATAGATCCAAGCCGCCAGATGGGTCAGGGACAGGCCTGTACGGCTTGGCTCCGGGGTGACGATGAACTCCGGCAGCAATACCTCCGCCGTGAAGGTGCCTACCGCATGGGCTGTGGGCAGGGTGCTGAGCCACATTTGCGTCCAAGGCAGAGGGGCCAGGACAGCAACGGCCAGGATGCCCAGCAGCGCGGCACGACGCCACTTGAAGAACGTGTCCCGATAGAAGAACAGGCGGTAGAAAGCGTAGAGCAGTGCCAGGATGATATTGGCTTTCAGCAGGTAGTCAGACATGGTTCAAAGTGAGTTTATAGGTTGTCGTTCATTCTTTTCCTTTCTCGATCATTTGGAGAATGTCCTGCAAGTCGTCGGCGGATATCTTCTGCTCTTTGGCGAAGAAAGAGACCATCTCCTTGTAGGAATTCTCGAAATAGTTGCGCACAAAGCCGCTCATGAAGGTGCGTTTATACTCCTGTTCGCTGATGAGCGGGGTGTACAGGTACATGTTGCCTACACGGCTCAGCTTGACGTACCCTTTGCGTTTCAGGTTGGAAACGATGGATGCTACAGTTGTGTAGGGCGGTTTGGGCTCGGCATAGCGGGCCAGGATGTCCTTGATGAAGCACTCTTTCAATGTCCAGATGTGCAACATCGCTTCTTCTTCTTGTTTTGTTAACTTCTCCATGGATATAAGTTTTTTAGTGAATTCGATGCAAAGCTACGATTACTTCGTAAACCGGCAAAATAAGTATAGTTAAATAATACGAATTTGTCGTATATTTCTTGCGTGCAGATCGGGCGTATAAAAAAAACGCCTCGCCACATCGTGCATTGGAAAGTTATGCCTACCTTTGCAAGTGCCTGTCTGGTAGACATTCATTTTTATTAATTCTATAATGTATTAACACGTATGAAGAACATCAAGTATGCATTGATGGGAGTGTGCGTCGCCTTGTGCGCATGCTCTACACAGTCGCCCACGGTCTACACCAACGACAAGGGGACGAACTGGCATTGGGAACAAGGAACCATCGTAGTGGAAAGTCCTGAGCGTCCGGCAGGGCAGGAGAGTGTCATCGGCCTGACCGCCCCCAAGCTGGAGGTGGTGCGCGTGGGCTTTGTCGGCTTGGGCATGCGCGGCCCGGGTGCCGTGGAGCGTTTCACCTACATCCCCGGCACGCAGATTGTTGCCCTCTGCGATTATGAAAAGGAGCGTGCAGAGCGTTGCCAAGAGTATCTGAGAAAAGCCTCCATGCCCGAAGCAGCCATCTACAGCGGCGAGAAGGGTTACGAAGAGCTGTGCAAGCGCGATGACATCGACCTGGTGTATATTGCCGTAGACTGGCTGCACCACTTCCCCGTGGCCAAGTGTGCCTTGGAAAATGGCAAGCACGTAGCCATCGAAGTTCCCTCGGCCATGAACCTGAAGGAGTGCTGGGAACTCATCGACCTCAGCGAGAAGACCCGCAAGCATTGCATGATTCTGGAGAACTGCTGCTACGACTGGTTCGAGATGAATACGCTGAACATGGCCCAGCAGGGCGTCTTCGGCGAGGTCATCCGTGCCCAGGGTGCTTACATCCACAACCTGGATGAGTTCTGGGATTACTATTGGAAGAATGGCGAAAACGACAAGCTGGGTTGGCGCTTGGATTATAACATGCGTCATCGTGGCGATGTGTATGCCACTCATGGCCTCGGCCCTGTGGCTCAGGCGTTGAACATCCATCGCGGCGACCGCATGAAGACCCTCGTGGCCATGGACACCAAGTCGGTGGTCGGTAAGGCCTTGGTGGAGGAACGTACGGACTCGGTCTGCAACAACTTCCGCAATGGTGACCACACCACGACCCTCATCCGCACAGAGCTGGGCAAGGTCATCGAGATCCAGCATGACGTCATGACGCCCCAGCCCTATAACCGCCTGTACCAACTGACGGGCACCAAAGGCTTTGCCAACAAGTATCCTGTTGAGGGCTATGCCTTGGCCGGCGACCAGCTGAGCGCTTCCGGCGTGCAGCCCCAGGTGGATAACCTTAGTTCCCACAGTTTCTTGCCCCAGAAGGAGATGGAGGCTTTGGTGGAGAAATACCAGCACCCCATCCTGAAGAAATACGGCGAGATGGCCAAGGAGGTGGGCGGACACGGCGGCATGGACTTCATCATGGACAGCCGTCTGGTCTACTGCTTGCAGAATGGTCTGCCGTTGGATATGGATGTCTATGACCTGGCCGAGTGGTGCAGCCTGGCCGAACTGGGAGAGTTGTCCATGGATAATGGTTGTGCCCCTGTGGCCTTCCCCGACTTCACCCGTGGTGAATGGAACAAGGTGCAGGGCTACAAGCACGCCTTTGCTTCGCCCGAAGCCGAGCAGGAGGCTGCCGAAAAGGCTGCTGCCTTCACGGCGAAGCTGAAGGAACAAGGCAAGAAGTGATGTAGCGAATAGCGAGCATAAATAGAGCGCGGGCAACATCGGGATATGATCAATATCCGTGTTGTCCGCGCTAATCTTTTACTTTAGGAGGGAAAAGTGTCTCTTTGCGTCGCCAAACTCCCTCTTTATTTTTCCGTTTCTTCCTCTTCCTTTACCACGAGCAGTTTGTCCACCCGCCCGCGGTCCATGTCCACGACCTCGAATTTCAGGTTCTGGTAGTTGAACAGGTCTCCCGCTTTGGGCACCCGGCCGATGAGGAACATGGCCAGTCCGCTGAGGGTGGTGAAGTCTTCCTCTTTCAAGTCATCGTAGTTCATGACGCCCATGGCTTCCATGAAGTCGTCCAGGTTCATGGAGCCTTCCACCAGCATGGAGCCGTCTTGGCGCGGAACGATCTCTTCTTCTTCGATTTCGTTCTCCTCCAGGATGTCGCCGAAGATGCTTTCCGTCAGGTCGTGCAGGGTGATGATGCCTTGCGTGCTGCCGTATTCGTCTACCACAACGCCGAATTTGTTCTTGTTCTTCTTGAAGAGTTCCAGCACCTTCTTGGCATACAGGCTTTCGGGGATGAACAAGGGTGGGCGGGCAATGCTGCGCAGGTTAAACGGCTGGTTGCTGCCCAGCATGATGATGATGTCCTTCACCGACACCACGCCTATCACTTCGTCCTTGCCGCTTTCCACCAGCAGGTATTTGCTGAAGTGCTGTTCGCGGATGATGCGCAACACCTCTTCGCGGCTGTCGTTGGGGTGCATCACGACGATGTCCCGGCGATAGGTCATCAAGTCATTGGCGCGCTTGTCCGAGAAGCGGAACACGTCGCGCAGCATCTCCGTCTCGTCCTTGTCGATGACACCTTGTTCCGAACTCTGGTGCAGGATCATCTTCAGTTCGTCCTGCGTCATTTGGCGTTCCGAGCCTTCTTCCAGGCCAATCAGCTTGTTGACCAGCTTGGTCGAAGCGCTGAGCAGGAGGACGAAGGGGTAGGAGATGTTTTTGACGGCAACCATCAGTGCACTGAGGCGTGTGGCCCACTTCTCTGGGTCGCTCAGGGCGATGGACTTGGGAACCAGTTCGCCGACGATGAGCGACAAGTAGGTGATGATTACGACGATCGTAGCCACGGCCAGCGTATTGGCGTAGGGCGCCAGTCCGGGAATCAACAAGAACAAAGGCTCTATCTCGTCGGCCAGGGTGGCACCGCCGTAGGCACCGGACACGATGCCGATGAGGGTGATGCCGATTTGGATGGTGGAAAGAAATTTCTCAGGTTCTTCCAATTGTTTCAGCACGCTCTTGGCTCTCTTGTTTCCTTTGCTGACCATGGTTTCCAAGCGTGCTTTGCTGGACGATACCAGTGCTAATTCGTACATGGCAAAAATGCCGTTAAGAAATAATAAAAGTAGGATAATGAAAAATTCCATATAGGGTTTTAATGGTTTCTGGCGCAAACTTACGCAAAATCTGTGGAAAAACCTCCAAAATTCGGCAGATTAACGCAATGTAATCTGTGAATTAAGTAGTTAGGAGAAAATCGCGGAAGTTGGATAGAGGGCTGAATAGCGTTTCAAAGCGGATTGGAGAAAGAGA
>JAHLFO010000115.1 GCA_018883785.1 Candidatus Bacteroides intestinipullorum
AAGACATTGAAACATGGACGTAAAGCCAAATCTTTAGTAAAGTACGGCTTGGAGGAAATCTCCAACGTGCTTTTTCGACCAATTTATGTCCCGAAATTTGATGTATTCAAATTTTTGTCATGTACTTAGAACATCGGAAAAACAAAAATGAATGTCCGCAATTTCCCCAAGCAGATGATGAAAGCATTGAAGTAAGTTTCTGCGCCCATTTATCCTTGCTTCTATGACCATTTATTCTTGCTTCTATGGCTATTTATTCTTGCTTCTATGTCGGTTGAAGCATAGGAAAGCATTATTGGGTAGAATGCGGACGACATTCATTAAAACAAAAACGCCTCTGTAGGCGAAATCTACAGAGGCACTCATTTCTTTGCTTCAACAAGGGCATTAATTGCCATAACTTAGCGGAAAGACGGGGATTCGAACCCCGGATACCCTTTTGGGGTATACACGCTTTCCAGGCGTGCCTCTTCAACCACTCGAGCATCTTTCCTTGGGTCTCATATTGTCTTTTAGGAAACAAAATTGTGGTTTTTTCGTTTCCGGGTGCAAAAGTAGTTCTTTTTTTGATACCAGCCGCTTTCCGAAGGATTTTTTCTTTCCTGAATTTTGCAATTTGACATATTTTAAGAATCTAATCTGTGCTACTTAGTTTGGTTGAACAGCTTTAGGACATTGGCAGAGGTCTTTTGGGCCATTTCTTCGGGGGGAAGCTGGAAGATTTCGGCTAATTTATATAAGGTGTCTTTGACGAAAGCGCTCTCATTTCTTCGGCCCCGGTGAGGGACTGGAGCCAAGTAGGGGGCATCTGTTTCCAAAACGATGCGTTCAAGTGGGAGGTGGCGTACGACGTCTGGCAAGGTGGATTTCTTGAAAGTCACCACGCCTCCGATGCCCAATAGGAAACCGGGGAAGTCAAGAATTCGATATGCCTCATCTTCTGTCCCGGTGAAACAATGGAAGATGCCGCGCAGGGAGGTGTTGCGGTAAGTTTCCATCACTTGACAAATGGCTTCAAAAGCTTCGCGGCAATGGATGACAACTGGCAGGTTATACTCCAAGGCCCAACGCAACTGACGATCCAACACGGTGCGCTGCTGGGCTTCATAGGTGCGATCCCAGTATAGGTCCATGCCTATCTCGCCGATGGCTACAAAGCGTGGATTCGTGGTGAGGTGTTGGTACATGAGGTCCAACTCGGCTTCATAGTTGTCTGCAACGGAGGTTGGGTGCAGTCCTATCATAGGGAAGCAGTAGTCGGCATAAGCCTCGCACATGCGGAGCAAGGGGCCTACGGTGGTGCTGTCTATATTGGGCATGAAAATGTGGGTAAGACCGGCTTGGCGGGCGCGTTCTACTACCAGGGGACGGTCTTCATCAAATTCCTCCAGAAAAAGGTGTGCGTGGGTATCTATCAAGTTCATACGTTATTCATTTGGGGCATCGGGTGTTTTCTTTTCACCGGTGCGGTAATAATAGATGAGGCCATAGTCGCGGCAGAGGTCTAACCGTTTTTCGTTGGGGTGTATATCTTCGAAATTCTTTTCCACTTGATTCCAAGCATCCAATATCAGGCGGTCGGCCTCGGCTCGCATGGAGGCCAGCGTGCTTAGGCTGCGGTTAGTCAGGGCTTGCAGGTTTTTCTGCTTCTCATAACTGTCTACAAAGAGGTCGTAATGTACTTTCACTTTGGCGATGGTCGGGTTGTAGATGGGGATGCCACCTTGCGATGTCCGTTTTCCTTCACCATCTATGATTTTCCGTCCCCATTGCACCAAGGCGGCTTCAGAGGACAAGTCGGGCAGGGTGTTGTTCAGTGTGTCCAATCCGTATAGGTCTCGCTGGTTGGCTCTAATCTCATGGCGTATAATTGCCAGGTTCAGTACTTGGATGAAGTGTGAGATATACAAGCGGGCCATGGATACATTCTTGTGGTGGGCAGGAGCTGCTTTCACTTGTCGGCCGTAGCATTCTGCATAATATGACTGGGCGGCTTCGAACTTGGGCAAGAAGTTGCGTATGGCCGTCAAGGTCTTGAGGGATACCACAGGGTGGTAGGGATCGTACGTATCATCTTTTGCCGCCAGGGCTTTCAACGAACGAATCCGGGCTTGATCCGTATTGGGCAGTCGTCTGTAGGGCATCTCACACCTCCCGGTACATCAGTTGCTCCATTAAGACTTCCAAAGCTTGCCGACGTTCATCGGACACATTCACTTCATGCAGTGCCATGCGTGCACGGTTTGTGTAGTCGGACATCAAGGCTTCACATTGGGCCTTGACGCCGATTTCATTATAGAGTGCAGTAACGGAGGCTATCTTCTCTTGGGGGGCATAGGTTTCCGCATCAATCCAGGTGTTCAGGGCCTGGAGTTGTTCGGGGTTGGCTTGCTCAAAGGCTTTGATGAGCAGGTAGGTCTTCTTATTGCACAGAATGTCCCCTCCGATATTCTTGCCGAATACGGCAGGATTGCCATAGACGTCCAGCAAATCATCTTTCAGTTGGAAGGCAAGGCCCAAGTAGATGCCGAAGTCATACAGATGGTTTGCATCTTCGGCAGAGGCTCCGGCCAATATGGCTCCCATCTTCAGGCTGCAAGCCAAGAGGACGGAGGTTTTGAGACGTATCATTTCGATATACTCGGTTTCTGTCACATCTTTGCGAGTTTCGAAGTTCATGTCCATCTGTTGACCTTCGCAGATCTCAAGGGCGGTCACGCTGAACAGGTCCATCACCTCTTTTAGGTAGTCCATGGCGCATTGGGCCATGAACTGATAGGCCAGTACCAGCATGGCGTCGCCGGAGAGGACGGCTGTGTTTTCGTCCCATACCTTGTGTACAGTAGGTTTTCCGCGTCGGCGGTCGGCCTTGTCCATCAGGTCATCGTGCAGGAGGGTATAATTGTGATACACTTCAATGCCCGTGGCTTGGGAGAAGATGTGCTCCACATCCTCGCGATACAGGTTGTAGGCCATCAGCATCAGCAATGGACGGATGCGTTTGCCTCCTAACGAAAGGACGTAGGACACGGGCTTGTACAGTTCTTCGGGTTGGCGGTTGAATGTCAATCCGGTGATGTGCTGATTGATTTTCTCGGTTAATTCGATAGCGGTAAACATATACGGGTTTGATTTTAAAGTTAGAATTTTTATTGCAACCTGAATTCTACAGGCAGGGTATATCGTACGCGGACAGGTTTCCCCTCCCGTTTCCCGGGTTTCCAGCGGGGCATTGCCCGGAGTACGCGTTGGGCTTCAGTGTTCAGCGCAGGATGCACGCCGGACAAAACTTGTACATCGGCTATGCTTCCGTCTGCATTGACAATGAATTGGCATAGGACGCGGCCTTGTATGCGGTTCTTTTGTGCAATCAGCGGATATCTGATGTGTTGGGTCAGGTAGCGCATCAGGCCATTTATTCCTCCTTGGGGAAACTCTGGTAACTCATCAACTACCAGAAAGGCTTCTTCCTCCGTAGGCTGGGGCTTTTCCTGCTTGACGGGTTGGGGAGCGGTTGTCACGGGGCTGTCCACCATTTCCGAGAGTGGGGTAGGCGCTTCTTCTATCTGGAGGTCTTCATCCACCAAGGTCAGCTGTTCAGGCTTTGCCAAAGGAGGATCCAGAGGCGGAGGCGGCGAAGGAGGTGCTTCGACCGGATATTCCGTGAGGGGAATGTCCAATTCTTCCTCGAAAACGAGGTCGGTGAGCGCCCAATCCGTATCGGCCTCCACATCCTGGCTCGTCCACTCCAAGGCGATGAACACAATGGAGAGAGCCACCACATAGCCTATCATCAGCCAGGTGGCCCTGTATTTCTCCAAATCCGCCTCGGGCGATTTCTTGACCTCCATGCTTGTGCCTTATGCGTTCAGTGCCTGCTCAATGTCCGCGATGATGTCGTCGGCATTTTCGATACCCACGGAGAAACGGATGAGGTCGGGGCGCACGCCGGCTTCGATGAGTTGCTCGTCGGTGAGTTGGCGGTGCGTATGGCTGGCGGGGTGCAGCACGCAGGTGCGGGCATCGGCCACATGGGTGACGATGGCGGCCAGCTTCAAGTGGTCCATGAAGCGGATGGCTACATCGCGTCCGCCTTTCAGACCGAAGGAAATGACGCCGCACGAACCATTCGGCATGTATTTCTGCGCCAGTTCATAATACTTGTTGCCGGGCAGACCGCAATAGTTCACCCAAGCCACCTTGTCGTTCTTCTGGAGGTACTCGGCCACGGCTTGTGCGTTGCGGCAGTGCTGGGGCATGCGCAGGTGCAGTGTTTCCAGCCCTAAGTTGAGCAGGAAGGCGTTCATGGGCGACTGGATACTGCCCAGGTCGCGCATCAGCTGAGCCGTTGCCTTGGTGATATAGGCCATCTTGCCAAAAGCCTTCGTATAGGTCAGGCCGTGGTAGGATTCGTCAGGCATGCAGAGGCCGGGGAATTTCTCGGCATGGGCATCCCAGTCAAAGTTTCCGCTATCCACGATGGCTCCGCCTACTGAGGTGGCGTGTCCGTCCATGTACTTGGTGGTGGAGTGCACTACGATGTCAGCACCCCACTCGAAGGGGCGGCAATTGATGGGTGTGGGGAAGGTGTTGTCCACGATGAGGGGCACCCCGTGGGCATGAGCGATGCGGGCAAACTTCTCGATGTCCAGCACTTCGAGCGCAGGATTGGAGATGGTCTCGCCGAACAACGCCTTGGTGTTGGGGCGGAAAGCCTTGCCGATTTCTTCTTCCGAATCATCGGGATTGACGAAGGTCACGTCGATGCCCATCTTCTTCATCGTCACGTTGAAGAGGTTGAACGTGCCTCCGTAGATGGCCGACGAGCACACGAAGTGGTCGCCCCTCTCGCAGATGTTGAACAAGGCATAATAATTGGCGGCCTGTCCGCTGGAAGTCAGCATAGCGGCCACGCCTCCTTCGAGGGCGGCTATCTTGGCGGCCACTGCATCGTTCGTGGGATTCTGGAGGCGGGTGTAGAAGTATCCGCTATCCTCCAGGTCGAAGAGGCGGGCCATCTGTTCGCTGGTTTCGTATTTGAATGTGGTGCTTTGATAGATGGGGAGCACGCGCGGTTCCCCTTTCTTGGGAGACCATCCGGCTTGTACGCATAGGGTCTCCGGCTTGAATTGTTTTGCCATATTTGTAGTATTCTTTAGTAGTTTCTTTTCAATTAACACTCAATTATGCGGCAAAAATAAGGAAAATACCGTACTTTTGTCCGCACAAAGCCCTTTTTTAGCAATAATATAGATATGATACGACTCCTTTTCATCCTCTTCCTGCTGGCCATGCCCGGTTTCTTGTCCGCCCAGCAGGCCACCGCCACTCCCCGGCGGGGCGAAGGTATTTCCACTTTCCTGGAGCGCAACGGACGTCCGGGACGTGCTTATTACAACGAATTCTTGAAGTTGAACAAGAAACGCCTGAAGGGGAAAAAGGAATTGATGTATGGCGTCAGATACGTCCTTCCGCCTCGGCGAGACAAAGACGAGGCCTCCGCGAAGGAAAGACGAGGGAAAGGCGGAACTTTGCACGAACCTCTCTTCGGGCGCAAACTGGATGATGTGCAGGTGACGGGCAACCGTCTGAAGGGTGCCTGCTTCTACGTGGTGAGCGGACATGGGGGACCCGATCCCGGTGCCATCGGTCGCGTGGGGCGCCACGAACTGCATGAGGACGAATATGCCTACGACGTGGCCCTGCGCCTGGCGCGCAACCTGATGCAGGAGGGAGCCGAGGTGCGCATCATCATCCAAGACAAGAAAGACGGCATCCGTAACGACCGCTACCTGAACAACTCCAAACGCGAGACGTGCATGGGCGACCCTATCCCCTTGGGGCAGGTGGCGCGCCTCCAGCAACGGTGCGACAAGATCAACGCCCTTTATGCCAAGGACCGCAAGAAGTATAAGTATTGCCGCTCTATCTTCCTCCATGTGGACAGCCGGGGCAAGCGTGCCCAGGTAGATGTGTTCTTCTACCATGCTGACGGGAGCAAGTACGGACGACGCTTGGCCAGGAATGTGCGCGATGTCTTCGAGCAGAAATACCACCAGCACCAGCCGGGGCGTGGCTTCGAGGGTTCAGTCAGCGCGCGCAATCTCTATGTGCTGAACAAGTCCACCCCTGTGGCCCTCTTTGTCGAATTGGGCAATATCCAGAATACCTTCGACCAGCGGCGCTTCGTCCTTTCGGACAACCGCCAGGCGTTGGCCAACTGGCTGATGGAGGGGTTGGTGAAGGATTATAGGAACTAAAGGAAATAATGATTAAAAAGCAAATTCGCTAATGGATAATTTTCTTTCCAAACTGAAAATAAATCCTGCCTCATCTTTCTCCACAGAAAGATATACCGGACAAGACATTTTTTTTAAATTGGATGCGACAGGCGACGACACCTTTCTCTGCGTGGTCAATGGCAAAGGGGAGGATATTACTCCCGATTATCGCTATTATGCAGGCTCCGTGGCTCAACTGCTGCGCAGCATGGACAACGCGCGCCGCGAGCAGGTGCATCAATTTTCCTGGGACGGCGTTGATGAAGGAATCAGCCTGAAGACTTATCCTTACCTGTTGTTTCCACTCGCTTTATGCAAGAACATCGTGGACGAAAACATGAATCCCATCCACGTGAGCGAAAACAACGCTTCCCTGCAATTGTCGCTTCGCCGGGAAGGCGATACCATTATCCCTGACTTGCAGGCCAATGTAGGCGACGGGAGCATTCTGAAAGAGTTCCGCCTGTTGTCAGACAGTTTTCTTCTGGCGGACCACACGCTCTATCCCACATCGCCCGTGGGCGACAACTACACCCAGCTTCCTTTCTTCATTGAGCCTTTCCGCGAAGACCTGTTGGAAAGCTACCTGTCCATCTTTTGTTCGTTCATTGAAAACGTGCAGCCGGTGTCCGAAGATTTTGAGGTGGTGATCAATCCGGACGAGAAAGTCCGCACTTCGCCCGCTATCCTTTTCGAACAAGTAGACGATGACAATGCACTCTATCTGAAAGTGATAGAATCCATACCCGGTCTTCCGGTAGACTTGACGAGCCAATTCGAGCTGACCCGTACGGCCACCCGCACACTGGACAGGCAAGTCCTTGTGAGGCCGTTGGAGCATGTCTCGCTGGAAGAATCGCTTGCCAGGGTCAAAAAGCAGATTATCCAGAGCACCTCCGACAAGCAAGCCCGGAAAGATGTCTATCAGGATGGCAACCTGTTTATCATCCCCGGCGATACGGCTGCCCACTTCTTGCGACAGGGCCTGCTCTCGTTATTGAAGGACTTCCAACTGATAGGAACAGACAAACTCCGCAAATACAACCTCCAGCTGGTGCGTCCACGCTTGAACTTGCAGTTGTCATCGGGTATCGATTTCCTGGAGGGCGATGCCGATGTGGAGGTTGGCGAAGAACACTTCAGTTTGCAGGAATTCCTGGCGCAATACCGCAAGCAGCATTACATCCTGCTCTCCGACGGAAGCCATGCCTTGATGGACGAGAACTATATGCGGAGGCTGGAGCGCCTCTTCAGGCTGAAGAAGAAGGACAAAGAGGTAAAAGTGTCCTTCTTCGACCTGCCGGAAATAGAAGAAATGCTGGACAGCCAACTGACCGGCGAAGTGTTCAAGCATCACCGTGAAGTGTATGAAGGCTTCAACCTGCTGAAGAAGCAGAAACTCCGCCTGCCTGCTTTGAATGCCACTCTGCGTCCCTATCAGATAGAGGGCGTGAAGTGGATAAAATACTTGCACGACAATAAGTTGGGCGGATGCCTGGCCGACGACATGGGATTGGGAAAGACTCTGCAAGCCATCACCATGCTGACTATGCTTTATCCGAAAGAAAAAACGCCCAGCCTGGTGGTGATGCCCCGAAGCCTGCTCTTCAATTGGCAGGACGAACTTAACAAATTTGCCCCGTCTCTTTCCGTCTATACCTACTACGGACATGGACGTAACCTGAAAGAGGCATTGTCCCACCAGGTTGTTCTCACTACCTACGCCATGGTGCGCAACGATGCCGAAGCCTTCAGCCGGGAGCAGTTCTACTATGTCATTCTGGATGAGAGCCAGAACATCAAGACTATAAACGCGCAAACCACCCAGGCCGTATTCCTGCTGAAGGCACGCCATCGGTTAGCTTTGAGCGGAACTCCGGTGGAAAACAATCTGACGGAACTGTATTCGTTGTTCCGTTTCTTGAATCCCACCATGTTCGGCACCCTCAGCGATTTCAACGAACAATACACCTATCCCATCCAGCGGGAAAATGACAAAGAAGCACTGGAAAGTCTACGCCGGAAGATATTCCCCTTCCTCTTGCGCCGCCTGAAGCGGGATGTGCTGAAAGAATTGCCCGACCGCACGGAGCAAACCCTCTACGTGGAAATGGAGAAAGTACAGGCCGATTTCTACGAACAACGCCGCCGCTACTACTACCGGCAGGTAAAGGAAAATATCGCCACCGAAGGCATCCAGAAATCCCAATTCATCATGTTCCAGGCACTGAGTGAACTGCGGCGCATCGCTTCTGTGCCGGAAAGCCTGACCGATGACAAAATCACCTCGCCCAAGCTGAACCTGCTGCTGGAAACCGTTTGCGAGGCGGTGACCAACCGCCACAAGGTTGTCATCTTCTTCAACTTCATTGCCGGGCTGGAATTGGCAGGAGAACATCTGGAGAAGGAAGGCATCGACTTTGCCAGCATGACAGGCTCCACGCACGACCGGCGAAGCGTGGTGGAGCGTTTCCAAAACGATCCGCAGTGCATGGTGCTGCTCATGACCCTGAAAACGGGAGGCGTAGGGCTGAACCTGACTGCGGCAGACACCGTGTTCATCTTCGAACCGTGGTGGAACAAAGCGGCCGAGGAGCAGGCCATCAACCGCCTGCACCGCTATGGGCAGACCGCCAAAGTGTTGAGCTATTCGCTTATCACCAAAGGGACCATCGAGGAAAAAATACTGCAATTACAACAACAGAAATCGGCCTTGTTCAACGAACTGATAGGGAGCGATTCGGCCTTATCGAAACATTTGACTGAGGAAGACATTAATTACATATTAGGCTAAGTATGAATTGGATGAAAGAAATGGCAGTGGAATTGTATTATCCGGAAAAACCGGTTTTTGCAAGTTGGTATCAACTACTCAATAGATTGAACAAGACTGAAGTGGAAAACCTGGTGGCTCCGTTCTTACGGATTATGCGCAAGAAACAAGTAACCGCCATTGATGCCCAAGGCAACCGGTGTGTGCCGACACAAATCACTGAAGTCTTGGTCAAGAAATATAATATAAAGAAAGGAGAACTGCTGGATTTCCTATGTTTCATGCTGGCAGATGTCCGCAATTTCCAATACTACCTGAACAGTTTGTCCGAAACTGACAAGAAAGTATGGAAAAAGGCCCTGACCCAATACTATGTAAGTACCGACGAGATTTTCCGACTGACCGGAGAGCATTGGATGCCAGACACCGACAGCTATTATTATTCTTATTACCGTCCCCAAGGCATCTCGGACAAGCTCAACTTCTTCAATCTGCTGGATGCCAAGGCCGGAAATAAGGAAGGTAAACGATTGTGGACCAGAAGCATCTATTGCGTCATCTACGAAAAGTTGCGGATAGACTTGTTGCCCGTCTTCTTTCCTGATGCCTGCAATCTGGAAGGACAAATCCTGGACAAGCTGCCGGAAGATACGTCCTTGCATACGTTTAGCGGAGAAGACGACATCTTTGTCATTCTTCCGATTCTGAACGGGCTTTATGACTCCAAACAACTGGTTCAACCGAAGAGCAAACTCGGCTTGTCTGCGTTGCGCAAACTGACACAAGCGGTGACATTGACAGAGTTCTTTCCCAACCACAAGGAGAAAGAAATGGTTTTGTTCCGCAGTTCGCTCGTCATGAACTTATATGTGTGGGGAAAGAAGGCTCATGCCTCGACAAACCGGAGCGAAGATGTGTTGAAAGAAATATTCAATACGGCTCTGCACTATCCCCACCTTCTTCCGATATTGTTGCCCCATCTGACAGGATTGCGCAAGAAAGAATTGCTGGATTCATACGGCGTCCAGCTGGCTATTAACTTGTGGGACCTGATGGGAACCCTGCCCCAGCAGCAATGGATACCCGTGCAAGGCATCCACTTCAAATTGTTGCAGGAGGCCAACCGCTATGTACCCTTGTTCCCTCCCGATATATTCGACAAGATGGATGTGTTCAACGACAAGCTGAATCACTATGTCTATCTGGACAGCCTCTATAATGAAATGAGCGTCCCCTTCATCAACGGCTTGCTCTATGCCATGGCCGCCTTCGGCTTTGTTGAGGTGGCTTATGCTGATGAGAGTCCAAGCGATGCCTCTTACACCAGTTCCCTGGCTTACATCCGCCTGACCAACCTCGGAGCCTATGTCTGGGGGCAGTCGAAGGACTACACTCCCACCGCATTGAATCGCGAGCAAGGCCCGTTGTTCGAACTGGACGAAAAGTACATGCTGGTACGCTCGCTGGTTACGCCCAATCCTTATCTTCCCCTTTTGAGTGAGATGGCTGTTCCCGTAGGCGGGCAACGCTACCGGGTGAGCGCCGCTTCATTCCTGTCCACTTGCCAGACAAGCAAGGACATAAAGGAAAAGATAGCCTTGTTCAAACAATACATCTGTGCGGAACCTTCAGCCGAATGGGAGGAATTTTTCAACAGTCTGTTACGCCATAGCAACTCCGTCAGCCGGATGAAGGACAAGGATTATGTCATCTACCATATTTCACCGGAAGACAAGGAGTTGCAACGCATCGTTTCCACCGACCCCTTCATCCGCCAATATTCCCTTCGCGCCGAGGGCTATTTGTGGTTGATAGAAGCATCCAAGGTGAAAGC
>JAHLFO010000116.1 GCA_018883785.1 Candidatus Bacteroides intestinipullorum
GGTGGGCATCGGTGCGTTGAGTACCAGCAGCGTGTCACTTTCAATTCCTGTCAGCGTGCCGCTGATAGTTGTTCCCTTCTGTGCCGACTGGCAGGCGCAGAGCAGCGCGGCACCTGCCAGCAGTGTAAATACGTTCTTCTTCATTGGTTTGTATCGGTTTTAATTAAATAATGTGTCCAAGTATTCGTAGAGTGCCGGTCCTTCGCCTACGAAAATCTTTGCTATCTTGCCTTCGGGATCTACGACAATCTTGGTGGGATAGGCCTGTATGGCATAGAGCAGGCTGACATCTGAGTCATCGGTACTGCGTACGTGCAGCCAGGGTATTTCGTGCTTCTCAACGGCGGCCTTCCAGTCTTTTTCTTTGTCGTGGCAGTCAACGCCCACAATCTGCATCTTGTCCTTATGCTGTTCGTAATACTTCTTCATATCGGGGATTTCCTGGATGCACGCACCGCACCAACTGCCCCAGAAGTCCAGCACCACGTATTTGCCGCGCAGGGAACTGAGTGAGAGGGGCTTTCCTTGCAGGTCGTTCAGGGTGAAGTCGGGGGCTTCGGCACCTTCCTTGATTTTGGCTTCGGCTTCTTCGATGGCTTTTCCCTTCTGTACCATTGCGTCCATGTATTGATAGAATCCGCTCAAGATGCCGTTCTTGGCTTTGTCGCCCAGGAGACCCAAGGCTTCCTCCATGTACGTGCCGGCCTGGGCAGCCAGGTAGACGGAAACATCTTCGTCCGGATGCTGGCGGATGTAGTCCACGTATCTGGCCGTCAAGCGTTTGCCTACTGCCTGTATCTCTTCGGTGGGGTCGGTGCCTTCGGGCAGGTCTTCCGGATTGATTCCGTTGTATTTCTCGAAGATGGCCATGAGGGAATCCTCGGTGGGCTGCCACGTCTTTTGGGCTTCGTTGAGCGTGGCATAGAAGTCGCTTCCTTCCACTACGTAGTCATCCATCGATCCGGTCACCGTCAGTGCATCGCCGGGGAAAGCCACGATTCGGATGTTTTGGAGCATGTTCAGGGCCTTGTTGCCGGAAGGCTTGGCAAAGATGACTGCCTGTACGGGTAGGGAGTCGCATGCCAGTGTCAGCGTGAACTTGCCCTCCTGCATGACAACGGTGTCCGTTTTGCTTTTGGCATTCTCGTTGGAAGCGGTGGGCATCGGTGCGTTGAGTACCAGCAGCGTGTCACTTTCAATTCCTGTCAGCGTGCCGCTGATAGTTGTTCCCTTCTGTGCCGGCTGGCAGGCGCAGAGCAGCGCGGCACCTGCCAGCAGTGTAAATATGTTCTTTTTCATTGGTTTGTATTGGTCTTAATTGAATAATGTGTCCAGGTATTCGTGGCCTTTCATACGCCATTCTTCCTTATTCGTTCATCCTTCTTCATTTTCTCAGAGGAACCCCAGTTCCAGCTTCGCCTCCTCGCTCATCATGTCCTTGTCCCATTCCGGCTCGAACACGAGGTTGACGGTGGCAGACTTGACGCCCTCAATGGATTCCAGCTTCTGGCGCACATCCTCCATGATAAACTCCGCCGCAGGGCAGTTGGGGGCGGTCAGCGTCATGTCCACGGTGATGTCGAAGTCGTCCGTCACGTCTATCTTGTAGATGAGCCCCAGGTTGTAGACGTCTACGGGGATTTCGGGGTCATACACCGTCTTCAGCATCGCCACGATTTTCTCTTCTATCTCAAATTTGGTCATAATAGCTATTCGTTTTGTTGGTTAGGACGGCAAAGCTAAAGATTTTTAGTGAGATTGCCAAGCTCGTTCCGCATTTTCACAGCCGCCCCTCGTCGTTGAAGCTGTAGTACGTGCCGTCGGTCACGATGACGTGGTCCAGCACGTGGATGTTCATCAGCTTGGCGGCATCGCGCACGGCTTGGGTCAGGCGGGCATCGTCCGGGCTGGGGCGCGTGTTGCCCGAAGGGTGGTTGTGCACCAGGGCCAGCTGCGTGGCGCGTGCCAGCAGGGCTTCGCGCAGGATGGTGCGCACGTCTGCCGTGGTCTGGTCCAGGCCGCCGCGGCTGATGCGTATCTTGTCGATGACGCGCGCGGCCTGGTTGAGCAGCAGCACCCAGAATTCTTCCGTGGCGAGGTCGCACAGCAGGGGGTGGAACAGCTCGTAGATGTCCTGCGAGGAGCGTATCGTGGGGCGTTCGGGCCGTTCCTGGAGGGTACGCCGCTTGCCCAGTTCGAGGGCGGCCATGATGCTGATGCTCTTGGCAGGACCAAGCCCCTTGAAGCGGGCGAAGTCGCGCACCTGCCACTTGCCCAGGCGGTGCAGGTTGTTGCCCGCCTCGGCCAGCACGCGTTGCATCAGGGCTACGGCGCTCTCTTCCGTGTTGCCCGAGCCTATCAGGATGGCCAGCAGCTCGGCATCGGTCAGGGCTTCGGCGCCCTTCTGCATCATCTTCTCGCGCGGGCGGTCTTCCTCGGCCCATTGGTTGATGTTGAGTTTATTCATTGGTTGTCAGGATTTGTCTAAAGGTTATGGTCTCTGCATAGCGTTGCGTAACGGTTTGTTTCCCAGGGGCTTGTTTAGCCCTTCCCGCGAGCGCGGACGGAGGCTGCTGCGCCCTTGCTTCCGGGCTGCTGCGCCCTTGCTCGCAGGCTCGCCTGGACAAGCTGCGGGACATCTGCCGGGAAAACAGCGGGTTGATGTCCGCTTTTATTTATAAAAGTTGTGCTTGAACGCCTCGAACTCGTCCTTGCCCCGCACGCACCGCCGCCACCATGCGCGCCAGAAGCCCGTGCCGTAGCCGATGAGTTGCACGTAGGCTGCCGCCACGGACAGCAGGCCGATGCGTAGGCTGCGGTTCCGGACCGTGCTATCCAAGCACACCAGCAAGGCGTAGAACACCAGTGGCGCCAGCGACCAGGGGCACACCGCCGCGCCGAGCAGCAGCACCGCCGTGCCCAGGGTGAACACGCCGGGCAGCAGGTGGACCACCTTCAGCGAGTCGGGGTATTTCTTGTAGAGGTTGATGCGTGCGATGCCGGAGTTGTGCACCTGCTTGAAAAACTTGCGCAGGTCCGTCCGCCGCTTGTGCCACACCCACGCCTCGGGGAACAGCCGGCAGCGGTATCCCCCACGGAAGATGCGGATGCTGAAGTCGATGTCCTCGCCGAAGCGCATCTGCGAGAAGCCGCCCAGTGCCTGGTAGACCTCGCGCCGCACGCCCATGTTGAAGCTGCGGGGATAGAACTTGTCCATCTTCTTCCGCCCGCCCCGGATGCCGCCCGTGGTGAAGAACGACGTCATGGAGTAGTTGATGGCTTTCTGCATGGGCGTGAACGACGGGTGCGCCCGGTCTGGTCCGCCGAAGGCGTCGCACGGCTCGCGCTCCAGTTCATGGTCGATGGCCTCCAGGTAGCCCGGCGGCACGATGCAGTCCGAGTCCAGGATGAGGAGGTATTCGCCCCGGGCACGTTCGGCGGCATAGTTGCGCGTCTGTCCGGGACCCGAGTTGGGCTTTGTGTAGTAGTGCAGGTCCAGGCGGTCGGCATAGCGGTCGGCCACTTCCCGGCAGGGCAGGGACGAGCCGTCGTCCACCACGATGACCTCGAAGTCGCGCCGGGTCTGTGCCGTGAGGCTTTGCAGCAGTTCGTCCACTTCGTCAGGACGGTTGTAGACGGGGATGAGGAAGGAGTATTTCATTGGTTTTTCATACTTGTCGGGGGACAAAGATACGGGTTTGCGCGGTTATCTCGTTTGCCGCGTTCGGATTTTTGCGTTTTGGACGGAAAAAAAGGGGGATGCGGCGGGGATATAATCATAAATGTTATATATTTGCAAAACATATTAACCTTGGTCCGGGCCTGTGTCCGGGCTGTAATCATACCTATTTATATATGAGATATTCTATCTTGGGGGCGCTGCTCTTCTTCGTAGGGTGGGCGTTTGCGGGAAATGTCACGGAGCAACAGGCCCGCCGGGTGGCGGTAGCTTTCTTTCAGTCGGCTCCGCAAACCCGCGTATCCGAATCAGATCTTCGGCTGGTTCGCGACAGTGAAAGCACGTTGACGCGCTCTGGCGGTGCGGCTCCGGCTTACTATGTGTTTGACAATGCAGCCGGTAGCGGCTTCGTCATCGTATCCGGCGACGATGTGGCCAGTCCCGTGCTGGGCTACTCGTTCACGGAAGAATTCCCGGAAGGCAACTTGCCATCCAATGTGCAGGGTTGGCTGGACGGCCTGCGCGAAGAGATCAACGCGGCCCGGCGCGATGGCGTGGAGGCTGAGGAAGCCGTGACCCGCGCCTGGCAAGAGACGCGTTCGGGCGATGTGGTCGTGGATATGCAGACTGCCCGTTGGGACCAAGGCGATCCCTACAACCTGCTCTGTCCCCAAGTCCTCGGCCAGCGCACCTATACCGGATGCACGGCCACGGCCCTGGCCATCATCATGCGCTACCACCAATGGCCGGAGAGGGGCGTGGGCACGCTTCCCGCTTATAATACGGAGACCTTTGGCATCTCCATACCGGCCTTGGAATTAGGGCATACCTACGATTGGGCCAACATGCCGCTGGATTATAGCAGTAGCTCCACGACGGCACAAGAGGAGGCTGTGGCCACACTGATGCGCGACTGTAGCGTCCTGTTGCAGTCGGACTATGGCACGAATGCCACTGGCGGTACCGGAGCCTACGTGGACGAGGTCCTCAAGACGGTCGAGTACATGGGTTACGACAAGACGATGCGCTGCGAGATGCGCGATTCTTATACCTCCGGCGAGTGGTATGAGCTGATGCAGACCGAGCTGGACAACCGCCGTCCGGTCCTTTATACCGGCTCGAACGATGAGGGTGGCCATGCCTTTGTGCTGGATGGCTATACCACGGACAATTACTATTCCGTCAACTGGGGCTGGAGCGGATACTACAACGGTTACTTCCTGCTTTCCGCCCTCGACCCTGAAGGGCAGGGCACCGGCGGCTCGGGTTCGTATAACATCGGCCAGGTGGCCGTCATCGGCATGCAGAAAGACCAAGGGGGAGAGTACGTGGAGAACATCCGTTTCAGCCCCAGCGAGATAGACGGGGTTGTGTACAATGGGTTCACCATCCAGGGCACCGTCAGCCAGAATACGCCTTTCACTTTCGCAGCCGGACTGTTCACCAACATGGGAGCACAGTCCTTCACCGGCGAAATCCTGTTTGCCGTGGCCGACAAGGAGGGACGGATTGTGGAGGAATTGGAAACCACCACGTTGAAGGACTTGGATATGTATTACGGCGTTTATATCCGGGAGGCCACGCTGACGGTTACTGTCCCCATTGAGAAAGGCTATCGCCTTCGCGCCTATTTCCGCAGCGAGAAGACACCGGAGTGGACTTTGGTCCGAGGCAACGACGAGGAAGGCTGCGTGTGGGAGTATATCTTGCTGGACGAATACACCATCGAGCAGAGCACCTCGTTCACCTACAACAAGAACGACCGCAAGATTTACCTCACCGTGAGCAACGGCATCAGCGTCTCTCTGACGGATGCCAGCGGCAAGGACTACGACCGTGTTTGCCGCCGCGAGGGCACCTCGGTCACCATCAACGCCATCCTGTTGCCCGCAGGCACCTACACGCTGACCCTGCAACGAGGCAACGAACAGAAAGACCTGCGTTTCACGATAGGCGCGGCGCAGTGATTGTTAGTATGTGTAGTAAATAGGAATTTAGATGGAACGCAAATTACGCAAATTGCACAAATTAATTTGCTCAATCCGTGTCTAAAAGAATTTGCGGCATTTGCGTAATTTGCGTTCCAATCACCCCGATAAATTATCATTTTAATTTTATAACGAAGAAGCGATGATTATGAAAAGATATAGTTGGATGCTGCTGGCCTGCCTGTTGCTGGGGCTGGCAGCTTGTTCGGACGATAAGGGCACGGATACGCCCGCGCAGACACCGAGCATCACTGTGGAAGGGGAGTCCACCCAGATTTTGTTTGAGACCGAAGCCGGCAGTCAGGTCGTGCACTTCACGGCCAATGTGACTTGGACGGCCGAGACCGACCAGGAGTGGTGCCGCGTGTCTCCTACGCAAGGCAATGCGGGCGACGCGTCCGTCACCGTCACCTTGGACGAAAATGATACGCCGGACGAGCGCAACGCCACTCTCGTGCTGCAGGCAGGCACCGCCTCGAAGCGGCTGACGATCGTGCAGAAGCAAAAAGATGCCTTGACGGTTACCTCCAACAAGCAGGAAGTGGGTGCCGAAGGCGGGACGATAGCAATCGAGGTGCAGGCCAATGTCTCGTTTGGCTACGAGATAGCGCCGGAGACGTCTGCTTGGATCACCCCCGTGGTGGGGACCAGGGCCTTGACAACGACAAGCCTGCAGTTCAGCGTGGAGGCCAACGACACCGGCGAGAAGCGTGAGGGAAAGATCGTGTTTCGTGCCGGAGACTTGGCTGAAACGGTGACCGTTTATCAAGAGGCAGGCGGAACGTCCACGCCCACGCTGGTGCTGACTCGGAATGAATACACCGTGGGCAGTGATGGCGAGGAGATTGTCATCGAGTTGAAGAGCAATGTGGAGTATGACATGGTCTTGCCCCAGGAAGTCGGTTGGATCAGCGAGGTGGTCACACGCTCCTTGTCCACCTATACCCATCGCATCCAGGTGGCACCCAATGACGGCTATGACTTGCGCGAGGCGGAGATTCATTTCGTCAACGAGCGCGAAGAGATAGACGAGGTGGTGCACATCGTGCAGGTGCAGCAGGATGCCATCCTGGTGGCCCGCGAATCCTATGACGTGGAGGCAGAGGCCGGCCAGCTGGACTTTGTCGTCAATACGAATGTGGATTTCGAGGTGTCTGTTTCCGCCACTTGGCTCAGGCAGGCCCCGCAGACCCGCGGGTTGGTCGAAGTGCCGTTGAGCTTCGTCTACGATGCCAATACGGGCGAAACCTCTCGCGAGGCGGTCATCACGCTCTCGGCCAGCGGCGTGGAGCAAAAGATCACGGTGAAGCAGGCGGGCGAGAAGACACTCAGCAAAGTCACCCTCGTGCACACCGGCGAGACCTTCACGGCTCCTCTGGTCACCGGCACATCCTTCTCCGACGCGTTCATCTCCTGGGGCGATGGCGTGCGTGAGGCTTACAGCGAGGATGCTTCGCATACGTACGAGGCCGAAGGTCCCCACACCGTGGTCATCGAGTCCGTAGGTGCCGAGGAAATCAAGTTGCCCGACTTGGTGGGTGTTTCAGAGATAGACCTGTCCGCCTTCTGATGAGGCTAAAAAAATCCCGGGCGCGCCTCACGGCGAGCCCGGGATACATTTCACTTTGATTGTTATGCTAAGTTTAAGTTAAGTGTGTTCTGTTCTTTAAGCTTTCACGCGGCTGACGTATGAACCGTCGCGCGTGTCGATTTCGATGGTTTCGCCTTCGTTGATGAAGAGGGGAACACGAACCGTAGCGCCAGATTCCACCGTGGCGGGCTTCAGCGTGTTGGTAGCCGTGTCGCCTTTCAGTCCCGGCTCCGTGTAGGTCACCTTCATCTGGACCTTGACGGGCACCTCAGCATAGAGCACCGTTTCCGTGGAAGCGTCGGATACCACGTCTACCACCATGCCTTCCAGCAGGAAGTCAACGCCGTTGATCAGGTCGTGGGCAATGGGGATTTGTTCGAAGGTCTCCTGGTTCATGAAGATATAGTCTTCGCCTTCCTTATACAGATATTGGTGCGGACGGCGTTCTACGCGGACATCCTCCAGCTTTTCGCCGATATTGAAGCGACGTTCCAGCACGTAGCCGTTCACCACGTCTTTCAGCTTGGTGCGCATGAACGTGTTACCTTTGCCGGGTTTTACATGCAAGAAGTCGATGCAGAAGTAGAGCTTGCCGTCCATGCGGATGGCAGTTCCGATTTTAATGTCTTGGGCATTAATCATACGTTATTCTATCTTATTATGTTAATATTGTCCGTCTTAGGAAAGCGGGCGATGGACTTTGTCCGCTTTTCCGCTGCAAAAGTAATGCAAATCAGTAAAAAACGCAAAAGATTTGAGAGAAAATGAGTTATCCCCTTGGTTATTTCGTGAAAACTACCTACTTTTGCAGCCCGAATTGCAGAGAATAATAACATAAAAAAGATACAGCAATGAAAAGAACATTCCAACCCTCCAACAGAAAGAGAAGAAACAAGCACGGTTTCCGTGAGAGAATGGCTACAGCCAATGGCCGTCGTGTATTGGCTGCCCGCCGCGCCAAAGGTCGCAAGAAACTGACCGTATCTGACGAGTACAACGGCGTGAAGGCATAAGCGGAAATCCGCCAGAACGAGACAGGAGCCGCCCGGCATCGCAGTGATTGCAATGCCGGGCGGCTCCTTTTTTTAAAAAGCTATTTTTCCATTTTGCATACACGGAAGTCGGGGATTTTTTCTACCTTTGCCCGCGAATTGGTTCCGGATGCCCACGTACACGGGCAGAGGATTAAAAGGGAACCGGGTGGAAGTCCCGGACAGTCCCGCTGCTGTGAAGCTCCATTTCAACTTTCTGAAGAATACTTTGTACCACTGATGCCCGCCTTGTGGCATTGGGAAGGTTTCGGAAAGGGAGTCAGTCAGAAGACCTGCCATCATTCATTTAGGACGCCTTCTCCTCCGAGGATTAGAGGAAAGGATGTCGGTTTTTTATTTTTCAGACAGATTTGAGATTGGACATGTTAAGGCAACATCCCTGCATGGCCTGTCTATGGTGTGTGTGGCTACTGCTGGCAGGGACCCTGTACCTGCCTCTGCACGCCCAGAACAGCCTGGACAGCTTGCAACAATTGGAAGAAGTGGTGGTGACGAGCCGGCGGCTTGCGCGGGAGGTCATCCCTGTGCAGCAACTCTCCGGGGCGCAGCTGCAACGGCTGGGCTCGCACAGCGTGGCCGATGCCATCCGCTACTTCTCCGGCGTGCAAATCAAGGACTATGGCGGTGTGGGCGGACTGAAGACCGTCAACATCCGCAGCATGGGCACCAACCATGTGGGCGTGTTCTATGACGGCATCGAGCTGGGCAATGCGCAGAACGGCACGGTGGACTTGGGCCGGTTCTCGCTGGACAATATGGAGGCTGTGACCCTGTACAACGGCCAGAAGAGCGCCATCTTTCAGCCCGCCAAGGATTTCGGGTCGGCGGGCAGCATCTACCTGCAATCCCGTGTCCCCCGGTTTGCCGACGGCGAGAAGCAGAAATTCAAAGCCACCTTCAAGACCGGCTCCTTCGGCACGGCCAATCCCGCTCTGGTATGGGACAGGAAGCTGAGCGAACGGGTCAGTTCCTCGTTGAGCGGGGAATATCTGTATACGACCGGACGCTACAAGTTCACCTATCGTGTGGACAACAGCTACGACACGACCGCCGTCCGCCGCAACGGCGATGTGAATGCCTTCCGCCTGGAAGAAGGCCTGTTCGGCAAGCTCACCGATGGCTTCTGGCGGGCAAAGGTCTATTTCTACCGTTCCGGGCGCGGCTATCCAGGTGCCGTGGTCAAGAACAAATTCAGCCACGAGGACCGCCAATGGGATACGAATGTCTTTGCCCAAGGCTCTTTCAAGAAAGATGTTTCGGAGAAATACAGCCTCCTGGCCAATGCCAAGTATGCATACGACTACCTGCATTACTTGGCCGATCCCCGGCGGGACGAGGCCCTGATGTACGTGGACAATCGCTACCACCAGCACGAAGCCTACGTCTCCACGACTCACCGCTATGCCCTGCTCCCTGGCTGGGACATCAGCTTGGCCGCCGATTACCAGTTCAACCTGCTGAATGCCGACTTGCAGGATTTCGTCTACCCCCGCCGTCATACGGAACTGGTGGCTTTGGCCAGTGCTTGGCAATGGGACCGGCTGAGAGCACAGGCCAGCCTGCTGGGCACGTTCGTGCAAGACCACTTGCGAGACAATGCCAACGCGGCAGACAACCGGGCGGAGTGGACGCCCACCGTCATCTTGTCCTGGCAGCCGTTTCGGGCGGCAGACCTCCATCTGCGGGCTTTCTACAAGCGCATCTTCCGGATGCCAACCTTGAACGACCTGTACTACACGTTCATTGGCAACATCGAGCTGGAGCCGGAATATACCAACCAATATAATATAGGTGTAACGTATGCCAAGACCACTGCCGGTTGGCTGCGGCGATTGGAAGTGCAGGCAGACATCTATTATAATGAGGTGGAGAACAAAATCGTCGCCATGCCTACCTCCAATTTCTTCCGCTGGACGATGGTGAACTTGGGCGAAGTGGAAATCCGAGGCATAGACATTGCCTTGCAGACGGATTGGCAATGGGAAAGCGAAACAGTCCTCACAGGCCGCGTCAACTACACCTGCCAGAAAGCTCAGGACTTTACCGACCCTGCCGATGCGTACTACGGAGGACAGATTCCCTACATCCCGTGGCATAGCGGCTCGGCTGTGCTGAATCTGGACTGGCGCTGCTGGGAGGCCAACTATAGCTTCATCTATACCGGGGAGCGCTATTCCTCGCGTGCCAATCTGCCGGTCAATTACGTGTTGCCGTGGTACACCAGCGATTTCTCCGTGACCCGCGTCCAGCCGCTCGGGCCGGGCGACTTGCGGATGACGCTGGAGGTGAGCAATGTGTTCAACCAGCAATACGAGGTGGTGATCGGTTATCCCATGCCCGGCATCAATTTCAAGCTTATCCTGCAATACAGCTTTTGAGGTGTAATCCCTATCTTAATCCTATATAATAATGAGACAGAACACGCTAATTCATGCCGCCCTCTTCCTCTGCCTCCTGTTGGCCGGATGCCGGGGCGACCTGCCGTTCATCCCGTCTGAGGAAGAGGACGTGCCGGGCGCGGGCGAAACCTCGACCCGCATCCGGGGCCTCTACGTCCTGAACGAAGGAAACATGGGCAGCAACAAAGCCTTTCTCGACTACTTCAGCTACGAGACGGGGACCTACCTGCGCAACATCTACCCCACGCGCAATCCCGGCATCGTCAAGGAACTGGGCGACGTGGGCAATGACCTCGCCGTCTATGGCGACAAGCTCTATGCGGTCATCAACTGTTCGCACTACGTGGAGGTAATGGACGTGCGCACGGCCCGCCACGTGGGCAGCGTGGACATCCTGAACTGCCGCTACATCACCTTCGACCAAGGCAAAGCTTACGTCAGCTCCTACGCCGGTCCGGTGCAGATCGACCCGAATGCCCGTCCCGGCAAGGTGGTGGAGGTGGATACCGCCAGCTTGCAAATCACGCGCGAAGTGGTGGTAGGCTACCAGCCTGAGGAGATGGTCGTCTGCGATGGGCGCCTTTACGTGGCCAACTCTGGGGGCTACCGCTTTCCGGACTATGACACCACGGTGTCAGTCATCGACTTGGAAACCTTTCAGGTGATTCGCACGATAGACGTGGCCATCAATCTGCATCGGATGGTCAAGGACCGCTACGGCCGCATCTACGTCTCGTCGCGGGGAGATTACTACGACCAGGGGGCGGATGTCTACGTGATAGACAGCCGGACAGACCGCGTCGTCGGCAATCTGGGTGTCCCGGCCAGCGAGTTGTGCCTATCGGGCGATTCCCTCTACATGACCAGTGTGGAGTGGAACTATACGACCGGCAGCAATGCCGTCAGCTACACCTTGTATGATGTGGCGCGCGAGGAAGTCGTTTCCTGCCAGTTCATCACGGACGGCACGGACAAGCGCATCCAGATTCCTTACGGACTGGCCGTGAACCCCGAGACCAAAGAAATTTTCGTGACCGATGCCAAGGACTACGTGACTCCAGGCACCCTGTACTGCTTCACGCCTGCGGGCGAACTGAAGTGGGAGGTGACCACGGGCGATATTCCGGCGCACTTGGCGTTCACCACGGAGAGATTGGAATAAATCATCATTTACCCTCAACATGAAACATCTATTCAACAACAAGCAGCGCGGTTTCTGTGTTGCCTGTGCTGCTGGCTTGTGGCTTACTGCCCTGGCCGCTTGCAGCGGGGACGAGGAAGGCGTCCTGGATGTCGGGCAAGACCCGCAGCCTGAGGACATCACGCCCTACGTCACCCAAGTATTTGACTACCTGCCCGCCGTGGGACAGTTCACCAACACCATGCCCGCCTACGAGGAGGGCGACACCCAGGAGGACATGAACCGCAAGGTGCTGGAGGCCATCGGCCACAACAACCGGGGTCTGGTGACGCTGGGAGGCTATGGCGGCTACGTGACGGTGGGTTTCGACCACACCATTGAGAACAAGGCGGGACTGTGCGACTTCCGCGTGTTGGGCAACGCCTTCGGGGCGGCTGCTTCTCCCGACCCCGATGTCCCGCAAGGTGGCAGCAGCGAGCCGGGCATCATCCAGGTGGCCTGTGATGCCAACGGTAACGGACTGCCCGACGATGTGTGGTACGAGATTGCAGGCAGTGCCCATCGGGCTCCCGAGCAGGAGGCATGGTATCCGTTGGCCCTCCAGAACGGCAACGACGTCCGGCTCTATACGGACTATGAGATAACCTACTACCGCCCGGACTTGGAGCCGGATGCCGCCGATGCCACGTATATCCGTTGGGAAGACAACCAAGGTAACAGTGGCTACAAGGCGAAGAATGCCTATCACGCACAGCCCTACTTCCCGCAGTGGTGCACGGGCGACCGGCTGACCTTCCGCGGTACTTGCCTGCCGCAGAATGCTATCGACGAAAGCGGGGAGGGCAGTTACTACGTGCTCTACACCTTCGGCTACGGCTATGCGGACAATATGTCCAACACAGCCGATGGATCGGCCATCGACATCGACTGGGCGGTAGATGCCCAGGAACAGCCCGCCCACCTGTCCGGCGTGGACTTCATCCGGATCTACACCGGTGTCAATCAGGAAAACGGTTGGCTGGGCGAATGTTCCACGGAAGTGGCAGGCGTGGAGGACCTCCATCTGCTGGGCGAGGAGATTGAGACAAAATACTAACCCTAAAAACAGATAAACAATGAGAAAACTATTCAGATTGGCAGGCTTATGGCTCGCATTGGGCGCGAGCAGCCTGTGGGGATTGACTTCATGCAGTGACGACAACGGGACCAACGGCTCGCTTCCCGCCGAGGAGTTGAGCTTTGTGCTGGACGCGGATGCCGGGTCTGGCAGCCCCATCTTGCTGGTCGCGGAAGAAACCTATACCCTGGCCTACCAGGCGGAGGGCGTGGAAGACATTGTTGTGGAGAATGAAGCGGCAGGCTGGCAAGTGACGGTGGACGAGGCGGAAAGCCGCATCGTGCTGACAGCCCCCGCAGCCACGGCAGAAGCCGGGCAGACCTATACCCTGCAACTGACCGCCACCGGTGCAGGCGGGCAAAGCCTCACGACGGAAGGCATCGACTTTTACCGAGTGGCCTTTGACGACCCCAAGGGTGCTTTCGTACTGAACGAAGGCAACATGACCACCGAGAACGGCTCGCTGGTCTACATCACTCCCGAAGGCTACGTACTGGACGATGCCTATCGGCGTGTCAACGGCACTGAGCTGGGCAATGTGACGCAGGACATGTATTTCCACGACGGGAAGGTCTACGTGATTTCGCAGAACGGCGACACCAACGCCGTGGGCACCTCCTTCGAGAACGACGGGATGCTGGTGGTGGCCGATGCCGCGACGCTGAAGAAGGTGAAGGCTTTCACGACTGCCGATCTGGACCAGCTGGACTGGCCCACGCACGTGGCCGTGCTGGACGAGCAGCATGTCTACATCCGCGACAATGCCGGCATCTGGCACCTGAACATGGACGACTCTTCGTTGGACTTCGTCGAAGGCACGGAGGGTGCCCCCAAGGCACAACTCACAGTGGTTGACGGAGCCGTCTATTTCCCCCTGAACGGCTTGCTGGCCGCATTGAAGAAGATAGACCCGTCTACCGACCAAGTGTCCAGCGTGGCCAACATGGCTATTTGGGCCGCCAGTCCGATGATCAACTGTTTCCTGGGTGTTGCCGCCTCGGACGACGGCAATTTGTGGATCATGGGCACATCGGCCACTGACAGTAGCCGAGAGGGCATTATCTCGCTGGGAAAGCTCGACCTGGCTGCCGGCGAGCTGACGCAAAACGTGCTGGGCACGCAGCCCAACGATGCCTACAACTGTAGCTTTGCCGCTCATGGCAACACGGTCTATTTCGCCAATGGCACGACCCTCTATCGCGTCCTCTTCGACCCGGAAGCCGGTACGGACAGCTTCATGGACGAGCCGTTGGTGGATCTCGCCTCCCTGGACGACAATGTCGGTCTGCTGTACAACGGCTTGGGTGTCAGCCCCGCTACGGGCCACGTCTTTGTCAATACGCTGAAAGGCTTCGGCAACGCCTACACCACCAATACCATCTGGGAGTTCGATTTCAACGTCAGCCTGGACACCCCGGTGAACCGTTTTGAGAACTATACGCACTTCCCGGCAGGGGTGTATTTCACTCATCTTTGTTTAATGAAGAACGAAAAATGAACAGATTATATCCTTATCTTTTGACGGCCTGCCTGCTGTTGGCGGCCTGTAACGATGACAGTGTGGAAACGCCGGGCGGAAACACCGGAACGCCAGACGATGGGAGCGATACCTCCGGGCTGACCGGCTATGCCGACCCCGCAGGAGTCATGCTGCTGAGTGTCGGTACCTATACGCAGGAGAACGCCTTCCTGACCTTTGTACGTCCGGATGGCGAGGTGGAGAATGATGTATTTGCTGCCGTCAACGGCACGGACTTGGGCAACGATGGTGTGGGGCTTTGTTTGAGCGATGGTAAGCAATACATCTTGTGCAACGACTGGCGCCAAGCAGAGGGCAAGGCGAACAACGGCCTCCTGACCGTGGCCGATGCCCGGACGTTGGTGAAGGAACGCTCCTTCCCCCGGGAGGATATGGTGTTCCGGCATCCTGTCAATGACGCACTGGAGGAAGTGGACGAAAACTTGTCCGGCATCGCCGTGCTGGACGAACGGAATGTCTTCCTCTTCGCTCAGGGCGTGCTGCGCTTCGACTGCACCACCGGCAAACTGACGCTGGTGGAAGGCGCCTACGAAGTCGGCAATGCCGGTAGTGCCAACACCGTGGAGTCTGTCGTCTCCTCCCGGGGTGCCACGGTGATGAACGGTCGTCTCTATGCCGCGGCCGGTGGATTCTGGACAACCACGGCCTTGCTGGAATTCGTCAAGGGAAAGGACGAAGTGAACCGCCGTTTGGAGCTGGGCAAGGGTGACCTGGTGAGCGGACTGTGCCGCATGGACGACAACACCTTGTTGGTGGCCACATATACCCGTGGGCGGGATGTCGGCTACCTTTATGTCGTCAGTCTGGACAGCTGGACCATTCGGGAGCAGAAGACCATTTCGGCCAATATCTCGCCTGCTGCAGGTCAAAACTCGGGCATCACCTACCTGGACGGCTACCTCTACTTCACCGGCGCGGAGGAGACCGCATTCACTACGGCGGCTTATACTACCCTCAGCCGTTACTCCATGGAGTCGGGTCGGGTAGAGAAGGACCTCGTGGACTTCAAGACCGATGCCCCCAACGCCAATGTGCTGGACTGCAATATCGTGGCCGACCCCCAATCCGGCTATGTCTACGTGCCCACGTCGGATGCGTTGTGGGAAGGCCAGGTTCCCGAATCTGTTGTCTTGGTCTACGACTGCAACGGCGATACGCCCAAGCTCGTGAAGAAGATCAGCGGTCTGACCCATGGCGTGAGCGGCATTTACCCGATGTCGCAGTTCGTTCAGGCGGCCGAAGACGGGCGCAACCTTCGCCAAGGACAGTTATAAAACAACCATAGCGGCTGCACTATGGGGTTCATAGTGACAGCCGCTATGGGATAGATAAAGGTGATGTTTCAGCTTACCGAGGCTTGCAATCAGCCGTTCGTACCGCCATTGTGGTTGCGGTTATACGTAGTGGCCGACACCGAAACGTCGCCATAATGGTTGACGATTGGCACAAGAGCCTGTGCGGCAGCTTGCCAGCCCTTGCCCATGTTCCATTTCACGCCGGGCGTCAGGTTGATTAAAAGCTCGTATACTCGTCCGTTATAGATTAAGTCCCGGTAGTTGAAGTCCACGCCCATGAAGATGTCCACCTGTCCGGCGGGTATGCTCGGTTGCGCTTGGGACATTGTCGTAGGAAGCAAGAAGACGGCCAGTAAGAAAATGATACGTCCTTGCTTCTTCAATCCTTGAATAAAATTCATGCTACTTTATCTTATCATGTAGGGGACAGATTCAGATTGACTGAATAAGTGTTCCGCTTATCGTTCTGCCCGTATAGGATTATGCAGAAAATCTTCGTAGGCGAGGCGTATCCCATCCTCCAGTTCGGTTTGGTATGTCCAACCTAAAGCTTTGGCTTTGGATATGTCCAGCAGTTTACGGGGCGTGCCGTTGGGGCGTGATACATCCCAACGGATTTCACCCGCGTAACCGACGACCTTGGCAACCAGTTCCGTAAGAGCCTTAATAGTCAATTCTTTCCCCGTTCCTGCGTTTACCGTTTCATTGCCGCTATAGTTGTTCATCAGGAACACGCACAGGTTAGCGAGGTCATCCACATACAGGAACTCACGCAAAGGCGATCCGTCACCCCAGCAGGTCACGTATGGCAGGCCTTGCTCTTTGGCTTCATGGAAGCGGCGTATCAAGGCGGGCAGCACATGGCTGTGTTCCGGATGATAGTTATCGTTAGGGCCATAAAGATTGGTGGGCATCACGCTGATGTAATCCGTACCGTATTGACGGTTCAGGAATTCGCAGTACTTCAAGCCTGAGATTTTGGCCAAGGCGTATGCCTCATTGGTTTTTTCCAACTCAGAAGTCAGCAGGCAGTTTTCTTTCATGGGTTGCGGCGCCATGCGCGGGTAGATGCACGACGAGCCGAGAAATTCCAGCTTCTTGCAGCCGTTTTGCCAGGCGGCGTGGATGACGTTCATCTCCAATATCATATTCTCATACATGAAGTCAGCCAAGGCCGATTCGTTGGCTACGATGCCGCCCACTTTGGCCGCGGCGAGAAACACGTATTCCGGTTTTTCCTCTGCAAAGAACTTCTCAACGGCCTCTTGCCGGGTCAAGTCCAATTCTTTATGGGTACGGGTGATGATATTCGTATACCCTTGCCGTAGCAGTTCCCGTACGATGGCAGACCCCACCATGCCCCGGTGCCCGGCCACGTATATTTTCGAATATTGTTCCATATCGTCAATTCTTCATTATTCATTCTTCATTACTTCACGATTCCCTTCTCCAGATATTCCTCCAGGTTCATGCGCACCCGTTCGCCGGCACGTTCCACAGCCACCTTGGCCATGTCTGCATCCACCATCAGCTTGACCAGTTGCTCGAAGGTTGTCTTTTGCGGGTTCCAGCCCAATTCGCGTTTGGCCTTGGCCGGATTTCCCCACAGGTTCACCACATCGGTGGGGCGGTAAAAGTCGGGTGATACTTCCACCAGCACTTTGCCGGTTTTTGTGTCGATGCCTTTTTCATTCTCGCCTTCCCCTTCAAACCGCAGTTCTATCCCGGCATACCGGAATGCCAGTTGGCAAAACTCACGCACCGAGTGCTGTTCGCCAGTGGCTATCACAAAATCTTCCGGCTTGTCGTTCTGGAGTATCAGCCACATGCACTCCACATAATCTTTGGCATAGCCCCAGTCGCGGAGCGACGACAGGTTGCCGAGGTACAGCTTCTCCTGCTTGCCTTGCGCGATGCGTGCGGCGGCAAGGGTGATCTTGCGGGTCACGAAGGTCTCTCCGCGCCGTTCGCTCTCGTGGTTGAACAGGATGCCCGAGCAGCAGAACATGTTGTATGCCTCGCGGTATTCCTTGACAATCCAGTAGCCGTACAGTTTGGCCACGGCATACGGGCTGTAGGGATGGAACGGCGTGTTCTCGTCCTGCGGCACTTCCTCCACCTTGCCATACAGTTCCGAGGTGGAGGCTTGGTAAATGCGGCAAGTCTCTGTCAGGTCGCACTGGCGCACAGCCTCCAGGATGCGAAGTACACCCGTGGCATCCACATCAGCCGTAAATTCCGGCGAGTCAAACGACACCTGCACATGGCTTTGCGCCGCCAGGTTGTATATTTCATTAGGCTTCACTTTCTTCACCACTTGCAGGATGCTCATGGAGTCTCCCAAGTCTGCATAGTGAAGGTGGAAGTGGGGATGCCCTTCCAGGTGGGCAATACGTTCACGATAGTCCACCGACGAGCGACGGATGGTGCCATGCACGTCATAACCCTTTTCCAATAGAAACTCGGCCAAGAACGATCCATCCTGGCCGGTAATGCCTGTAATTAAGGCTGTTTTCATTTTTAGCTATGATTAAATGTGTTACTTATTTGGGTCAATGCTATTTCGCAGATTTTGTAGGGATAGCGGAGGGCAAGGAGCAGAAGGCTGGAATACACCCCGTTTTGACGTAAGGCCTTTAGATGGTCTTGCATGATTTGCTTGTGGCTGCGTAATCCCGAGGATGAGGCACCGCCAGTACGCATCGTCACGAAATCCTTGGCTATGTAACGGGTACGGATGCGGTGCACGAAAATTAGCCGAAGCAGATTTTCAAAATCTGCCGCCACTTTGTACGACAAGTCGAATGTGCCATATCTTTCATAAACCGAACGACGACAGTAGAAAGATGGATGTGCCGGCATGAAACCGAAACGCATCCAACTACGATGAAAAGGACGAGAAGTGTAGTAACGTACACATTTGTCCAAATGGTCGTCGTTTACATAATGCACATCGCCATATACCGCATCTATGTTGGTATCGGATAAAATTTTTGCCACTTGTTCCAGCACATTATTCGATGTATAAAAGTCATCACTGTTTAATATACCCACTACATCGCCCGTGGCCATTGCAATGCCCTTGTTCATCGCATCGTAGATGCCTTTGTCTGGTTCACTCACATAACGTATTCGCCCACCAAATAGGGATTCATAACTGCGTACAATCTCTAAAGTGTCATCTTTCGATTTTCCATCAATAATGATGTATTCGATATCTTTATGTGTTTGTCGTAGCACGCTCTCAATCGTGTCACGCACTGTTTTGCCGCTGTTGAAAGTGGCGGTTATTACTGAAATCTTCATCCCAATCTTTTTACTTCAGACTGATACCATATTCATTTTTTATGTATTGTGTGATTTTATCCTTGTCGTTTCCACACTTTTGCTTGATTTCAAATATTTTTGCATCGACCAATGTACGGTACCACCAGCCTTGCAGGAAGTCCCACAAAAATCCTTCTTTCCCATCAAGAAATCCAAGTTTCACAACGTAGCGGTATATGAAATAACCGAATGAACGCCAAAACAGTGGCATACGCGCATATTTAGATTTCTGTTTGCGTTTTTGAGTTACCTCTTCGCAGAAATTTGTATTGCTGCTATCGGAATAATCTATCAAATGATATTCCGCATCTAATAGTAGCGCGGCTTCACGAGAAGAATAGACATTATGCTTGTCTATAAAATGCTTTATAGACATTCGATTATCATCAATAAATTTATTGTCAAATGTGATTATTTTCCCTGCTGATACGACAAGATGCTCATCCATAAGGCGACGCTCGTACCTCGCTTTCCCCAGACGGAAGAGCCGTATCATTTTTATCCCACCTACAATCCCATGTCGTAAGATTTTTCCCATAAAAGCTCTTCCTAAAGGAAGGACTATTGCCGAAACTTCATCATTCATGCCGGGCAACTTCTTATCCATTTCGGCAATCAGCTCGGGGGTGACATATTCATCTGCGTCAAGCCTCATGACCCACTTCGTAGTAATAGGCAGATTATCCAGTGCCCAATTGAATTGTTCAGCTTGGTTGCCGGGCCACTGATGTTCAACGACTTTTGCTCCAAGTTCAATGGAGATTTCTTTTGTTCTGTCGGTTGAAAAGCAGTCTATCACGAAAACCGACTTAGCAAATTTGTTGATATTTTCCAAGCATCGCCGAATATGCAACTCCTCATTGTAAGTGAGGACGATAACTGAAAGGTCAAGCATAATAATTCAAAGAACCATGTGGTTGTACCCAATGGCAGTAACGCCCATTCCGGCACAACATGATTGAAAAATATAGCGGAAGGATTCTATTCCTTGATAATCCTTTTTTTGAGGGATTTGGCCGGATTGCCACCTACGACAGTCCACGGATCAACATTTTTATATACAGAGGCCGTTGCACCTACCACCGCACCTTGTCCAATGGTCACTCCCATACCTATGAATGCTTTAGCACCCACCCAAGCTTGATCTTCAATGACGATAGGCGCAGTAATCAGCGGATTCAGTGGGTTGGTGATGTCATGGCTTGCCGTACATAGATATGTGCCTTGAGACACTGTGGAGTTTGCACCAATGTGGATAGGAGCGACATTGTAGCAGTCAACATCGGACGCGAGGCATGAATAATCATCCATCACAAGATTGGCTGGGTAATACACCTTGGCCGATGAATAGACAATGGCAGTAGAAGCAATCTTTGCCCCAAACAACCGAAGTAGCCACCGCTTCCATCTACTCCCGACACTACGAGGAAACGGACGTGCAAGCAGCCCCCAAATAATAGTCCAAACCAAACGGACGATTTGATTTTTTCTGCTCAAAGCGTTGTGGTAACGCGATAAGTCGATTACAGTTTTACTCATATATGAATTTAGGCTTTTTACCGCCGTCCAGAATCCACTCATAAAGTTGCTTCATCATTAAGGCGACTTGAGTGTCTTGGTATTTATGACGCACGAGATTCTTGCCATTTTCACCCATGCGGCAAATTTCGTCATCGGGAAGGTTAAGCACCGTATTTATGGTTTCGGCCAATGTAGAAACATCATTCCTTACCCAATAACCGCAATGCTCTTTGTTCAATTCTTCCCACGGTGTACCCAAACTGGCAATAACCGGCGTACCAACTGAAAGAGCTTCCGTTACAATCATGCCGAAGTTCTCGAAGTCACTTGGCACGCACAATGCGGTCAATGAAGCCAGCCGTTCAAACTTCTCCCGTCCTGTAACGAAACCGGCAAACTCCACATTTCGCAATCCATGCTGTCGTACACGTTCTTTCAACATTTGTTCATATTTCAGTTCTCCCTTTCCCATGATAACCAGCTGTGCCTCTTTTACCGCTGTGCCTAATGAAATCCAGGCATCAATTAAAGCATCTACTTTTTTATATGGATAAAGCCTACCTAAGAAACCTATACGTTGTAAGTTCCGCTTGTTTTCTATTTCATTAAGGTATAAAGGAGCACTGAATGGATTCGGAATTATAGCTACCGGATTTTTATACCCTAAATTGCGATAATTGTTCATTTCCTCCCGACATGTTACATGGATGCAGTTTGCCAGTTTCAAATCCTTATTGGCACCGCCAACCGACAGAATTATATTTTTCTTCCATGCCGAACGCTTCATGGCTTGCGGATGTAGCATCCCATGCGGAGTGATGATATAAGGCTTGTCTTTTTGGCGAGCTGTTGCACAAGTAGCGTGATTACAATGCATCCACATACCATTAGTATGATAAAGGTCGTAATCGCTTTGTTTCAAAAAGCGATTTATGTTTCGAGAATAGCCGTATGGGGTGATAGCATCATTAGGCAAAGCTTTTATCCATGCTTCTCCCTTACCTATCAAATCTATTGATTGGATGGTCATTAAATCCACTTTACAATCGATATAATGCATAGCTGAAAGCAAATCGTAAGTACAAGTAGATGTACCACCGCTATGTGCACCGAAACCGGCTATTGTTTGTAATACTTCCATATATATGTGTTTATGCTTTTGAGCAAGGACCATTTGAGTATATTCTATTTTTCTCTTTCTGTCCTTTGTATAGATAATCAATAAGTATCAACAATCGTTCAGCAGCAACTTTAGGATTCCATACTTCTTGCATCAAGGACAAAGAGCATTTTCTTATTTCTTGCATTATACATGGATTACAAAGAAGATATTCCACCTTTTCACACAAAGAATTCAGTGCAAATAAATCAGGATTTTCAAAACTGCTCGATGTTGAAGGACTTCTGAATAACATACCGGTCTTCCCATCTTCTATCAAGTAAGGTGCGCTCCCTATACCATTACTGGCTACTAATGCACAACCATTAGCCATGCTCTCATTAGCTACAGCTCCCCATCCCTCGTTTCTATCGCTCGTAAAAAGGAATATACTGTGCTTCCTCATGTCGGCCAACAATTCTTCATTGGGTTTAGCTCCCATTATACGAACAACATCCTCTAATCCAAGTTTTGTAACAAGTTGCCTTGTTTTACTTTCATACTCCCCACTACCATATAAATCTAGTGTAAAACGATACCCTTTGTTGTGTAAACGATGTGCCATTAAAACGGGGAGTTCCGGATGTTTCAATTTTAAATATCTTGAACACCACATAAGTGGTGTGATATCTGAAGTGGAAACATCCGGATATGCTTCAACTCTTATTTTTTCTACCCGTGTGAAATACCCCCATTTGTAGCACTTCCCCTGATAGGTGCCTAATCGGTATTGGTCTTGTGCCGCAAATGCGCTACAACATAGTTTATATATCGGCTTATTGTTCCAGTGACCAATATGATAAGCCATAAACATCTTCAATATAGTAGGAGAGAATAGGTTCAGTATGCCTCTTTTTAGCCATCGTTCACTCATATCAAACGATAGCAACCCTTTTTTCATTCGTTTCTTCTGAAAAGGAAGAGATAATACTCCAGAAAAAATGCAGCACTCAGCAGTGCAAGCCAATTCCATGGCTTTAGAGTAAGCCGAGTTCGATTGCCAAGCTTGGAGCAGATAAGGGCGTTGCGAATAATCATTGTTTGCTCCCTTTTTGTCATAAGGATAAGCCAGCTCAACAAACGTGAATCTATGTTTAGTCGCCTCCCAAAGGGCATCTGAAATTGGTGCCTGATGATGGTTTAAGACTATCGAAAAGAAAACTATATACATAAATCATTATCATTAGCAGAATCTGCAAATTTCATATCTGAAGCACAACCCACTATAAGCCATAAGGTAAAACATAAGAAACTTCCTGCGGAGAAAATGTACCCCTCTGCAATCATATGCATATAAAATAAAGACAATAATCCTACGAGTATTGTAGATGTTTCATTTGGGCTTTTCCACGCTATTTTAAAGGCCTGATATAATATAGGAAAAACAAAAAAAGCTCCCAATAATCCTGTCATTGATAGAATGGAGAGCCAGGAAGACCCCGGCTCTATTACGCCAGTTTTCGAGTTGCTGTATGAACTTGAATGGGTATCGTCAATGGCAACAAATCCAACGCCGAAGAAAGGATGTTCTTTAAACTCTTCCATACGAGCATTCCAAAGGGATGATCGTGATGAGAATTGCCCCCCACTTTCGATGTTCCTTTGTTGTTTTTCCATAATCCCGGAAGAAGCTTGTTCCCATACAGGAAAAGTCGCGGCAAAGATTATGCTCACTACAAAAATATATCTAACGAATTTACTCTTTCTTTCCGCCATTTTATAAATTACTACGACACAAGCTACTAAAGAAGATATAAGAGCGGAGCGGGATGCGGAGAACAAAACAGACATCACACAGAGTGCAGTCATTATTCCATAATACTTGTTTTGCGTAGCAATTGTTTTGTAGCATAAATAAACTGCGCCAATGCCACTTAACGGTCCTAATAGCATAGAGTGAGTTGTTAAGCCTCCAAATGTTCCGACAACATTGAAATTTGATTTCATGAAATTTATCCCTAAGAACTTTGCGAAAAAAGAACCTACACCAATAAACACGCAAGTATAAATAACAATCTTCAACATGTTAAACCGTATTGTGCGCAATCGGTCACTATATAACATGGGTGATACGGTCATAATTAATATTGCGAACATGACATATCGTTCCCATGAGCGGAAATAAGATTTTGGAGAGGCTATAAGAATGCATAAAGGGATATAAACCAGAAGGAATATCCAGAACATGTTATAACGTGTGTTTTTTAACAAGCTATTAACAGCACATATCATTAACAACCCATATACAATCAATTGGGGTATTTGGGGCATAAACCCAAGGACGTTACAGCACATGACAAGTGCAAGAAAAAATGTACTCTTATCATTGCTGAGATAAAAACATTTTAATTCTTCTATCGTGTTTCTGATTTTTGTCATCATACCAATATCTTTTTTTCTTTTGCTGGAATTCCAACAAGTAGGCAAAAATCATGAATGTGCGATTTTGTCACAACAGCCCCCGCCGCTACTACACATTTGTTTCCTATAATTACACCAGGCAATATCGTGCAATTCACGCACAGCCAACAACCGTTGCCGATGATGATATCTTCGCTCGTTTCGATGTTTGCAATACGATCGCATCCGGGGGTTATCAAGTGCGTGCCATTGCCAATGTAAACATTAGGTGCGATATCGCAATTTGCTCCAATAGATATTCTAGAAGATGTACAGATGAGGCAGCAGTGTCCAATCCAAGTGTTGTCGCCGATTTCCAGCTGTCCGCTTCCTATGAACCTGGCCGAGGAGCAGATGCGCACGTTATTGCCCACACGTGTACCCGACCGGCGCAGCAGCCAACGCTTTAACCCGAAGCAACGTGTTTCGGGCAAGAAAGGAAAAACGATTGAAATCAAGTATCTGAAGATGGCTTTCATTGCGTTATGCGTGTGTATAGGTTTATCAATTGGTTAGCCACTGATGCGACATCGAAGTGGCATTTGCCTACCTGGTAGGCACGGTCGGCTTGTTCGGCTGCCAATGCCGGGTCGTTGAGTAAGTGGGTTATTCCCGATGCAATTTGCCCGGTGTCGCCTTGCGGCGCAACAACTGCAATTGGACCCTCAAGCCGGTTGAGTTCGGCGAGGTCTTGCAGCCCGCCTTCGCCTTCCATCATCACTATGGGAGTCCTCACCGCCATGCTTTCAAGTAGTGCGGTGGGCAACCCTTCCCACCGGCTTGTCATGACGAAGCAGTCAAGGTCGCGGGTGAGTCTCGGTGCATCGCTGCGATACCCGAGCCAGTGAAACCGGTCGCCAACACCAGTTTCAGCCACGATTTTGTGGCACTCTGTCTTGATGTCGTCGCTTCCGTCGCCGATGACCACAGCATGGACCTGTGGTGCTGCTTGTAGCACTTGGCACATTGCCGCCGTAAAAGCCTGTGGATTTTTGGGGAAACTTATACGGCATGCGGTGCCGATGATTTGAGTGTTGTACGGCACGTTGATTATTCGGTGCAAAGCATACTCCTTGGGTGGTACGTAGCCAAACGGAATGGGATTGTAGCACACTTCGCTTATGGCGACATTTGGAAGTCTGTCTTGCAATGCCGTGCGCACACCGCTGGATATATAGCAGCGGGCACTGAGCGGGATGGTGAAAATTTGGTTTAATGCGTGTTCGATGCGTTCATGCATTGTTGTGTAGTCTTTCTTGTCGGCTATGCCATGAATGGTGGCAACGTAGTGAGTGCCGCGAAACATGGTGGCGGCAACGATACGCTCCATCATCGCTAGTACATGGCAATGTACCACATCGGGTTTGAAGCTGCGCATGATACGAGCGAATGCTGGGATGATGCCCAATTTGTGCCCATTGGCAAATCCTAGTGCAAACGATTTGACACAGTTATGCTTGAGCGCATCGTGCAGCTCACCAGCGGGCATCACAGTGCATACCGCCACATCGATACCGCTACGTCGGTTAAGCTCGGTAGAAACTGTGAGAATGTGCCGATTAATGCCATCCATCAGCGATGAATTGGTAGTCAACATGAGAATCTTCATCAGTCAGAGGTCTTATTAGTAAATTTGAGAATTTGAGGTAAGACCCATCTATCCCAGCAGAATAGTCTGATTTGGTCGAGGACTATGGGTAAAATGTAATAGATCGCAATTATACATACATACGCCGCTAAAGGTATTGCTAATATCTCTCAACCACTGCACATACGTACTGCATGGGGATATATGAACTAGCAGTATTGCAAAACACGATTTTGCGCAATGGTTCACAATGCGATTGGCGCGCATATTAATGCAAGCAAAAAACATGAACAACCCAATGCTTCCAACCACTATTAAGGGACAATTGTAGCTCCATAGCAATGATCTAAAATACGGTATATAATAGAATTGCAAGAAGCTAATGACCATCAGAGCCAAAACGCAACCCAAATACAGCGATAAATACAAGTATTTGTGTTGTGTTTGATGGCATTCTTGGTATCGACGTATCATGTGGCCTATGACATACATGACTACAAAGTGCCCGAAGCTATACCCACCAAATCCTGTGTTTAATCCCCATAGCCCCCAATAGAATGTGACGGCATATAAGCATAACGTGATGCAAAATACGTGTTTTAAAGACGATGCCAGCAGCCACTTATTAAGAATTGGGCTGAATAGCATCAGCAATAAGTAGCAAGGCAGGAACCAAATGTAATTGGTAACAGGAAATAGGCTACGCACAACAATAGCTTTAGGTACGTAGAAACCATAAATAAAGAAGCAGACACATAAGGCGAGTAGCGCAAAAAAGTAGGTTTGGAATACAAGGTTTATCACGCCCCTCAATTTTAGCTTCATGCCAAAATAGCCCGATATTAAGATAAAACAATTCACTCCGACTATTGCGATAGACTCAACTGAGAAACGGAAAAATGTTTCCAAAGTATAACTATTGCCGTCATAGTTTTTCAATATGCCATCATAGTTACTGTGTAACATCAAGATGAAAAGCATGGCTAACAAACGGAGCAGTTCCATGTTGCTTTTCCGTGGTTTTGTGATGATATGGTTTGTCATCAAGAAATGAACTTTTTAAAGTTATGTGTATCTACTGCAGTTAATACTTGCCAACGATGAACCGTAGCCGACTGTTATCCAGCAGGTAGGTTATGACGTATGCGACAAATCCGAACGCCAAGAAATTGATAAACAACATCAACCATGGGTTGATATTCGGGGTATATATCGCTGTTATGTAAATCAAGGGAGAGTGAAAAAGGTATATACCGTAGGAATTATTGCTGATGGTGTCGATTACTCGGTTCCTGCTTGCAGGCATGATGGCATAGCAGAGGACCACAACGACTATCGATAGGTAGAATTCATAACCAATGCTGGTAATTTTCCATAAAACACCCCCCCCGATTACAATAATTAACATAGCTGCAAATATATATTTAAAACGAAGCTTGTATTCGGGAAAGGCGATCTTTACCCGATTGATCAAGTAGCCTAAATAGAAGAAACTCATATAGTAGGCCACCTCGTTGAGCTGGAAAACCTTGGGGAAGATGCCCGACTTGTAGGTCAGCAACGCCAAGACGAGGAATAATGCAATATGCCCGATTTTGCTGTTGCGCACCAACGCTAAGAGAAAAAACATCACAATGAATATAATGAATAGGCATGGCAGAAACCAAAGGTGCCCAATATTAGTGCAAGTCAGTTGCTGTGCGGCGAAGTCCCAGCTAAGGGCATAGTCGGGCACACCGATTAACAGTTTGATAGGATCCATGTATAAGAAACATACGCACAGCATCGGAATCATCAAGCGTTTAAACTTGTTCCAAATAAAGCTGGCACTTCCTTTAAATATTTCGTTTACAGTTCTCTCTTGCCATTTGATTACCTTATAGCACATCAAGAATCCCGAAATTGAGAAGAACAATTTCAATTGTATAAACGAGACCAAGTGCTTGAGTGTTTGAAACAGAGGCATTTTGACATCTGTCGAAAGTAGTGCGAAATTGGTGTCGTAGATGATTATGCTGTGGCCTAACACAATGAGCATGATGGCGAAAGCACGCAAGTTTGTAATTTGCTGGTTCATGCTTGTATATTGCTGTTACGTGTTATGTTGTTGTATAAGTCTGTCGATATTGAGCTCCAAGAATAGGCGACTTTCAATTTAGCCAAGGCTTTTGTCATCTGCTCTAATCGTTCGGGTTGCTCTAACAATGTTGTTATTGCCTCGGCCAATTCGTTGGTATCCGGATTGACAAAGAGCGCGGCATCGCTGTCGAATTGTTCTTTGAAAGCACCGACGTTTGTTACAATGACAGGACGAAGGTAGTTGATGGCCAATGTGGCGACACCCGATTGTGTCGCTTCGAGATATGGAAAAACCATGATGTCGGCCAAAGCGATGTATCTGGTAATGTCCTCGTTCGATAGCCACTTGTTAACGATTGTGACTTTGTTGTGATCATATTCTGTCTCGTTTGTATAGCTCCATTTCCCGGCAATCACCAAATGTTCATATAGGTGCGAAGGTACTTTTTTTATTGCATCTAATAGCATCTCTATACCCTTGTATTTCACCACCCTGCCGAGGAAAAGAAGAGTGGGTTTCGATGGTTTACTGATTGCTGGCAAAGGTCCATAATCGATAAGCCCGTGTGGGACGATGAATGAAAGTTTATTAATCTCGAAATTGTCTTTCACTATCTCTTTCACATATTGACTGAGGAAGATGATGCCAGTTGCCATTTTCATTATGTTGACAATCAGTTTCTGATTTTCCCTGTTCTTCTCGCCAGTGTGCATTTTTCCGTCATGAACTACGCAATATGAAGGCAATTTAGTTAATTGCCAGTATTTTAGAACAATATAATCCCAACGGGCATTGCCAAATATGAGCAATCCTGAATATCGTCCCAGTAATGCGTTTATTAATATTCTTGATATGCAACAAATCAAAGACAACGACCTGAGTAAAGTGCTGTGACCGTAGTATTTGATAGTCCAATCGGGATGAAGGGAATGGTGCTCGTTGGTGATATCTGGCATCACCAATTCTTTATTTCCAGGCCAATTGGTGATTATCTCATTGCTATATTGGAAGCAGCCTCCGGCAAGATGCGTGGATAGCATGAGTAGTTTTTTTTTCTTCATACTTATGTTGATTGTGGGTCGAAGATGTTACGGTACTGTGCGGTAATATATTCATTCAGTGAGTTTATATAACCTCTGCACAAAGTTTGGTTTCTGGTGATGTCTTGTGGCCGATGGATGAATTGCAGAATTGTTTGGATGTATTCATCGGGGGAGTGTGCTATATGCAGGGGCGCGTCACTGGCATTGTAAATTCCTAAGGCACTATGAGGGTCGGTAATGGTGACTTTGCCATGTGCAATGGCTTCGAACGTCTTGATTTTAAGTCCTGTGCCTTTTGATACTGGATTTATTGCAATATCACCAAGCAGGTAGAAGTCGTCGGGATTTTCATAGCGTCCCTTTAATTCTATATTCGGGGGTAGCTCCTGCAGATTGAAGGCTGAGCATATATTACCGCCAAGTAATAGACGCACCTCACTGTCGAAGGATAACAATTGCATAAAGACTTGATCGATGAAACATTTGATAGCTTCCAGATTCAAGCCATTATTGCCTGAGAAGAAAAGAATATTCTTGTTACCGGTAACAGGTTGTTCCACAAAAGTGAAGTTTGAATATACTGACCAGACATCGCTGTGCGGTGATAAGAAGCTAAAGTAACTGCGTTCAATATCTTGTATTGCTAGAATATTTGGGAAACGCCGCACCCCTCGCGCCTCCTCCTTTGCAGAATGATGATGCCAGTTGTTTCCGGTAGCGATGCGCTCATTGCGGTATGTGAAAACATCGTGCGTAAATATCGCCTTAATTGGGATAATGCAATGTGCCAGTCGCGATTGCCATATATAGTTCACGACAATTCCTGTAAAATCGTATTTCTTATGAAGGCGGTTTACAAAGCCGACAATTCCAAGCGGAGAATAGAAGTCGATATTATCGGGATAGGCTTGACGAGTGATGTGCTTATACACTTTCATATAGCATGACTGCCACCAAGGTAATCGATAATAAAAGAAACGTTCGCCCCAAAAAGCCTTCGTTTCCTCGATTGATCTTGCAGAGAGTTCGTTCGATCCTATCAGTAAATAGTAAACATCGAACCCGATATTGCGTAGGCAAGCAACGTATTGCATAATGCACTGGTTATTGCCACCCGTGCATGGATGTGTAGCAATATCGGCAGCAACGAGTATTTTTTTCATGCGAAATTCTTGTTAGACAGTTCTATCACGTGATTCAACTTGTTTTTCACTTGCAAAGTGAGTTGTGGCAAGTGATTAATGTAGCTGAAGAAGCATTCTATCAGATGGGGGGAAATAAACTTATCGGGAGACAAGAGGTAATCTTCGGGCAAATCGAAATGTCTGAATAGCCCCTCAAATTTACCTTGATATGTTGTAGCCATAACGCTTTTCCCTTGTCCTAATGCGGCTATAGCCAAATGCATGCGGCTACTCACCAAGCCGTCAATCAAACCACATAAAGCCTTAATTTGTGATGCGCGATACACCAAAGGGTCGTAATAGAAACGTTCGGACAATCCCATTCGGCTTAATTCATTTGATATTGTACCAAGCATTATATTATCCGTCAATTTGTTCCGGTTGTCATGTGGGATTATAACAAAGTGAATATTTTTGTTCCGACGTAGAATTTCAGCTAAAATTTCAGCCATTGCCAAAGCATCTTTTCTTATTCCGTTCACGTCTCCATATTTCCGAAGCATCGGATGAAAATTAAACCCAATGACATATTGCCCTTGAGCTTGATGTCGTAATGTTGTCCACTCCTGCAATCTCTTATATCCATCGAAATCATAATCCGGAGTAAGCAAAAAGGCCACATCGGCTACTAATCCTGCATTAATACGAATTTGCTTCTTAAAGCGTTGCAGAGATATTGGGTCACGCAAATTGATGCAAACGTCACTGCTTAAACTGTCGAAGGCTTTACAAATGGGTCGATAAGGGGAATTGTTAAAACTAAATCCCATCAAACGGCTTTTGATGTTGCCGGTCAGAGAAAAAAGCTCATGCAAAGCTATAAGAGTAAGACTAACAAATGGTGAATAAAAACCATCCATACAATCTGCTCCAAGTAATATTACACTATTTATATCAATATTGATAGCAGTTTTATAAATCCTGTCAATAGGATTAGTTCCGCACCACTCATAAAGAGCTGTAATTTCCGAATATGGCAAATTATTTATATAGTCACACCCTTCTTTTGAAGCAGATATGATAAAAATATGGGATTTAGGGTATTTTTTGCGATACCATTGTATGATAGCTATCAGCATAGCTTCATCCCCTCTACTACCACCAATAGCCCAAGGATCACATGGGACTATTAATAAATTGTCATTTTTAATATCTATTTTCGATGGATGAATTTTTTTCCATTGAAAATATTGTCGATTAAATGACAAAAATACGCTCAGTTTATTCTTTATCTCTTTAATTTTTGCTTGCATTTCTTCCCAATAAAATATGTGACACAAAAAAAGGCGAATAACGATACTACTAAGGTATATAGGATAAATGCACAAGCCTGTTTCTCGGATAAAAGTAAAATGTGCTCGTGTATAGTTTGAGTAAGCGGTTTATGAATTGGTTGCCAACCATTTGTTTTATCGCTTGCCATGCACAATCTCCCACCAAAAACATAAGAACGGTCGTTAATCCCACCCGGATCCGTATTACAAGCATTTAAACCGAACTCGGTATAACTCCATGAACCACCCCGAAGTCCCCGAACACCTACATTACCATATTGCCATGATTCAAGCCATTCCCATACGTTTCCACCTTGTTGTAATGTTCCATAATAAGAGGGTGAGTCGGAAAAAGAATCAACATTAGCGACGAAAAATGGTTCTCCAATATTTAATCTGTCTTGTATCACATAATTAGCTTGCTTATGTGATGGCGGATTGCTTGTTCTTGTTGGATAATCATGATATTTCCGATTTCCAATTAAAGTAGGGTCATAATAGGCTGCTTTATACCATTCATCCTCATTGGGAATCCAATATAATGCACCGCGATTACGCATCCCGAAACTTTTGTAAACTTTCTTTTCCCCGTATCTTACAAGTTCAAAGTCGGTGGTATTATATGCCCCTTGTTTTTCATTACCTTCTGTCGTTCCAAGTATAGATTTTCCGGTCACCGGGCATCCATAATGCATCCAATTAGCGTATCTCGCTAAGTCATAATAACTAATATAGACTACTGGCTTGTTTTCCCATCCAGGACGGCATTTATAAGAATATTCTCCTTTCATACCAGCTCTAATGATACCTCCACACACTCCATCAGCCATATTGTGATTATATAAAGAGAACCGATCATCTTCTACTGCTACAGCATTGAGAAAATCGCAATATTCTTTGTTCGTCAACTCGGTACGAGCAATATAATACTCATATAACACTTCACCTTTATATTGATTTACAATATCTCCCTTATTTTTTACATCTCCTACACGTAAAAATGCTGTTCTTTCAGAATTCGTAACATTCTGTTTTATAGTATCCAGTCGAATATTATATGATTGCTGAACTCTTCGTAAAGTTGAATCTGTTGTTTGACAAATACGAAATCCAAAAGTACTGATAGATTTATGTGGATCATCAGCTTCTATTTCCCCACAATAAGAAAAGTACTTAGGGCGAATTAAAGAACCTCCTAAAGCTTGTTTCCAATTACCTTTTGAATTTTCTACCCATTCAGCCGCATTTCCTTGTTGATCATAAGTCCCATTAGGTCCTATGCATAGTCCGACATCCGCAATGTGTGGATAGGGCATTTTCCAACCGTATTCTTCATCGTAACAATTGGCTAATGGTGATGGAACTTTTTCTAACCATTTACCGGATTTATAATAAGCGGCCTTTTCCCATTCCGACCGATTAGGCAACCAATATAAAGCGTTGGGATTTCGGTGTTCAGGTACAATTAAAGTGTTGTATGCTCCGCAATTCTCATCTCCTTCTGTGTATTTGAGCCAACTATTTATAGGGTCATTGTTCTCTATATGAAATGAATTATAGTGTAACCAATTGATATACCTGATTGCACTCATCCATGTTACCCCTATGACAGGCTTATTTTCATAACCGGCTTTGCATATATATCTATACTTATCGTTAGAGTAGTCCCTGCTTATCCCTCCTAAATAATGTTGCTGCATCAATGGAGAAAACAATTCATAAGGATCTTCTTTCTCTGCTACACAGTTCAAAAATGTACAATATTGAGAATTAGTAATTTCGTATATGCTAATGTTGTATCTGTAACCTACTGCGCCATAACCATGTGAATTAGCAGCATTCCCACATTGACCAATTGTAATGAAATCAGTAGGATAAGCCAATACTCCTCCAAACATAAATTCAATTAAAAAAATAAGTAACTTATTCATCTCTGTAGTTTTTTACGGATTGCTTCCTTTACCATAGTTTGTTCGTGATTGTTAAGGCCTAATTTATATATAGCATACAAAGATGTGATAAAGCCACTGATTACGACAACCATGAAACGGATATACCCCTCTGGCATTATTATGTGCAATGAAATAGGAATAATGCTACCTACAACTATAACTACAATAGAACGCAATATGACATCATAAATGAATCTCTTTATATCTAAAAATAACATCTTTTGAGCAAAAAATAATCGGGCTGCAACGGCAAATATTTCTACTATTAAATAAACAATGAATACAGTTTCAGCTACAGCACCTATTCGTAAAGAAATATATGATATAGGGATGATAGATAATAATATAAGGCTTACAACTAATTGATAATTTTTTATATTACCATTTGCAACAACCCCGGTCATTATTGAATTAGACATTGTTTCCAGAGCTATGACAATAAACATTATTCTGATAAATGATATTGTGTGATCAGGGACTTGTCCTAACCATATATTGAGTATTGTGGATGTTTCTAACATTATTGGTAAGGCAAATATAGCCAATAAGAATAGTGAAAATTTGGAACTCCTGTACATTAATAGGTGCATCTGCATCGTCTCTTTTTGTGCATGGTATTTTATAATTTGCGGATTTATTGCAGACTGGAAATTTACGACGAACGTCCTTACGGTCTGTTCTATTTGCAGTGATATGCCTCTTGCTGCATTTATAGCGGGACCAAAAAACATATTTAGTAAAATACTTAATCCTTGGTTATAACCGATTGTAGCAATATTGCCGCAAAAGCTCCATCCTGAAAATGCAAGTAAAGATTTGAACAGTTTATTGTCTTTCGAGAACCTAAACTTCAATTCCTTAAATTGTATTCTTACATAGAGATAATAAAAGAGCAACATAATAATTGATACAAAGAGCAACATAACTGCATACCAAACTAGTTTGTTTGATGGTACATAGTAAACAACCGCTGCCGTAAGTAATTTTAATACGGCATCGGAAATAGATAGATATGCAAATATGCTCATTCGTTCAAATGCAATAATAACAGAATTGTAAGGAACTGAAAGTATTGATATAGAACTTGATATAACGACAATATTGAAAACGATGTTAGCAATTGTTCTTTTAGCTTCAGGAATCACTAATTTTTCTTGCAGAAACCATTGGCCTATGGTCTCACACAAAATAAATACAGTAATAGATAATGCTACATGTATAATAATTGATATGCTGTATGTCCGATTCAGCAGTTCTTTGTCTTTAGTACCTATAGCATAAGTTATATATCTAAAGATAGAAGAGCTAAGAGATTGATTTATAAATCCGAACATGGAGATGACTCCGCCTAACACGCTCCAAATTCCATAATCCTCAACTCCAAGTGCATTGAGTACGATTCGAGATGTATAGAGAGCGACTAATATAGTTATACTCGTGCGTAAATACAAGTATATGGTATTCTTTGCTATTCGCGTATTATTATGCATAATGCGACAGTGAACTATAAGCGTCCAATTCCGACGTGCCACCCGCTTTACAGGCAGCAAGTAAGTAAGCACTCAATTTAGGGCATCCCCCTTTGAAAGGGCACTTTTGAGTGCCCTACACCGAGTTTTGTTAATTAATTGGTTTTGAATTTAACATTGGCAGGTAGCCAAAGCGATTTTGCCAGGAACCATGTT
>JAHLFO010000117.1 GCA_018883785.1 Candidatus Bacteroides intestinipullorum
GCCCCCTCCTGTGGCACACCGTCGATGAAGACCTTGACATGACGCCCGCTGAAGCCGTCCAACATCAGCTGCATGTCCGAACCCACGCCGCCACTCTCGCGCAGCTTCACGCCGGGCGCCTTGGCCAGGGCATCGCCCAGGGTCTTGGCGGAGTTGTGCAGTTCGGTGGCATCCACCGCCACGGCATTGTAGGCCGAACGCTTCACACGTCCCACGCCGGAGGCTGTGACCACTACTTCGTTCAATTGCTGATGCTCGGGGCGGAGGGCAAAATCCAATACCCGGCGTGCGCCTCGCTTCAAGTGGATTTCCTGCTCCACCGGCTCATAACCCATGGCAGACACCACCAAGGCATACTTCCCTTCGGGAGCACGAAAGCGGTAGCAGCCTTCCGTGTCCACGTATGCGCCGTGCGAGGTGCCTTTCAGATAGACGCTGGCAAAGTCGATGATTTCGCCCTCGGTAGAGGTGATGCGCCCGCTCAGTTCGATGCCGTGTGCATGATGGTGCCCGCGACGATGCTGGGCCCGGGCCATGGTGACGGAAAGGAGTATCAACAGAAAAGGCAAGATTGTCTTTGTATTCATACGTATAGTCAGTGTATCTATTAATTCCCTGCAAAGGTACGACACACTTGCCCTATCCTGCAATCGCTTAATCTCGGTATAATTGCCGCCGTCCCCATCCGCACTGGAGACACGGCGCAATACCCACATTTAGGTATTATGCCTAAAAAACACTAACTACAGTTATGCCCCTCTTGGATTCAAGGCTTGAGGAACGGCGCCAACACTCCCCCGTTCAGAACAGTTTCAACTGGTTGCTGCGGGCCTCTTCCAAGGAAAGCAAGGGTTTCTGCTTCTTCGCATTCTCGGCACGGAGGCGGGCATACTCCTCGCTCAACTCCTCTGCCAGGAGCCTGCGCTGTACGGGATTCATCAGACGGGAAGCCACGCCCACGTTTTGAGACGCATCCCGCAAATGAACGACGACCCCATGATAGGCGGGAGCTATCTTCAATGCCGTATGCAGACGCGACGTGGTGGCCCCGCCTATCATCAGGGGGATGTCCAGCCCCGCCTTTTCCATCTCGGCAGCCACATGCGCCATTTCCTCCAGCGAGGGCGTAATAAGGCCGCTCAACCCGATGATGTCCACGTGTTCCTCAATGGCACGCTGCACAATGGTCTCTGCCGGGACCATCACGCCCAAGTCAATAATCTCGTAGCCGTTGCAAGCCATGACTACGGACACGATGTTTTTCCCGATGTCGTGCACATCGCCTTTCACCGTAGCCAGCAAGACCCGTCCGGCGGAAGTCGCATTCTCCGACTTCTCGGATTCAATGAGGGGCTGAAGAATGGACACAGCTTTCTTCATCGTCCGGGCCGCCTTGACCACTTGGGGCAGGAACATCTTGCCGGCGCCAAACAAGTCTCCAATATGATTCATGCCTGCCATCAAGGGACCCTCAATGATGTCTACCGCCTTGGGATAGACTTTCAGTGCCTCTGCCAAATCTTCCTCCAGATAATCCCCGAGACCTTTCACCAAGGCATGTTGGAGGCGCTCGTCAAGCGAAGCGTTACGCCAATCCGCTTGGCCTCCTTCTCGGACAGAAGCATCCTGAACCTGATGTGCCACTTCCAGCAGCCGTTCTGCGGCATCGTGACGGCGGTTGAGCACCACGTCCTCAATGCGCTCCAGCAGCTCTGCAGGAATATCGGTATAGAGCACAGCCGACGCAGGATTGACTATGCCCATGTCCATCCCTGCGCCAATGGCATGATACAGGAAGACTGCGTGCATCGCCTCGCGCAGATAATTATTGCCACGGAAGGAAAAAGAGAGATTGCTCACCCCGCCGCTGACGTGCGCACCGGGCAAATGTTGACGAATCCATGCCGCCGCCCGGATGAAGTCCACGGCATAATTGTCGTGCTCGGGCATACCGGTAGCTATGGCCAATATGTTGGGGTCGAAGATAATATCGTGCGGATTGAATCCAGCCTTGTCTACCAATAAGTGGTAGGCACGGGCACATACCTCGATACGACGCTCGTAGGTAGTGGCCTGTCCCTGTTCGTCAAAGGCCATGACAACCACAGCTGCGCCATATCGCCGGACAATACGGGCATGAGCCAAGAACTTCTCTTCACCCTCCTTCAAGGACAGCGAGTTGACGATAGATTTACCTTGGAGACACTTCAATCCGGCTTCAATCACTTGCCAATCGGACGAATCGATCATCACCGGGACACGTGCGATGTCGGGTTCGGAGGCAATGAGGTTCAAAAAGTTGACCATCTCCTCGCGGGCATCGAGCAAACCATCATCCATGTTGATGTCGATGACCTGAGCGCCATCCTCCACCTGCTTGCGGGCAATGCCCAACGCCTCATCGTATTTCTTCTCACTGATCAACCGGAGGAATTTGCGCGAACCGGCCACATTGCACCGCTCTCCTACGTTCACAAAATTGTTCTCCGGCTTCACCTCCAGCAGGTCAAGGCCCGAAAGCCAAAGCGTGTCCGGTCTTGCCACAGGCTGATGCGGGACTGCCCCTTCCGTGAGGCGGGCAAAGCAGGCGATGTGCTCGTCCGTGGTGCCGCAACATCCACCCACGATGTTCACCAAGCCCTCTTCGACAAAGTCCCTCACCTCAGAAGCCATTTCAGTAGGCGTCTGTTCATATTGCCCCAGACTGTTCGGCAGGCCGGCATTAGGGTACACACTGATGTAATAGGGAGCACGGGCAGCCAATTGCTCCAGATAGGGTTTCATCTGACGGGCGCCAAACGAGCAGTTCAAACCCACGGAGAAAATATCCGCATGCTGCACCGATGCCAGGAAGGCGTCCAACGTCTGCCCGGAAAGCGTACGCCCGCTCTCGGAAACGGTCACAGAGAGCATCAACGGAACCCGGCGTCCGGCACGCTCCATCGCCTCTTGTGCCGCGTAAATAGCCGCTTTGGCATTCAGCGTGTCAAAGATGGTCTCCACCAAGAGGGTATCCACACCCCCTTCTATCAAAGCGGACATCTGCTCGATGTAGGCTTCGGCCAAGGCATCGAACGTCAACGACCGCAGGGCGGGATTGTCCACATCAGGACTCATGGAGAGGGTCTTGTTGGTAGGTCCCACAGAGCCTGCCACATAGCGGGGACGCTTTGCCGTAGCATATTCATCGGCCAAGGCGCGTGCCAGACGGGCGGCGGCGAGATTCATCTCATGCACGCAAGCTTCGGTGTGGTAATCCGCCTGACTGATGCGATTGGCATTGAACGTATTGGTTTCTATCACGTCCGCACCGGCCACGAGATACTTGCGGTGTATGTCCCCCACCACATCCGGGCGGGTCAACACCAATAAGTCATTATTCCCTTTCAAAGGAACCGGAGATTGGGCAAAACGCTCTCCCCGGAAGTCGGCTTCAGTCAAGCCGTAGTGCTGTATCATCGTGCCCATGGCACCATCCAAGAGGAGGATGCGCTCGCGGACAGCTTGCTCCAATGTCTTCTTCATGCCGCTTGAATCTTCATTATTTCTTAAACATGCGTGCCATCTCCCGTTTGTCATCCTTTTCGCGGAGCGACTGGCGCTTGTCGTATTGTTTCTTACCCTTGGCCAAGGCTACCACCACCTTGGCCAGCCCCTTCTCATTAATGAAGAGCCGGACAGGCACGATGGTGAATCCCGGGTCGCGCGACGTGCGAAGCAACTTGTCCAACTCCTTCTTGGTGAGCAGCAGCTTCCGGTCGCGCCGGGCGGCATGATTGTTATACGAGCCATAGAAATACTCGGCCACGTGCATGTTCTTCACCCACAGTTCTCCGTTGGCAAAAAAGCAGAAGGTATCCACCAGGCTGGCCTTGCCTTGGCGGATGGACTTGATCTCCGTGCCGGTCAAGACGATACCTGCCGTATAGGTGTCCAGCAATTCGTAATCGAAAGTGGCACGTTTGTTCTTTATATTTATAGCCGGTTGCTTCATTTCGCGTTCTTTTAATTTAATAGGATCGTCAATTCGTTGAACACCCACTCTATCAGCATCGGGCACCCCAGGAGCAGGACAAAGGCGATGAGCGTGAAGCGCAAGCGGTTGCTCTCGTCAATCTCCAACAACACCCGGCTGCCTTCCCACACCACATAGAGCGTGTAAAACTGAAGGAGCAAAGCGATGATCTGAAACTCGGGCAGGATGCCCAACACGATTTTCAGCAAGAAGATCACCACCAAAGCATAGCCGGCGAATTGCCAAGCCAAGGGGAGGTCATTCTTTGCCCGAAGGACACGGGTGCGGTATTCGTTCATCAGATAGGCTGCCAGGAAGTAGCCTCCAAAGAGAGAAACCGCCACCGCGCAACACCGCTTCATGGCATACTGGAAACTCAAAGGGCCGTCCCATCCGTTAGTCCACAAGGAACCGATGAGGACAGCCAAGCCGCACAAACCAATCATGGGATAGACAAAAGCCGTGAAGACTTGTCGCCTATCCCCCTGCAAACGAATTTCCTCCCAGGCACGAGCCGGGGAGGAAATCAGTAACATGGTGATATGTATTATTTTCTTATAATCCAAAACGTGATAATTATTGTTGGCTTTCCAATTCCTCTATAGTCAACACATCGTAGACTTCTTCTTTTGTCTCGCTATTATCGATGTCCGTGGAATAAGCATTCACACGAGCTACAATCTTCACTTTTTCAGGCATCGAACTTCCCCATCTACCAAGAATGTTGGAATTCATATCGCGTAAGTTGAACGCCACGAAATTGCTATATGTATTCTGTGTAGAATATTCTTCCACGCCAAGCACGCGATAATTGAGGTAGAGACGCAGCGTACCATTATTCTTATCGGATATTGTAGCCAGATCATCTGGATAATACACCAACGTGAGGCTGGCCGAAGTGGCACGACTATCATTCGGAGCAAAGTACTTGACCGGTACGATTATATCCGATTTGTTATCATCATAGAAGTAAGGCTGGTACTGCTGGCCATAGGCATCTGTCGGGCTAAGCGAAATAATGGGGTGCGTAGCCACAGAGTCGCGCTCCGTACCTGTATTTCCCTCAGAAACTACCAATGTAGGAAAGTCCAATGACTGGATAGCAACCAAATCAACACCCTGAATGCCTTTATCATCTTGCACCACATTCGGGTCATCGGGATTCCACATATAACCGATATTCACGATCTTACCTACCAGATTAGACATCTTGAAATTCTCATTCTTGCTTTCCAAGCTATTGACAGAAGCCTCCGTAGGCGTAATAGTGAGGGTTCGCCCAGGTGTCATAAAGTAGTAATACATACCATAGTTGGAATAAACCTTTGCTATGGCGGAACCGCTGTTCTGATATTCTGAATCACCACCCAGGCATGAAGTCATTGTGATACCTGCCAACAAGCCAACAGCAAGCGTCAAGAGTTTAAAACATTGTTTCATTGTTCTTTCTTTTTCTTTTAATAGTTTGCAAAATTAGATAATATTTCGCTTAGGAAATGCCCTGCGCGGCGGAATACTGCACGCAGGCACTCTTTTTAACTTATTTTTCAATTCACAATCTCTGCGAACTGCCCCAAGTGCTCGTCCACATAATGCGCCACTTGGGCTGTCAACTCCTCCTCATTCTCCAAGAACGTGTCTTCCAAATCGTCGAAAGCCTCGTATTGTTCGTACATCGCCATGAACTCTTCGTCCGTGCGCTCACGCTCCAAATCTTCGCGGTGGGCGTCATATACCTTGCGTGCGGCATAGAGCAATTTAGTCAGGTCTCCCAATCCCCAATCACGCAAGGCACGTGCCACGGGGTTGTGGAAAATATAAGGTCCCCATCCGTTTTGGATGAGTTGGCAGAAGCCGCCCTCCATCAGCTCGTCGCGCAAGATGGTATAGGCCAGGAGCGTATGTTGCGCGGCATTGAGCCGGTGCATCGACTCAGCGGTCAGCGCGCCGCCCAAGGCTTGGTAATAGGCATCCGTGAAGACACGCAAGAAAGCATCCATACCCTCGGATGCGGCACGGCGCAAGGCCTCGTCGGTGATTTGTATCTGCTGGTTTGATTCCATTTCTTCGCTTAAAGTGAACATCCGCGCAAAGGTACGAAAATTATCCGAACTTGCAATACCCCCAAGAGGGTGTGCCGGAATATAAAATCGCACACAGATGACACAGATATAACAGATGACCGCTGATTATATAGTAACTGAATCAATCTGCGAAAATCTGCTTGATCTGTGTAATCTGTGTGCCTATACTACGGCATGCCCTCAATCTATTTTTGCCGGTCAAGCGAAGATGTCGCTTCTTTCTACATAGGCAATCACATCGCCCTTGTTGACCACATCACCTTGCTTGGCGCAGACCTCCACGACGCGGCCCGTGAAGCCGGTCAGCACGCTCTCATACTCGCCCCACGGCGTGGAAATGTAGCAGAAGACTTCGTCGTGCTGGTACTTGCGCCCGATGAAGGGAGCCGATGAAGGCCCCTCGACCGACACTTCCCACAACACTTGCCCCTTGGAAGGCGCGATGACGGGATCGGCCTTGGCTCGCTTCAGCTTCTTGATTTCCTCTTCGGACAAACCGCCCTTGGCCATGGCCGCATCCTTGGCGCGCTGCAACTCTTCCTCAAAGCGCTTCTTGGCCACGCCCGACTTGTAGTCGCGGTATTGGCGGTCGTGCATGGCCAGCTCGAAGAGCTCTTCATCGTCAGGCCCGTAGTCCCAGCCGTTGTCGTCCATCTCCTTGCGGTATTGGTCGAGGGCGTCGGGATAGTTCTGTTGCGGGTCGGCGTCCGTGAACTCGTAGCCTTTTGCCTTGGCCAACTCCACGATTTCGGGAGCGAGCTTGCCCGGCAAGCGTCCGCTCTTGCCCAAAATCATGTCCCACGTATGGTTGTCTATCATCGTCCAGCGTTCTTCGCCTTTTACTTGCTGCATGAGGTTCATCAATGCCACGTTCTTGACATATTGGCTGAAGGGCGTCACCAAGGGAGGGTAACCCAGCTTGGGCCATACGTACTCCACTTCGTCAAACAGCATCACAAGCAGGTCGTCCAAGCTCAGTTCGGGCTTGTTCTTGCTCTTCAAGATCATGTTGATGCCGGAGTGCACGCCCTTCAAGTCGGCCATCATGGAGCCCATCATGCCGCCAGGCAGGCCGCACTTCAGCAAGAGGGACGACATGTGCTTGTTGGTAGGATCCATGAAGTAGCCCAGGAAGTCGTCGATGAACTCTTGCGTCATGGCGCGTGCCTTCATGTAGGCTTTCATGTTGATCTCCGGCACTTGGAAACCGGCATCCTTCAGCATGGCCTGCACGGAGATGACATCGGGATGCACCTTGCCCCACGACATCGGCTCCATGGCCACGTCGATGATATCGGCACCATTCTCGCACACTTCGAGGATGGAGGCCATCGAGAGGCCCGGGCCGCTATGCCCGTGATATTGGATGAGCACATCGGGATGCTTCTCCTTGATGCGCTTCACCAAGCGTCCCAGCATGGCAGGACGTCCGATGCCGGCCATGTCCTTCAAGCAGATTTCGGGAGCACCGGCGGCTATCAGTTGGTCGGCGATGTTGGCATAATAGTCCACCGTATGCACGGGCGAATAGGTGATGCAGAGGGTGGCTTGGGGAATCATCCCCGCCTCAAGGGCATATTTGATGGAAGGAATGATGTTGCGCGTCTCGTTCAGTCCGCAGAAGATGCGGGTGATGTCCACACCTTGGGCATGCTTCACCTTGTACATCAGGCGGCGCACGTCGGCGGGCACGGGATACATGCGGAGGGCGTTCAATCCGCGGTCGAGCATGTGCGTCTGAATGCCCACTTCATGGAAAGGCTTGGTGAAGGCACGCACGGCCTTGTTGGGATTCTCGCCATAGAGCAGGTTGACTTGCTCGAAGGCGCCACCATTGGTCTCCACACGGGCAAAGCATCCCATCTCGATGATGAGGGGGGCAATGCGCACCAGTTGGTCTACCCGCGGCTGATACTTGCCGGACGATTGCCACATGTCACGATAGACGAGGCTGAATTTAATTTCCTTTTTCATGTCGATTTCGGTTTTTACGATGTTTCTATGAGGGTTCACTTGAACAAATGCAAATATAAAACATTATTTTGACATAATGTTACGCCGAAGGCAAAAAGTTGCGGAAAAAACCTCATCGCAATTTCAATCTGTCACCCACTTCAGGTACATACTCATCGTCCAGCTTGTTCATCTTGTAAAGGTTCTTCAGACGGATGCCGAATTTCTGCGAGATGGAGTGCATGGAGTCGCCATCGCGCACAATGTATTCCTTGTAGGGCTTCTGCGCCTTCTTGTTCTTCTTCTTCAGGTAGATAATGTCGCCTGCACCGAGGGTATACTCCTTGTGCAAATCGTTGTAGTCCACCAGTTTCTTCCAACTGATGTCAAACTCGCCGCCCAGCAGGCGGAAGGTATCGCCATCGCGCGCCACGACATATACCAAGCCGTTGGCCAGGTAGGTCTGATGCGGATTGGCCAGCCAAGGCTTCTTCTTCAGTAGCTTCTGCCAGCGACGTGCCTCGCGCTTGCTCATGCCTTTGTTGTCATACTTGTACAGGTCGTAATCCTCGATGATGGTGATGAGGCGGTTGGCATAGGAAGGATCGGTGGCATAGCCGGCCTTCTTCAATCCCTTGGCCCAGCCTTTGTAGTCTGTGATCTTCAGCTTGAAGAGGAAAGCGTATCGCGTCCCGTTCTTCAAGAACTTGGAGTGGTCTTCGTACGAATCCTCCACCTTCTTGTATGCCCGGAAACATTCGCCTTTCGCATCATCGTCATGATAGACCTTGCGCCCACGCCACCCGTGGCACTTGATGCCGAAGTGGTTATTGCTCTTGCGGGCCAGCACGCTGCGCCCCGCGCCGCTCTCCAGCAAGCCTTGCGCCAACGTGATGCTGGCCGGTATCTGATACTTCTTCATCTGCTCCACCGCCATTGGGGCATATTCCTTGATATATTTATTATATAAGGTATTCCTGCGCTGGGCGTGCAACGGCATGGCGACATAAAACGCCAGAAGCAAGAGGGTTATGACTGTACGGATATTCTGTTTCATAAATAGATGGTATCTTTAAGCTCCCCCTCGGGGGGAGTTGAGGGAGTTAAATCCCGATTTCCGCCCGCAAAAATCCGCAAAAGAATCGAGAAAAACAATCCTTTTATTATTTATTAGTGCAGAGAAGCGCACAAAATCAACCAAAATCCCTATATTTGGCGGTCGAACTATCAACCCGTATTTTTCCATGAAAGAAATCATTCTCTCCATCCCCGTTCGCATCTTCAACTACGAAGAATTGGATAAAGCCGACCGCCAACTGATAGACGAAGCCTGCGAAGCCACCCGGCGTAGCTACTCCCCTTACTCCCGCTTCGCGGTGGGGGCGGCTGCGCGCCTTCTTGACGGCACCATTGTTTCGGGAAGCAATCAGGAGAACGCAGCCTCCCCATCGAGCCTCTGCGCCGAACGAACCACCCTGTTTTACGCCAACTCCCGCTACCCCGACCAACCCGTTGACACGCTGGCCATTGCCGCACGCAACGAACGGGATGAATTCCTCACCGACCCCATTCCGCCCTGCGGTGCCTGCCGGCAAGTGATGCTGGAAACGGAGAAACGCTACAACCACCCGATGCGCATCCTGCTCTATGGCACGGGAGGCATCTACGAGATCCGGGGCGTGAATAGCCTTTTACCTTTGTCGTTTGACGCATCTGCTATGAAATAAGCCGGGATATATGGGGTATCTCGCTATTTTTTCTTACTTTTGCGCCCGAAAAACAGCAATTCTTGGAAAATATGACAAAAGACTATCCCTCCGTCCTCCTCATCTATACGGGCGGAACCATCGGCATGATTGAGAATCCGGAGACGGGTGCATTGGAGAATTTCGACTTCGACCACCTGCTCCGCCACGTGCCCGAACTTCGGCGGTTCAACTACCACATCAGTTCCTACCAGTTCGACCCGCCTATCGACTCGTCGGACATGGAGCCGTCACTATGGGCCAAGATAGTCAGAATCATACACGGCAATTATGAGCGATTCGACGGTTTCGTTATCCTGCACGGCACGGACACCATGGCCTACACCGCCTCGGCCCTGAGCTTCATGCTGGAGAACCTGGGCAAACCCGTTATCCTCACCGGTTCGCAACTGCCCATCGGCACGCTGCGCACCGACGGTAAGGAAAACCTTATCACCGCCATCGAAATTGCCGCCGCACGACGCACCGACGGATCGCCCATGGTGCCCGAAGTCTGCATTTTCTTTGAAAACGAACTGATGCGCGGCAACCGTACCACCAAAATCAATGCCGAAAACTTCAATGCTTTCCGCTCCTTCAACTATCCCTCGCTGGCCAAGGCAGGCATACACATCCGCTACAACGAACACCTCATCCGTCGTCCGGATCCCTCACGCCCAATGAAGCCCCATTACCTGTTCGACACCAACGTAGTGATGCTCACTCTCTTCCCAGGCATCCAAGAGAGCATCATCGACTCCGTGCTCCACGTGCCCAACCTCAAAGCGGTGGTGCTGAAGACATACGGTTCGGGCAATGCCCCGCAAAAGGAGTGGTTCATCCGCCAACTCCGCGAAGCCACCGAGCGCGGCATCATTATCGTCAACATCACCCAATGCCCCAGCGGAGCGGTGGAGATGCGCCGCTACGAAACCGGGCTCCAATTGCTCCAAGCCGGAGTCATCAGTGGATACGACAGCACGCCTGAGTGTGCCGTCACCAAACTGATGTTTCTCCTGGGCCATGGGCTCTCCCTGCCCGAAGTGCGTCGGCTGATGGATTCGGACCTGGCCGGGGAAATCAGCAAAGACAACGAGTAGTCACACCTCAGCCCGGCAAAGTAATTATTCTTCACAAATAAGAAAAATTCCACAATTTGCAGCCCATAGCACGTTTTTTAACGAAACGCTGCCAAACCGCTTTATGGCCTATCGTATATAAGAGGGATAACGGAGGGATAACGAAGGGATAACGGAGGGATGACGGACAGAAAACGGAAAAACAGGGGAAATTAGGTGTCCGCACAATGCTCCAGTCGAAGGGTTGATTCCATCAGTCTCCTCGATAATTTCAAGAAATATATAAACAAAACAACAGATGCATCCTGATGAATGACCGGGTCGTTCCATCGGGATGCACCTGCTATTCACGCAGCGGGACTTGCTGCTTTTATCTACGCTTCTGCCAGAGCTTGGTCATATCTTCCAGCGTTTTGTCCTTCGTCTCGGGGACAAGTCGCCATACAAACAAGGCAGCCAGCACGCAGATGCCGCCATAGAGGGCATACGTGAACCAATGCCCGAAGTTCGGGTCACCAGCTGTCTGCATGTTGAACATCGGTACAAACGATGCGCTTACAATCCAATTGAAAATCCATTGGAAGGCAACGGCTATGGCCACCGCCGCACCACGAATAGTGTTGGGGAAAATCTCGGCGATGAGCACCCAGCAGATGGGTCCCCACGACATCATGAACGAAGCACTGTAGACCATGATGCTAAGCATCGTCACCATCTCCAACCCTGCCTGCCCGAACGTGAAGGACACACCGAAAGCACCAATGGCCATGCCTATCGAACCAGTTATCAGCAAGGGCTTGCGTCCCCACTTCTCCACGGTCAGGATTGCCACAAGGGTAAAGAGGATATTGACCACACCCATGATGATAGTCTGCATCATCGGGTTCTCCATGCCCAGATCACCAAAAATGCGCGGCGCATAATAGAGCACGGCATTGATACCTACCGCCTGCTGGAAGACGCTGAGCATGATACCCACGAAAATGACCAACACGCCGTAGGTGAAGACCTTCTCCGTTTTTTCCGTAATGGTATTCTTGATATCGTTCAGGATATTTCGGCCTTCCGCCTGTCCATTGATTTTACTCAGCACAGCCAGTGCCTTGGCGTCCTGCCCGGCCATGACGAGATAACGCGGAGTCTCGGGCACAAAGCATATCAATATGGCAAACAGGCCTGCAGGTACAGCCTCGCTGCCGAACATATAGCGCCAACCGGTCTGTATGGTCCACGGGTCACTGCCCGGAGCCACGGCGTTGATGCCTTGGCCGATGGACTCAATGACGGGATTCGTGTGGTCGCCTAAGATGACAAAGTTCACCATATAAACCACCAGCTGGCCAAAGATAATGGCAAACTGATTCCACGACACCAGCGTGCCACGGATATTGCTCGGCGCCACCTCGGCGATGTACATGGGGCAGATTGCCGAGGCCAGGCCTACGCCCACACCGCCGATGATACGGTAGATGTTGAAGGCGATGAGCAGCGCATAATTGGGCACGCCGTGCTCGAAAAACAGGAATTCCGGTTCCATGGAGCCCAGCGCGGAGATGAAAAACATGAGGCCGGCAAAGATGAGCGAACGCTTGCGCCCCCAATTGGAGGCCAAGTAACCGGATACTGCACTGCCGATGATACACCCGATAAGGGCACTGGCGCATGTGAAGCCATGCCATCCATCGGTATAGACAAAGTCTTTCGCCCCGAGGAAAAAGGCTTGCAAGCCCTTCTCGGCACCGGAAATAACCGCTGTGTCATAGCCGAAGAGAAGACCGCCCAATACCGCCACCAACACTATGGTAAAAAGGTAAGATTTGCTTCCGTTATCTGTGGTAATAGATTTCATGATACAAATGAATAATGAAGAACGAAGAATGAAGAATTAAAGAAAAAAGCCTCTTGCACAGAGATTCCTCATTCTTAATCCTTCATTCTTCATTCAGATTATTATGCGTACATATTCACGATGGCCTCATACAACTCTTGCTTGCCACTGGTCTGCTTGGGTTCGCCTACAGTCTTGGCGTAAGCCACTACGTCTTCCAGTGTCAGCTTGCCTTCCTCGTATTCCTTGCCCTTACCGGAGTCGAAGGAAGCATAGCGATCGGCCAGCATCTTCTTGTAGGGAGACTCTTCGAGCAGACGGGCTGCGCTCTCCAAAGCACGTGCCATGACATCCATGCCGCTGATGTGGGCAATGAAGATATCCTCCAAGTCGGTGGAATTACGACGCGTCTTGGCATCAAAGTTCGTACCGCCATTGCCAAAGCCGCCATTACGGATGATCTGCATCATGGCCTGTATCAGTTCATAGTTATCAATGGGGAATTGGTCCGTGTCCCAACCATTCTGGTAATCACCACGATTGGCATCGATGCTGCCCAACATCCCGTTGTCCACAGCCACGCAAAGTTCGTGTTCAAAGGTGTGTCCGGCCAACGTGGCGTGGTTCACCTCGATATTCACCTTGAAATCCTTGTCCAAGCCATGAGTCTTCAAGAAGCCGATGACGGTCTCCGTGTCTACGTCATACTGGTGCTTCGTCGGTTCCATGGGTTTCGGCTCTATCAGGAAAGTGCCGGTGAAGCCCTTGGAGCGGGCATAGTCGCGGGCAATGCGCAACATGGTAGCCAAGTGTTCCTTCTCGCGCTTTTGGTCCGTATTCAGTAAGGACATGTATCCCTCGCGACCACCCCAGAAGACGTAATTCGTACCACCCAATTCGATAGTGGCGTCGATGGCGTTCTTAATCTGCACGGCTGCACGAGCCACTACGTCGAAATCGGGATTCGTTGCTGCACCGTTCATGTAGCGGGCGTGACCAAAGACATTGGCCGTACCCCACAACAGCTTGATGCCCGTCTCTTCTTGTTTCTTCTTCAGGTAAGCGACGATTTCCTTCAGGTTGGCTTCGTATTGCTCAATAGTGTCAGCCTCAGTGCAGAGATCCACATCGTGGAAGCAATAATATTCGATACCAATCTTCTGCATGATCTCAAAGCCTGCGTCTGCCTTGTGCTTGGCAGCTTCCACGGGGTCGGCACTATCGTTCCACGGGAACTTCTTCGTGCCGCCACCAAACTGGTCGCCACCCTCGGCGCACAGCGTGTGCCACCAAGCCATGGAGAACTTCAACCAGTCTTTCATTTTCTTGCCCATGATGACTTTCTCAGGATCATAGTAGTGGAAAGCCATCGGGTTCTTACTATCTTTACCTTCAAATTTAATCTTCCCAATCTCAGGGAAATACTCTTTTGTTGCCATAGTTTTTATAAGTTTTTTATATGTCCTGCGAAGGACATGGGTTATTGATTTCAGATTTCTTTTTCCAAACATTGTTTCCAACGCCCGTAAGCATCGGCGTATGCCTGACGATCGGTTACGTCCGGCTCTATCACTTCCAATTTTTCCAACGTGGCGAATGCCTCGGTATTGTCGCAATAGATGCCTGCGCCGATACCTGCGCCCTTGGCTGCACCCACCGAACCATCCGTATCGTAAAGCTCAATGGTAGCACCCGTCACACCCGCCAAGGTCTGGCGGAAGATGGGGCTGAGGAACATATTGGCATGTCCGGCATGAATTTTCTTCACCGCGATGCCCATCTCTTCCATCACCTCAATACCATACTTGAAGGAGAAAACAATGCCCTCCTGAGCTGCACGGATGAGGTGACGACGATCGTGCACATTGAAGTTCACGCCATGGATGCTACACCCTGCCTCACGGTCTTCCAGCACACGCTCCGCGCCGTTGCCGAAGGGCAGGATACTGATACCTGCGCTTCCGATGGGGACTTGGGCGGCCAAATCGTTCATGCCGTTGTAGGAAACACCTTCGGGCACCACATTGCGCTTGATCCAAGAATTGAGAATGCCCGTGCCGTTGATGCAGAGGAGGACGCCCAAGCGGGTCTGCTCCGCAGTATGATTGACATGAGCGAAAGTATTGACACGGCTCTTTGGATCGTAGTTGACCGAACCGTTCACACCATAAACCACGCCGCTTGTACCGGCCGTAGAGGCAATCTCGCCCGGATTGAACACGTTCAGCGAAAGGGCATTGTTGGGTTGGTCGCCTGCCCGGTAAGTGATAGGCACGCCTTCGGGGAGGCCAAGCTCCCGCGAAGCCAAAGCGCTGACACGGCCTTGCTCTGCAAAGGTGGGGCGGATATCGGCAATCAGCGACTCGTCGAAACCATAGTAATCCATCAAGAAACGAGCTACACGGTTCTCCCGGAAATCCCAAAACATGCCTTCGGACAAGCCGGAGACCGTGGTACAGATTTCTCCGCTCAGTCGCATGGCGATATAGTCGCCAGGAAGCATGATCTTGTAAATCTTCGCATAAATGTCCGGTTCATTCTCTTTCACCCAAGCCAATTTGGATGCAGTGAAATTGCCAGGCGAATTGAGCAGATGCCCCAAGCACATATCTTTGCCCAACGCCTCGAAAGCACGTTGTCCGTAGGAGACGGCACGCGAATCACACCAGATGATGGCTGGACGCAGCACCCGTTGCTCCTTGTCCACGCACACCAAGCCATGCATCTGATAGGAAATGCCAATGGCCTTGATGTCCGTGGCATCTGCCTCCGATTCGGCCAAGATGGCTTGCGTCGCCAACTTCAAGTTGTCCCACCACATCTGCGGGTCTTGCTCAGCCCATCCCTGCCTTACAGCGATAATGGGTGCCTCTGTCTTGGGATAGAAGGCCGAAGCCACGCATTTGCCTGTCTCGGCATTCACCAAGCTCGCCTTGACAGACGAGCTTCCTATGTCATAGCCTAATAAATACATAAAACTTATAGAATATAATAAGGTATATAGATCATTTTCTCATCCGATTATAGATTTTCTTGTCGAAGCGATAGAAGCGTGCCGCACGATGAGCCACACCTTGCTGGCGTTCTTCCAGAGGAATCACGTAATCCATCATCGCTATCTTTTTATGGAAATTACGGACATCAACTGCCTTGCCATACACCAACTCATAGAGTGTGCGAAGCTGGGAAGCCGTGAATTTGCGGGGCAGAAGGTCGAACAAAGCCGCAGGATTCGTATCCACATACTGGCGGATATAAGCCAACGCCTCACGGATGATAAGGTTGTGGTCAAAGGCCAGGTCGCCGATATCCTCCAAAGCCACCCAACAAGCCTGATAGGCCTCCAACCCCCGATTGAGCGCACGGTCAATCTTCACCAGCGAGAGGTAGGCGATGGTGACGATGCGCTCCACCTTCGACTTCATCGCCCGCTCCAGCCAACGGATATCTTTGGGATTCTTTGTGCGATCTTTAGAGCCGAAGGCTTTGAACTGCACCAGGTGGACACTTTTCAATCCTGTCAATTCATTCAGCACCCGGGCAGCAGCCTCATCCAGATCCTCATCCATATAAATCAGGCTTCCAGGGAGTTTCATGTCATGAAACACCTTCCCCTCCTCCTCCCCCATGCGACGCACGAGGAGAACCTTCAGTTGCTCACCGTCGAAACCAATCACCACACAATCCACTGAAATATGATTGTTGGCCAAGGGCTTATTTTTCGATTGCTCATTATTTTGCATGACAGTATTTCGATTAATCCGCGGCAAAAATACATCTATCAATCTATATACACAAATGGAAAATCAACTATTTTATATGTTATAAAACACTATTTCTCAAACAACTACATATCATACCTTTTACAATATACACTTATTGTATTCTAAACAATATAAAAAACCTTGTTATCGTCCTTTATACAATATATACTTATTGTATTCAAGACAATATATAACATAAATTATCATCCCGCTTTGTAGGCCGACTTCATTTAGAAGCTGTCTTGATTTTGTTCCTACCCTATTTTATCCGGCTTTTCTGTGTGGCTGATTTTATGAAGTACAGTAGTTCAGTATGCGAAGTACAGTACTTCACCATACGAAGTACAGTAGTTCACCATACGAAGTACAGTACTTCATCATATAGAGTACAGTAGTTCATGAACTGACATAACTACTAAAATCATTAGAAAAATGCGGAATAAAATCAAAACAGTTTCTTAGAAATGCCTATATTTGCAAACACTAATCAACAACAAAATGAAAGTAACCATTATCTCGGGCGCACGCCCCAATTTTATGAAGATAGCCCCTATCTGCCGGGCTATTGAAACCGCCAGACAAGCAGGCAAACCTATAACATGCCGCGTGATTTACACCGGCCCCCAAGATGACCCCGCCTTGGAGCCTTCACTCTTTGCCGACCTGGACATGCAAAGCCCGGACGGATACTTAGGAGTAAGCGGGCACGACCACTCCCAAGTAACAGCCGACATCATGCTGGCTTTTGAAAAGGAACTGAATGCCCACCCCGCCGATGTGGTACTGGTGGTAGACGACATGACCGCCACCATGAGTTGTGCCATCGTTGCCAAAAAGAGAGGATTGAAGGTGGCTCACGTCATAGCCGGAACCCGCTCGTTCGACATGAACATGCCGCGCGAGGTGAATCGCACCATTGTCGATGCCATCTCCGACTACCTCTTCACCGCCGGCATGGTGGCCAACCGCAACCTCAACCAGGAAGGCATGATACCCGACTACATACATTACGTTGGCAACATCCTCATTGACACCATCCGCTACAACCGCCACCGGCTTCTGCAACCCCTGTGGTTCAACTCCATGGGCTTGCGCAAGGGAGGATATCTGCTCCTCACCCTCAACCGACATGACCTTTTGGAGAAGCGCGCCGTGCTCCAATCGCTCCTCCAGACCCTCTTGGAGAAGGCGGCCGGCATCCCCATCGTGGCTCCCCTCCACCCCTACGCCGAGCAGGTGGTGGAAAGCCTTGAATTGGATGCTCCCAATCTCCATCTGTTACCCCCGCAGAGCTACCTGCACTTCGGCTTCCTCATCAACCAAGCCCGAGGCATCATCACCGACTCGGGCAACATCGCCGAAGAGGCCACTTTCCTTGATGTGCCCTGCATCACCCTCAATACCTACGCTGAGCACCCCGAAACATGGCGCATCGGCACCAACGAGCTAGTGGGTGAAAACACCTTTGCCCTCTCCGCTGCTTTGGACAAGCTGATGCGCGGTGAATGGAAACATGCCACTCTGCCCGACCGCTGGGACGGACGAGCTGCAGAACGAATCGTAAAAACCCTTATAGAAGGGTAAAAGAAGCAAGCGGAAGCCACAGATTCGCATCGATTTGCTACCTTTGCACCCTGATATGAAGTATATGAAACAACGAAACCGTACATATTACGTTCTTTTTCTACTGTTAATGTTACTTTCTACCGGTGCAAAGGCACAAATCAAAGGGATAGTCACCGACTCTGTGACCCACGAACCTTTGATGTTGGTCAGCATACAGTATAAAGGCAGCTCTTACGGCACGCGCACCAACGAAGAGGGCAAATACCGTTTAGCTGCCAGACAAGGACTGGACGAAGTGACTTTCTCTTATTTGGGATATATCACCAAAACCATCAAGGTGAAACCGGGCACCACCACGCTGGACGTGCAGCTGTGTCCGGACAATATCGTATTGGGTGAGTTGGTAGTCAAACCCAAACGGGAGCATTACTCACGCAAGAACAACCCTGCCGTGGACTTCATGCGTAAGGTCATTGAACACAAGAAGGCGCTCAAACTGGAGGAAAACGACTACTACCAATATCAAAAATACGAGAAGATGAAGATGTCCCTCAACGACATCACCCCAGAGAAGATGGAGAAAGGATTGTACAAAAAATTCGCCTTCTTCAAGGACCAGGTAGAGGAATCTACCCTCTCGGGCAAACTGATCTTGCCCATCTCCATCAAGGAAACCGCCAGCCGCACCATTTACCGCAAGAACCCCAAAAGCAAGAAGACCATCAT
>JAHLFO010000118.1 GCA_018883785.1 Candidatus Bacteroides intestinipullorum
TCGTGGGCGGTGAGGTATTCGCCAATCTCCTGTGCCGTCTGTTCGGGTCCTTTGCGCGACATGCGCAGGAAGGGGAACACCACCAGGGTCAGGTGTCCTTCAAACTCTTTCTTCGTCTTCTGCAACTGCACTTGCGCGGCGGGCACGTCCTGCCCGTAGAGTGCTTTGAGGCCGCTCACGACGGCGGCGGTCAGTTTTTCTTCTATCTTCATGGATAAATTAGTGTTTCTGATTATTGGGTGCAAAGATACGACAATAAAACGATACGGCGGGCAATTCAGTCAAGTTTCCTGCACTATTCTGGGGTATGTTCCTGCCCGTGCTTACTCGAGCCTGCGCCCGTGCTCGCAGGCATGGGTAAGCAAAGGCGGGGATATGGGGAACAAATTCGCCACGGCGGCGCAAAAAAACGGGGCGCGATGGCGGGGGAACGGATATATTTCCTACTTTTGCGGGGGAAACGGACAGCGACGTGCGTTTCTCCATAGGATTTATATACGGAATATGCTTTTACTGAAACAATTATGCACGCGCGTTGCCCGTGCGGCAGGGCTGCTCCTCTTGCTTTTCGCAGGGGGGGGGTGCAACGGCGATGTGTTCATTGATGATTTCATGCCCGGCAATCCGCCGTCCGTCTCCATCGAGCAGGAGGGGGAGACCGTCACGATTCCCTTCGAGGCAGCCAACTGGGGCATTCGCAGCTTAGGCTCGATGTACAATTCTTTCGGCGTCCAGGTGACAGACCTGGAGGGAAACGACCTGTCCCTGCCGCTGGACGAGGGACAGACCGGCATCGTGCGCATCATCGACGACTATCTGGATCTGGAGGCGGTGAAGCGCAACGGGCGTGAAGTGGAGTTGACGCTTCGCGAAAATCTCTTCGATAATCCGGTGGAGCTGAATCTGGTCGTGGGCAACAGCTACGAGGAAAAAACGATTCCCGTCCGTGTGGCTTCCGGCACCAAATACCGGGTGGACAGCGTGGCGTATGACTGGAGCCGGTTCTTCACCTACGACTACAAGGCGGAGTGGGTGTACAGCATTATTGTGGACAACACGCAGGCCACTGACACCACCTGGGCTCACATCCGCCCGTATGAGAAGGCCGTCCGGCGCGTACGTTTCTCCATCCAGGGCGAGGTGATGGGCAAAGATTACTATACGACTATCCTGGGCGCTCCTCTGCCCGAAGTGCCCATCCCCGATGTGGTGGACGGGAAGCCCCTCTTGCGGGACACCCGTGTGACCTTCGACCCCGATGAGCAGGACCTGCCTGTCGATCTGGACAAGAACTTTACCGTGCTTGTCCCCGTGCCCGGCGGGAAAAAAATGGAGGTGGGTGCCTACGTATCGGTAGAATATTACGGGGTCCCCTTTGTGCTCTATTGTTCCCATCCGTATAGCGGGCGGACACGCACCTTCTGCGGCACCCTGAGCAGCGACCGCCCTTACGACTATTTCTATACCCGAACCGAATTGCCCCCGACCCATGAAGAAGAATAAGCTGCGCCTTGCGCTCCTGTCCCTGCTGTCGGCCCTGGCCATCGCACCCCTTGCGCAAGCCGCCCAACCCGCCGACAGCACTGCCCGTCATCGCCTGACCCACGTCGTCAGCGCGGAGTTCCGCCCTGCCTACGTCTTCCCCACCGGTGCTTTTCTGCGGGGTGACAATGCGGCGGGCAAACCTATTGATACCCACCTCTCCGGTCACCTGAAGTACGGCTTTCGTTTCGCGCCGGATACGTATTGGGGGCGGCTCTATCCCCACGCCGTACAGGGCATCGGCGTAGCCTACAACACCTTTCTTAATGCCTCGGAGATGGGCAATCCTGTCTCTGTCTACGTCTTCCAGACGGCTCCCGTTTTCACCTTGTCCCCGCGCCTTTCGCTGGATTATGAGTGGAACTTCGGTGCTTCCTTTGGTTGGAAGAGGTATGACCCGGACAGCAACTCTATGAATATGTTGGTGGGCAGCAAGATCAATGCCTATATCAACCTGGGTTTCTTCCTCAACTGGGCGATTGATTCACAAACCCGCCTCAAGGCGGGCATCGATGTGACGCACTATAGTAATGGCAACACCGGCTATCCCAATGCAGGCATCAACAGCATCGGCGCGGCGGTGGGGCTGACCCGCTATTTCGGTGCGACGTCCGGCGCGGAGGGGTCTGACGCTTCATCCTCTCTCCACACAGCCATGCCGCAGGATTTCCGCAGCCGCATGAGCTACGACCTGGTGCTTTATGGCGCCACGCGCAAGAAGGCCGTCTATCCCGCCGATGCTGATCCCGTGCTGGTTCCCGGCTCGTTCGGCATCGCAGGACTGAACTTCACGCCCATGTACAGCTTCAGCCGTTATTTCCGTGCGGGCGTCTCGCTGGATGCGCAGTATGACGAGAGTGCCAACATCGGCGACCACATTGTCGACGGGCTTGTCTATCCTGATGCCGATAATATCCGCTTCCACCGTCCGCCCTTCCGCGAGCAGTTCTCGGTGGGGCTTTCCGTGCGGGCGGAGGTGGTGATGCCCATCTTCTCCATCAATCTGGGCATCGGGCGCAACATCCTCTGCAAGGGGCCAGACACGGACGCCTTCTATCAGATACTGGCGTTGAAGACTCACCTGACGCGCCGCCTCTTCCTGCACGTGGGCTACCAGCTCAGCCGCTTCAAGGACCCCAACAACCTGATGCTGGGATTGGGCTGGCGGTTCGGGAAAATAATCCGATAGCCCTATGCTACAGAAGACCCAAGGCATCGTGCTCCATACCGTGAGATATAAAGATACGGCGATGATGGCCACCGTCTATACTGAGGCGACGGGTCGGGCGTCGTTCGTAGTGCCTGTGTCGCGCGGGCGTCGTTCGTCGGTGCGTTCCGTGCTGTTTCAGCCCCCCGCGTTGGTGGAGCTGGAGGCTGACGTGCGCCCCAATGCCTCGGCCAGCCGCGTGAAAGAGGCACGTGCCGTTCATCCCTACCAGACCTTGCCCTACGACCCGAGCAAGGCGGCCATTGCCCTCTTCCTCTCCGAGTTCCTCTACCGTGCCTTGCGCGAGGAGGCGGAGAACCGGCCGCTCTTTGCTTACCTGCGTTCGTCGTTGCTATGGCTGGACGAGTGCCGTGCGGGCTTTGCCAACTTTCACTTGGTCTTCCTGATGCGCCTTTCCCGCTTCCTGGGGCTCTATCCCAACTTGGAGGACTATGCCGAAGGCGACTGGTTCGACCTGCGTGCCGCCTGTTTCACGTCCCAGCGCCCGATGGTGCACAATGATTGCATCGCTCCCGCCGAAGCGTCACGCGTCGCCCGGCTGATGCGCATGGACTACGCCACGATGCACCTTTTCCGCCTCTCGCGCGACGAGCGTGCCCGCTGTCTCGATGTTATCCTGACCTATTACCGTCTGCACTTGCCAGACTTCCCCGAGTTGCGGTCGGTGGAGGTGTTGCGGGAAACCTTTGGGGGCTGACTGTGGATAAAGTTGATAAAAAAGCCTGTCCGGCGGCGCGACACCGCGGGACAGGCTTTTTGACTGTCAGTCCTTAACTGTTAATGTTTAACTGTTCAGGAGTTCCTTCACCTTGGCGGATATCAGGCGGCCTTCGGCCACTCCTGCCAGTTGCTTGGTGGCTACGCCCATCACTTTGCCCATGTCTTTGGGACCGGCGGCACCCACCTGGGCGATGATTTCCTTCAAGGCAGCTTCCAGTTCTTCGGGCGAGAGTTGCTTGGGCAGGTAGTTTTCCATCACCCTCACCTGTGCCAGCTCCTCTTCGGCCAGGTCTTGGCGTCCCTGCTCCGTATAGATAGCTGCGGCATCCTTGCCTTGCTTGGCCAGTTTCTGGATGAGCTTCAGGGCGTCCTCATCGCTCAGAGTATCGTTGGCTCCTGGGGCGGTCTTAGCCTCAAGGAATACTTTCTTGATGTTTCGCAAGGTCTCAAGGGCTACTTTGTCCTTGGCCTTCATGGCGGTTTTAATGTCTTCGCTGACTTTGTCGAATAAACTCATGATGCTATGTGTAAGAGATTAATTGATACGTTATTTGAGCAGACTAATCGGTGGTCAGAACGTGATGATCCCTTCGTCCTCGCCTTGCTGTGTGCCCACGGCCAATGCGGCGTTGCGTCCCTCCTCCGCCTTGGTGCGGATGGCGTTCAGGGTAGTCTTGTCACGGCGATAGGTAGGCGATTCTTCTACCAAGGCCACGATGTCGGCGTTGTCCAGGTCTTCGGGTGCGAAGAGATAGATGTGCCGACGTCGCGTGGGCTGGTATTTGGCGCGGGTGTCCTTGCCGTAGTAGGTCTCGCGGCGTTTGCGCCGTTCTTCTTCCTTCTCTTCCAGCTCGGCCAGGCGTTTCTGTTCCTCCAGGCTGCGTTGCTCGATGCGCTGGTCCATCTCCTTCATGTGGATGTCTTGTATGCCGAATCCGGTGGCAAGCAGGGTGATTTTCACCTGTTCGCCCAATTCGGGATCCTCAGCCATGCCAAATTTGGTCTCGAAGTCACGGTTGAAGTGGCTCATGAAGTCATCCACCTCGTCCATCTCGCTCATCATCAGTTCGTGGTCGGGGCTGTAGGAGATGTTGAGCAGGACTTTCTTGGAGTTGAAGATGTCGTTGTTGTTCAGTAGGGGAGAGTGGCGTGCTTGCTCAATGGCCTTGCTGACGCGGTTCTCACCCTCGCCGAAGCCAGTGCTCATGATGGCTACGCCGCCGTCCTTCATGACAGTCTTCACGTCATTGAAGTCCAGGTTGATGATGCCGCGCATGGTGATGATCTCGGCGATGCTCTTGGCGGCGACAAGCAGCGTGTCGTTGGCCTTGGCGAAAGCGTTCTTGACGGAGAGGTCGGGATAAATTTCGCCCAGTTTCTCGTTGTTGATGACCAGCAGGGCGTCTACGTTCTTGCTGATTTCCTCCACGCCGTCCAGGGCCTGGTCAATCTTCTTGTCTCCCTCCCAGCGGAAAGGAATGGTGACGATACCTACGGTGAGGATATCCATCTCCTTGGTGATGTGGGCGATGGTGGGGGCGGCGCCTGTGCCGGTGCCTCCGCCCATGCCGGCGGTGATGAACACCATCTTGGTGCCGTCGTTCAGCATATTTTTCACTTCTTCGATGCTCTCTTCGGTGGCTTCCTTGGCCTTGCTGGGGCGGTTTCCGGCACCGAGACCCTCGTGTCCCAACTGTAGCTTGACGGGCACAGGCGATTCTTCCAGTGCCTTGCGGTCGGTGTTGCACACCACGAATGCCACTTCGTGGATGCCTTCGCGGTACATGTGGTTGACGGCGTTGCCGCCGCCACCGCCCACGCCGATGACTTTGATGATTTTAGGTGAATCGGTGGGGAAGTCAAATTGTACTCTGTCGTCCATTGTATGTAATGGTTAATGATTAATGCTTAGGGGTTAGTTGCGTTTTTTGTTGTTCTCGTCGTCCAGAAATGCGTCGCTGACGTCTTCGAACAGATCCTTGCCCATTTGCCACCATCTCTTCTTTTTCTTGCCGTTGTTCTGAGGTTCTGGCTTCGGCCTGTTCGTGGGGGCAGGTTCGGGCTTGGGCTTCTCCGGTTCGGGTTGCTGTTGCTTCTCCGGTTCGGGCTTGGGTTGTGGTGCTGGTTCGGGCCGGGGTTGCGGCTTAGGCGTCGTGGCGCAGTTGACTGTGCCTTCGGCCAGCAAGCCCAAGAGGGTGTTTTGCCGTCCATCAGTGGGCAAGTCGCCCTGGGCATCATGTACATTGGCCTGTATGGTGAGGGCTGTGCGGACTTTGTCTGTGCGGCTTAGTTTGCGGAAGAGGGCTTCGGTGCCTTGCAGCGAGGCGCCGCCACCGGTCAAGACGGTGCCTGCCAGGAGTTCGCGCTCGTAGCCGGACAGTTGAATCTGGTTCCAGGCATTGGCCAGGATTTCCTCGGCACGTGCACCGATAATGTCGTTCAGTGCGGACAGTTCGATGTTGCGCCCGTCGGCCAAGGTGCAGGTGACGGATGCATCGACAGGCATGTCGTTGTTGGCTTCGCTCTGGAAGCATGCATCGCCATATTGCAGTTTCAGTTGCTCGGCTTCTTCCTCTTCAATCTTCAGTTGAGTGAGATCGCGGGTGATGTTGTGTCCGCCCAGCGGCAGCACGCTGAGGTAGCGTAGGATGTTGTCCTTGTAAACCTGCACGGTGGTGGTATCCGCACCGATGTCCACCAGTGCACAACCGGCGCGCAGCTCGTTCTTGGAGAGCACAGTACGCGCCAAGGCGAGGGGAGCTACGATGAGGTCGGCCGTCTTGATGCCAGCCTTCTCAAAACTCTGCTCCAGATTTTTCTTCAGTTGATGGCGGGCAATGAGGTTGAGGAATTGCCCGGTGATGCGTTGCCCCGCCACGCCGACCGGGTCGGCATGCAGGGTATTGTCTATCTTGTATTCCTGCGGTGCTACGTCCAGGATGCACATGTCTACCAAGGAGAGTTGTCGATTCTCTTCGTTCAGCGCGTCTACCAGCTCGTCGGATATGATGCCTTCCTCGTCCAGTGTGCGGCTGACGGCATTGCGTACCGAGCGCAACGACTGGCCGGTGATGCCTGCGTAGACCTTGGCGATGGATGATTGTCCCAACTGCCCGTCCAGTGCGCTGACGATGTCGCAGATGGCATGGGCGGCCTTGTCGATGTTGTAGACGACGCCCTTGCGCACGAAGGAGGAGGAATCCTCGCAGGTGTAGGCCAGGACTTCGAGGCTCCCGTCGTCGTGCTTACGTCCGGCTATGCCGGCGATACGCGAAGAGCCCAACTCGATGGCGGCGATAAATTCTGTTGTTGACATAGTTTCTGTTTTTAGTATTTGGCTGCAAAGTTAGTTATTTCTGTCATTTATGGGAACAGAAAGTCAAACGATATTTTTTTGACTCCTCTGCCCCTCACCGTTTCGTGCAAATCACCTGGTTGTCAAATTCCACGTTGATGCGCGAATACTTGTTCCATCCCACGCGGTTGAGAGCTTTTTCGTAGAACAGCTTCACCCGCCTGAGTTTGCGGTCGTAGTCTTGCAGTTTGCCCAAGTAGATAAGGTGGTTGCCTACGCGCGGAACTAATTCCACGGTCTGGTCAGGCAGAATATGTATCTGCTCGGTCTGCGCTTGCCAGAAGGGGTTGTAGTACAAGAAGAGGCCGAAGCCGTAGAGCGGACCTGTGGCAAAGTCACGGCTGACGTGCCCTGTGACGACCGGCAGGCGTGCCACGCACTTGGCGGACAGAGGCATCGTGCGACCTTTGCTGTCCACGTAGTAGTTCTCGCCGTTGTCGCTCAGGATGCGCAGGATGGGAAGCCGTTGGCTGACCTCGACGCATACCTGTCCGCCCGGCGTTTTGTAGCATTCCACGGCATCGATGAGGGGATGCTCGGCCAGTGCCTGTTCCATGCGGCGTGTATCGATGCTGTCCGTGTTCTTGCCTGCGGGGTCTAAACCTTGGCGGCGCAGCAGGGCAGAAACGTCTTGGCTGGTGACAAAGCCCGCATAGACGCTGTCGCGGATGACCAACTCCAGGCCTGGGCAGGTCTGTCCCACAGGTTTGTGGTTGAAAGCCGTGATGGCCAGCAAGAGATAAGTGGCCGCCACGGTGGTGCAGAGGGCTATCAGAATCTTCTTGAACATAGGAGTCATGAGGTATGGTTATCTGTTCTCGGCATTCAGTCTTTCGGACAGCATTCGGGCGATGCCGGGTGCTTGGCTGTCGATGTCGCCGGCTCCCAGCACGATGACCACTTCGAGGTCGGAAATTTGCCGGAGCAGGGCGGGCAAGTCTTCCTTGCGGCATAGGTGTTTGGCGATGTCCCGGCGCAGACGGTCCAGGATGAGGCTACTGCTGACGCCGGGAATAGGCTCCTCGCGGGCAGGATAGATGTCTGTCAGGATGACCTCGTCGGCCAGCGAGAGACTGTCGGCAAAGTCGGGGTAGAAGTCACGAGTCCGGGTGTAGAGGTGCGGCTGGAAGATGACGGTGATCTTTCGTCCCTCGTACAGTTCGCGCACGGAGCGGATGCTCTGCGCAATCTCTGCCGGATGGTGGGCATAGTCGCTCAGTACGGCGTGTGTGGCGGTCTTCAGTTTGAAGTCGAAGCGGCGGTCTACCCCGCGGAAGGTGGCCATGCCCAGCTTGATTTCTGCATCGGTGGCACCGTTCAGATGTGCCAGGGCCATGGCGGCTACGCCGTTTTCAATGTTGATGCTGACCGGTACACCCAGCTGGATGTCCTTGATGCACGTATCTGGTGCCACGAAATCCAGGAAGATTTTGCCCCCACCAATGCGGACGTTCTCGGCATGGAAGTCGCCTTCCGTACGTCCATAGGTATAGATTTGCACACCTTCTTGCACGTCTGGTCGCAATGCCAGATCCTTATGGACGATGAGTGCGCCGCCCGGGCGGATGAGGGTAGTATAGTGGCGGAAGCTTTCCAGGTAGGCTTCGGGTGTGCCGTAGATGTCCAGGTGGTCGGGGTCGGTGGCGGTGATGACGCTCATCCACGGGCTGAGCCAATGGAATGAACGATCAAATTCGTCCGCTTCGATGACCGTATATGGGCTGGTAGCAGACAGCAACAGGTTGGTGCCATAGTTCTTGGAAATGCCCCCCAGGAAAGCTGTACAGCCCACGTGTGACTGGTAGAGCAGATGGGCGGCCATGGTACTGGTCGTGGTCTTGCCGTGGGTACCTGCTACGCATAAGCCGCGGCTGCTACGGGTAATGAGACCCAGTACCTGGGCGCGCTTGAGCGGATCAAAACCGTGCTGGCGGAACCACTCCAGCTCGGCGTGGTCGGCGGGTACGGCAGGAGTATAGACCACCAGTGTGGTGTCTGGCAGGCGACAGTCATCGGGGATGAGGTTGGGGTTCTCTTCGTAGTGCAGGCGTGCTCCTTCAGCGATGAGTTGCTTGGTCAGAGGACTTGGCGTGCGGTCGTAGCCGGCCACCTGCAAGCCTCTGGCCAGAAAATAGCGGATGAGGGCGCTCATGCCAATGCCTCCCGCGCCGACGAAATAGACGGATTGTATGCTTTCGATGTTCATGTAGTTTCCTTTCATTGTTGGATGAGTTTCAAAACTTCTTTCGCGATTCGGTCGGCCGAGTCGGGCAGGGCCAACCGTGCGATGTGTTCGGACAGGCTGTGCAGGCGGTCATCATCGGCCACGGTTCGCAGGGCTAAGTCTACTAGTTGTGTGGCGGCGTCGGCATCTTTCACGTAGAGGGCGGCATCCTTGTTCACCAGTGCCAAGGCGTTCTTGGTCTGATGGTCTTCGGCCACATTGGGTGAGGGTACCAGGATGACAGGTTTGCCCAGCAGGCAGAATTCGGAAATGGAGCCAGCCCCGGCACGCGATACGACCAGGTCGGCCAACCCGTAGGCCATGGGCATCTCGCTGATGAAGTCGTTGACGTAGAGGTTGGGCAAACTGGGCACGCGGACATTGCGCATTGTGTCGCCCGTGAAGATGGTGATAGCGTCCTTCACCTCGTTGATGTAGATGCGTCCAGTCTGCCAGATGAATTGCACTTCGGGATGGCCCTTGATGTCGCGTAGGGCGGCTTCCATCGTACGGTTCAGGGTGCGTGCGCCCAGGCTTCCGCCTAGGATGAGGATGGTTTTCTTCTGCGGGTTCAGGCCGAAGTGTTCGGCAGCCTGTTCGCGGGTGATGCGACTGTCTACCAAAGCTTGACGTACAGGATTACCCGTCAGGATGAGCTTTTCGGCAGGGAAGAAGCGTTCCATGCCGTCATAGGCCACGCAGATTTTAGCGGCCTGCTTGGCCAGCAGCTTGTTAGTCACGCCTGCATAAGAGTTCTGTTCTTGTATCAGGGTGGGGATGCCAGCCATGGCGCATACCTTCAGCATGGGACCACTGGCATAGCCGCCTACGCCCACGGCCACTTGAGGGCGGAATTCCTTGACGATGCGCCGTGCCAGTCGCTGACTACGCAGCAGTTTGATGAGGACGGACACATTTTTCCACAGGTGCTTGCGGTCGAAGCCTGCTACGGGCAGGCCGATGATGCGGTAGCCGGCATCGGGCACGCGTTGCATCTCCATGCGCCCTTCTGCGCCGACAAAGAGAATGTCTGCATCGGGACACAACGCCTTCAGCGCGTTGGCTATGGAGATGGCGGGGAAGATGTGCCCGCCTGTGCCTCCTCCGCTGACGATGATGCGGGGAGCGGACGGATAGGATGGTTGTTGTTGGGTATCCATAGTTTTATTGTTTTTTACTTGTTCATGTTCAGACCATTTCGTCATCCTTGTTTAGGGCGGGCGAGTTGGGTGATTCAACAGTATTGGCTTCCGACGCGGCGGCAGACAAGGCTGTGGCGGTGGTTACGGCTTCGGCTTCGCGGCGTTCTTGTAGTTCGAAGGTATAGCGGCTGACACTGAGGATGATACCGATATAGATGCAATTGATCAGCGTAGAGGTACCTCCGCGGCTGATGAGGGGAAGCGGTTGTCCCGTGACGGGTGCAAGTCCCACGGCTACCATCATGTTGAACATGGCCTGCACGGCCAGCAGCAAGCCGACGCCCAGCACCAGGAAGGCGGGGAACGTGCGGTCGCACCGATTGGCGATACGCCAGCAACGGATAAGTAGCCACAGGTAGAGCGACACGACGATGATGCCTCCTGCCAAGCCCAGTTCTTCGATAATGATGGCGAAGATGAAGTCAGAATAGGCTTGGCTCAGGAAGTCGCGCTGTACTGAGTTCCCCGGTCCCTTGCCCAGGAATCCACTGGTGGCCACGGCGATACGTGCGTGGCCCACTTGGCCGTTGCCATCCACGTCGAATTTGGCAGGAGGCACCTTGTCGCCGCTGGTGAAGTCGGCGATGCGGCTTTTCACCGTAGTGAAACGGTGTCCCAAGGGAATCTTCTCCAGCGTTGTGTTGGGCGTGATGAAGAGGAAGCCGACAAACAACGCCCCTGCCGCCACCAGACTGCCACCCAGGGTCAGTAACTTGCGTGCTTGGATCCGCCCGACGAACATCATCAAGTAGACCACGCTAAACAGCAGCACGGCCGTGGAGTAGTTTTCTGGCAGAATGAACACGCACGTCAGCCCTGCTACCCACAGGATTTGCTTGAAGGCGCTCGGGTCGGCACCTTCCATCGTCTGCCCGCGAGACAGGCGGTAGGCTGTGTAGATAATAAGCCCCATCTTGGCAAACTCCGACGGTTGGAAGGGGATGCCGAAGAACTTTACCCAGCGTCCAGCCTCGTTGGTTTTCTCGATGACCAGGATGCTGCCGATGTGCAGGTTGTCGAAAGCCAGCAGCAAGATGAGGAACACCCCGGCCACGGGCAGCAGCAGGCGTGGGAACAGCTGGTACCACTTGTAGGGGATGCGATGAAAGAACCACACCAGCACGGTACCCGCCAGCAGGAAGCCCGCATGGCGTGTGATGGGTGCCCAATGGTCGCCCGATTTATACGCCAGCGTGCTTGATGCGCTAAACACCTCGATAACCGAGATGACGCATAGGCAGAGGAAGATGATCCACACCACCTTGTCGCCTTTGAATATGTTGCGTAATAAGTCCACTTCTTTCTAAATGATTAATGGTTAATGCTCAATGGCTGATGGCAAATGACGGATACACATTGTCATCAACCATTTCTTACAGTGCTCTGACGTATTGCTTGAACTGGTCGCCGCGGTCTTCGTAACTTTGGAAGAGGTCGAACGAGGCGCAACAGGGGCTCAACAGCACGGTGTCTCCCCGCTGGGCCAGGTGATAGGCGGCTTCCACGGCATCCTTCATGCCGGTCTGCACTTCAGCGGTGGGCAGTCCCATGAAGTCGAAGAAGTCGTGCAGTTTCTCATTGTGCAGGCCCAGGAAGACGAGGGCGCGACACTTTTGGCGCACAAGGTCTTCTATCTCCTTGTAGTCGTTGCCTTTATCTTTGCCGCCCAGGATGAGGACAACGGGTGTCTTCATGCTCTGCAAGGCATACCAGCAGGAGTTGACGTTGGTGGCCTTTGAGTCGTTAACGAAGCGTACGTCGCGCACTGTTGCTACGTACTCCAGCCGGTGGGGTACGCCCTTGAAGTCGGACAATGCCTTGCGTATGTCTTCCTTGTCAATACCTGCCACGTTGGCCGAGATGCCCGCAGCCAGGGAGTTGTAGAGGTTGTGCGTGCCGGTCAGGGCGAGTTCTTCCTGCTCCATGTTGAAGGCGATGGGCTGGTTGATCTTTACTTCATCGTCTTCCACGTAAGCGATGGCACCGTCTTCCTTGACGGCAGAGAAGGGGTATAGGCGCGCTCGGAGGCCGTGCTTGGCCAGCTCGCGGCGGATGATGGGGTCGTCGTTCCAGTAGATAAAGGCATCGTCCGGCGTCTGGTTTTGCGTGATGCGGAATTTGGCGTCCACGTACTTCTGCATGTCGTGTTCGTAGCGGTCCAGGTGGTCGGGCGTGATGTTCATCAGTACGGCGATGTTGGCACGGAAGCGGTACATGTTATCTAGCTGGAAGGAGCTAAGCTCGATGACGTAGTAGTCGTGCTGCTCCGTGGCCACCTGCAAGGCCAGGCTGCGTCCGATGTTGCCTGCCAGTCCCACGTTCAGGCCTGCGCTCTGGAAGATGTGATAGATGAGCGACGTGGTGGTGGTCTTGCCGTTTGAGCCGGTGATGCAGATCATCTTGGCATGGGTGTAGCGTCCGGCAAATTCTATCTCCGAGATGATGGGCGTACCCTGTGCCTTGAGTTTTAGCACGAGGGGAGCGTCGTTGGGAATGCCGGGGCTTTTCACCACCTCGTCGGCGTTCAGGATTTTCTCCTCCGTGTGGTGGCCTTCTTCCCATTCAATGTCATATTGGTCCATCAGGGCCTTGTACTTGTCTTTGATGTGGCCTTGGTCTGATACGAAGGTGTCCATGCCTTTCACCTTGGCCAGTACGGCAGCGCCTGAGCCGCTTTCGCCGGCACCCAGGATGACGATACGTTTTTTTCTTACTTCTGTAGTCATATTTTTAGATTTTCCTTATCTTATCTTCAGTGTAATGATAGTAATAGCCGCCAATACGATGGTTGCAATCCAGAAGCGGACCGTGATTTTCGACTCGTGGAACAATTGGTCTGGTTTGGTGAAGACCACGCTGCATCCTTGTTCAATCTGGTTCATCGATGTGCGGAAGTGGTCGTGGATAGGCGTGCGTTTGAAGAGACGCTGTTTCCGTCCGTGCCGCTTGCCTGCCTTGTAGTACACCCGTTGCAAGATGACCGACAGATTTTCCACCAGGAACACACCGCAGAGGATAGGGATGAGCAGTTCCTTGTGGATGATGATGGCAAAGACAGCGATGATGCCGCCGATAGTCAAGCTACCTGTATCACCCATAAATACCTGTGCCGGATAGGCGTTGTACCACAGGAAGCCGATCAGTGCGCCGATGAAGGCACAGATGAAGATGACCAGTTCCTCCGACCCGGGGATGAACATGATGTTCAGGTAGCCCGCGAACTCGATGTGGCTGCTGACATAGGCCAATATGCCCAGCGTCAGGCCGATGATGGCCGAGTTGCCCGCCGCCATGCCGTCCATGCCGTCGTTCAGGTTGGCACCGTTGCTGACGGCTGTCACCACAAAGATGGTGACCAGGACAAACAGTATCCAGCCTGCCGCCTGCGCGTGGTCGCCCAGAAAGCCCATGATGTCGGCATAGTCCAGGTTGTTGCTCTTGAAGAAAGGGATGGTGGTCTGCGTGGCCTTGATTTCTTTGGCGGCGTGCACCACTTCCACTTGTCCGTCAGGCTGTTCAACCTCGATGTTTTCGCGGATGACCACTTGCGGGCTGAGGTAGAGCGTCAGACCCACGATGAGGCCCAACCCCACTTGGCCGATGATCTTGAACTTGCCGTGCAGGCCCTCCTTGTCCTTCTTGAATATCTTGATATAATCGTCCGCAAAGCCCAGCGAGCCCAGCCATACGGTGGTGATGAGCATCAGCAGCATGTAGATGTTGTCCAATCGTCCCAGCAGCAGGCAGGGGATGAGAATAGCTACAATGATGATGATGCCGCCCATGGATGGTACGCCCACCTTGTTCACCCCGAATGGGTCTATCTTGGCGTCGCGCTGTGTCTCGGTGATTTGTTTCCGCTTCAGCAGGTTGATGAAGCGGTCGCCCCAGATGCTGGAGATGAGCAACGCCAGGATGACGGCCATCAGCGCGCGGAACGACGTGTAGGCAAACATTCCCGCGCCGGGAAAGTCATATTGGTCAAGCCATTGGAATAAGTAGTATAACATTTACAGAATGGTTAATGATAAATTGTTAATACTTAATGGTTGATGCTTAATGGTGGATGGTCATGGCCTGCCGTGCGGATATTCTTTACGCGTAGCCCATTGACCATTGTGCATTAACCATTAACCATTTTCAAAATCTCTTCCTTGTCGTCAAAGTGATGCTTCACGCCCTTCACTTCCTGGTAGTCTTCGTGTCCCTTACCTGCCACCAGGACAACATCGCCCGGCTGTGCCAACATGCAGGCGGTGCGGATGGCCTCGCGGCGGTCTGTGATGGACAATGTCCGCTGTAGGTCTTCAGCGTTCAGCCCGGCCTGCATGTCGCGGATGATGTCTTCCGGCTCTTCGAAACGCGGGTTGTCGCTGGTGAGGATCAGGCGGTCGCTCTGTCGTACGGCCTCCTTGGCCATCATGGGACGTTTGCCCTTGTCGCGGTTGCCCCCGGCACCCACGACGGTGATGACCTTGCCGCGTCCTTCCAGCACACCATGGATGGCATTCAGCACGTTGACCAATGCGTCCGGTGTGTGGGCGTAGTCCACGATGGCTGTGAATCCCCGGGGCGAGCGGATAGCCTCGAAACGTCCGGCCACGGGGTGCAGCGTACTCAGCCCGATGAGCACCTCTTCTGGTTTCTGTCCCAGCAGGACTGCCGCGCCGAAGACGGCCAGTAGGTTGTAAGCATTGAAACGGCCGATGAAGTTCACCGCCACTTCGTATCCGTTGAAGTCCAGCAACATGCCTTCGAAGTGGCTCTCCAGCACCCTTCCCTTGAAGTCGCACAGGCTGCGCAGCGAATAGGTATGGACGTGCGAGCGTGTATTCTGTACCATTACCATGCCGTTTTTGTCGTCCAGATTCACCAGACTGAAGGCATCGCGGGGCATGTCATCAAAGAACTTCTTCTTGGCGCGGATATAGTTGTCTACCGTCTTGTGGTAATCCAGATGGTCGCGTGTCAGGTTGGTGAAGATGCCTCCGGCAAACCGCAGTCCGCTGATACGCTTCTGCACGATGGCATGCGAACTGACCTCCATGAAGGCATATTGGCATCCTGCGTCGGCCATGCGTCCCAGCAGCTGGTTCAGCGTGATGGGGTCGGGTGTCGTGTGCTCAGTGGGCACCGCCTCGTCGTCAATGTAGTTGCATACGGTGGATATCAGGCCAACCTTGTAACCGAAGTAGCGGAACAGGCGGTAGAGCAGGGTGGCTGTTGTGGTCTTGCCGTTGGTGCCGGTGACGCCCACCAGTTCCAGTTGCGACGTCGGATCGCCGTAGAACAAGGTGGCGATGCGTCCCGTGGCGTCCTCGCTGTCTTTCACTACCACATAAGTGACGTCAGGCTGGATCTCTGTGGGCAGTTCCTCGCACACGATGGCGCAGGCGCCCCGGCCGATGGCAGCGGGGATATAGGCATGTCCGTCGGTTTGCGTGCCGCGCATGGCCATGAAAAGGTGCCCCGGCTCCACGCGGCGTGAATCAATGTCCGCGCCTGTTATTTCGATGTCCGTGCTGCCGATGAGTTCCACCGGCTGCACAGTTTTCAATAGTTCGTTCAGTTTCATTTCCTATAGTATATAATAAATATGTATAGATTCCTATTTCAGTGTCAACGCCACAGTCCGTCCTTTCACGATGCGGCTGCCAGCGGGAAGCGACTGGCGGCGTACGCGGCCTATGCCGCTGAGGTGTACCTTCAGGCCGGCATTCTCCAGCAGATAGACGGCATCCTTGGCACCCATGCCCACTACGTTGGGCATCAGTCCCGCTTTGGCTTCGCGTTCGTGCATTACCACGGCGGTTGTGTCGTGTTGCTGTACGCCCCACGCGTCTGTTGCGCTTTCAGCCTTGACAGGGATGTCCAGATCGGACAATACCCGGCGCGTATCCTCCAGTTCGCCCGCCTTGACGTCGGGGATGGAACACGAGGTGCTGTCGATGGCGGCAGTCAGGTCGAAGCGCAAATCCTGGGCATAGACCTGACGGGCTATCTTGCCGAAGACGCTGCCTGCCATCAGTCCGCCCGAAGCTGGCAAGCCCGGTTTCTGGATGGAGACGATGCAGCTGTACTTGGGTGCCTCTGAGGGAAAGTAGCCGCAGAAGCTCACCAAGTAGTTCACCCGTCCGGACTTGTAGCCCTCCTTGCCCTTGGAGATTTGTGCCGTACCCGTCTTGCCCGACACGGAGAACTCCGGGTTGCCGGCGGGCTTGGCCAGGCCGTTCTTCACTACGCTGCGCAGGATGACGCGGATTTTGCTCAGCGTGCTGTCCGAGCAGATTTTCGGGTTGATGACCTCCGTGGGATATTCCTTCACCACCTCGCCGTCGCGCAGCAGTGCCTTGACGAACTTGGGGCGTACCATCTTGCCGTCGTTGGCGATGGCGTTGTAGAACGTCAGGATGTTTATGGGCGGCAACTGCGACTCGTAGCCAATACTCATCCAGGGCAGGGTGGTCTTGGCGAAGTAGCGTTCGTCCGGACCTTTCAGGTAAGGCTTGCCTTCACCCTGGATCTGGAGGTGGAGCGGTTGGTCCAGGCTCATGCGCTTCAGGCCGTCCACAAACTTCTGCGGATCGTCGTGATAATACTTGTCGATGAGGTAGGACACACCGATGTTGGACGACACTTCCAAAATGCGTGTGACGTCTATCTTGCCATAGCCGCCGCGGTGCCAGTTGTGGTCGCGCATCTTGCTGCCGTGCATGTTCATGATGCCGTTACCGGTGTCCACCATGGTGTGCGGAGTGATTTTCCCGTCCTCCAAGGCCACCATGATGGAGGCTGTCTTGAAGGTGGATCCGGGTTCCAGCAGGTCGCTGATGGCGTTGCTGTTCATTTCGTAGTATTTCCCGTCGCTGGCTTTGGTGAGGTTGACGATGGCCTTGACTTCGCCCGTCTTCACCTCCATCAGCACGGCCACGCCCACCATGGCGTTGATGCGCTCCAGTTCGTCACGCAGGGCTTTCTCACAGATGTCCTGCATGCCTACGTCGATGGTGGACACCACGTCGCAGCCATCCTGTGCCGGGATGTCCACAATGTTCAGGTAGTGGTCCATCACTTTCTGGCGGTGGGTGATGCCGTTGCGCCCACGCAAGACGGAGTCAAATGCCAGTTCGATGCCGCTGCGTGCGCCCTTGGCGGTGTCGGCATAGAGGCGTCCCAGTGTCTGCGAGGCGAGCGATCCGAAAGGCTTCTTGCGCTGGTTGTAGATCTGTGCATGGAATCCGCCTGAATATGTGCTTTGGCGGAAGACGGGCAAGCGCTTGGCTTCCTTATATTGGATGTACGAGATGCGTTTGGGGTAGATCAGCCAGTGGCGGCTCTTCTTCTTGCGGCCTTGGCGAAGGTGACGCTTGAAGTAGGCCACGCTCTTGTCCGGGAAGATGCGGTTCAGGCCGATGCAGATGCTGTCTATGCTGTCCGTCAGGGCCTTGTCGCGCCGTGCCTGGTCCTTGCGGCGTCGTTCCTCGTCTGTACGCTCGCCGGACATGAAGTCCAGATAGATGCGGTACTCGGGCAGCGAGCTGGCCATCAGCTTGCCGTCGGACGAGAGGATGTTGCCACGGTTGGGGTGGATGGTGACATTCTCGCGCACGAAACGGTCGGCCACGGCTTGCCAATACTCCCGCTCGGCGTACATGATGACGGCTGCCTTGACAATGACAAACACGCCCAGCAGCAGCATGATTACCACGATGAAGAAGTAGCGGTTGACGATATTTTTCTTGTTGATGGTCATAGGGTGCATCCTCCTTTCTCTGGTTAATCGTTGGGTATCAGGTAGGGCGGCGTCGTGGCACTTTGCAGGTCACTCTGCTGCGTGGCGATATATTCTTCGATGCGCGACTGACGGCTTTGCTCCATCAACTCGGAGCTACGTGTCAGGGCGTCGTACTTGATGTCGGTCAGTTCCTTCTTCAGTTCTTCGATGCGGATCATCAACTGCTGGCACTCGTAGCGGTTGTTGATGTAGAAGATGACGAGCACCATGACGAGCACCAGCAGTTTGGCTTGCCGGTGGAAAAATTCGGCGGCCAGGATGTCGCCGCCGATGATGCCCCTCCACGATGCATGTCGGTCAGATGTCTTGGTCTTCTTTTTTTCGGTTCCCATGTCGGTAGTCTCTCCTCTTGTTTAGTTGTCGTTGTTGTTATTCTCTCGTTTTTCGGCGATGCGGAGCTTGGCACTGCGCGAGCGCGGGTTGCGGGCCACTTCGTCGTCGTCGGGCACGATGACTTTGTTGTTTACGGCGCGGAAGGGTGTCTGTACGTTGCCATAGAAGTCTTTCACGACGGTGCCTTCCACGTTGCCGGTCTTCATCAAGTTCTTCACCAGGCGGTCTTCCAGCGAGTGGTAGGTGATGACCACCAGCCGTCCGCCCGGACGCAGGGCCTCGGTGGCTGCTTGAAGCATCTCGCGCAGGGCTTCCATCTCGTGGTTCACCTCGATGCGCAGGGCTTGGAAGACGCGGGCCAGTTCCTTCTTCTCGCGTTCGCGGCCGAAGAGTGGCTTTACGATGTCCAGAAACTGGCCGATAGTGGCCACCGGGGCACTGGCCCGTGCCCGTGCGAGTGCCGCTGCCAGCTTGCGGCTGTTCTTCAGTTCGCCGTAGAGGTAGAATACGTTGGCCAGCCGCTCCTCGTCGTAGGTGTTCACCACGTCGGCTGCCGTCTGTCCTGCCCGCTTGTTCATGCGCATGTCCAGTGCGCCGTCGAAGCGGAAGGAGAAGCCGCGCTGGCTGTCGTCGAAGTGGTGGGACGACACGCCCAGATCGGCCAGCAGTCCGTCGATGCGGTCGATGCCGTGGTAGCGTAGGAAGTTATGCAGGTAGCGGAAGTTGCTGCGCACGAAGGTGAAACGCGCATCGTCCGGGATGTTGCGCTCGGCGTCCTCGTCCTGGTCGAATCCCAGCAGTCGTCCGCCGGGACCCAGCCGTCGGAGGATTTCGCGCGTGTGTCCGCCGCCACCCAGGGTGACATCCACATAGACGCCGTCCGGGCGGATGTCCAGCCCGTCCACAGCAGGTGCCAGCAGCACCGGTATATGATAGGTCGTAGTCTCTTGCGTCATTGTCTTACTCTCCTTCTTTGTCATCCCACAGTTCCTCGCCCAGTACCTCTTGCAAGGCTTGGCTGAAGTCTTCTGCCTCCATGAAGGGCAGTTCGGCTCGCTCCTTGGCCCAGATTTCGATGGTGTTGTCCATGCCGATGAAACGCACTTCGTCCCGTATGCTTGCCATTTGCAGGTAGCGGCGGGGGATGAGGATGCGCCCGTTACCATCCGGCACCACCACTTCGGCATCGCTGACGAACTGGCGGAACACGGCTTGCTGGCGGGCGTTCCAGCGGTTCAGCCGGCGGCGCAGTTGCTCTTGCGTTTTGAACCACACGCTCTCCGGGTAGAGCACCAGGCAGTCCTGGAATACGTCCTTGCGCAGCACGAGGCTCTCCTCGGACGCAGCTTGCAGCTGCTTTCTAAAGACGGCGGGGATGAACACCCGTCCCTTGGCGTCGGTTTTGGCCTCGATATTGCCCAGAAAACGTAACATTTCTTTCTTTATTATAATATCACGGTGTAAAAGTACACAATTCCCCACAATCCCCCACCATGTTCAGCGAAAAAAATGCAAAGAAGTTTTCAACACCCTGTTTATTATTTATCCTCCTGAAAATTAGGAATCTTCTGGAACGCTTTGCTGGTGGGGGATTGCGAGGTTGCGGACGGCGCGGGCGGAACAGAGGTACCCCCGCTCGCGAGCAGCGGTATGGGGGAACACGAGCGGGGGTATGGCTAATATTTGATGAGCATCGCCTGCATGAAGCTGCGGTACTCGCTGGGGGTGTGGCCCTTTTTTCGCTTGAAGGTGCGGATGAAGTTGGACAGGTTGTTGAAACCGCAATCATAGCAGATTTCAGCGATGCCTGTTGAGGTGTCGGACAGCATACGGCAGGCTTTGGCGATACGCAGGTTGGTGATGTATTCGATAAAGGTGGAGTTAGTCTTTTTCTTGAAGAAATGGCTGAAGGCTGATTCGGACATGTTGACCAGACGGGCCGCGTCTTCCAGTTTGATGGCTTCTTCATAATGAGTCTCGATGTATTCGCAGACTTTGGCGATACGGCGGCTTTTGGAACTCCTTATGGTGTCCTGAGTGTCATACTGGTTGCTCACCAGGATGCGGTGGTCCGCCACGGACAATTGATGGAGGATGGATAAGAAAGCCAGGACGGTATGGAATCCTTGCATCCGTGTCAGTTGGAGGATTTCGTCTTTCATCCGCAACTTGGTGGAGGGGGAGAAGTCGATGCCCCGCTGCGAGTCCAGTAGCAGGCGGCGGATGGAGGCGAAGAGCCGCTTCTCGAGGATGGGATAATTGAGCAGCCGGTCGGAAAACTGGATGGTGACCACGTGGTTGCCTTCCACCACTTCGCCTTTCCAGGCGTGGGGCAGGTTGGGGCCGGTCATGATGAGGTCCGGCGACGAGAATTCCTCTTCCGAGTCGCCGATGATGCGCTTGCCGAACGAGTCGATGACCAGGTTGATTTCGTATTCCGGGTGGTAATGCACTGCGTAATCGAAGTTGGCGTTCGGATGGTCCAGCACGATGAACAGGTCATCGTCTGCGATGGGGATGATTTCTTTCTGAATATCTTTCATGGGGCGTGAAGTTTTGTAGGCAAATATAGGGATAATAATCAAAATATAAGCGGATATTCAAAAAAGTACAATTAATAAGTGAAAAATTATAAAACTCTTTCCACGGCTTCTTTTATCTTTGCACTGTAATCAGAACTTTCGATACAGACACGTTTATATGGAACTATTTATGATGAGTGCAGCGGATGTGGTGATAGTCGCCGTGTACCTGGTTTTTGTGTTGTGGTGGGGCTTTCGCCACGGGAAGAGTGCCGACTCGCAGTCTTACTTCCTGGCGGGGCGTTCCATGTCCTGGCGGGTGGTGGGCCTTTCTCTGTTTGCGGCCAGCATATCGAGCACGACGCTGATAGGCCAGTCTGGCGACGCTTACGACACGGGCCTGGCCGTCTACAACTACAACCTGACCGGCATGGTGGTGATGGTTTGCTTCGCCGTTTTCCTGTTGCCGCTATATATTCGTTCGGGCATCTTTACGATTCCCGAATTTTTGGAGAAGCGTTTTGATAGCCGTTCGCGCTACTATTTCTCGTTCATCTGCATCGTGGGCAATATCTTTCTGGATGCGGCCGGTGCCCTTTATGCCGCGGCTCTCATAATCAAACTGATTGTGCCGGAGGCGGACTTGCAGTGGATTGTCTTCGCCTTTGCGTTGTTTGCTGCGTCCTATACCATTCCGGGCGGCCTGTCGTCCGTCATCAACACGGAGTTGATACAAGCTGTGGTGCTCCTTGTGGGATCCGTTCTGCTGACCATTCTCTGCTTCCGCCAGGGCGGCGATTACTTTTATTCGCTGTATGCCTCCGACGACCTGCTGGTCAAGTTGATACGTCCGTTGACGGATACGGCCACGCCTTGGTTGGGACTGATAGTCGGTATGCCGGTGCTGGGCATCTATTTCTGGGCTAACAATCAGACCTTGGTGCAGCGTGTGCTCAGTGCACGGTCGGTGGACGAGGGGCGTAAGGGAGTGCTTTTTGCCGGCTTCCTGACTATGCTGACCCTGTTCATCATTGCCATGCCCGGTGTGATAGCCCGCCATCTGTTCCCCGGCCTTGAACGGCCGGACATGGTCTATCCGACGATGATTCTGCGCCTGGCACCGGTGGGAGTGATGGGGTTGCTGATTGCCGCACTACTGTCGGCCCTGACTTCCGCCCTGAGTGCCATCATGAATTCGGCCTCCACGTTGTTTACGATGGATTTCTATGCCAAGGTCGACCGGCACGCCTCTTCGGCCCGGCTGGTGGCGGTGGGCAAGGTGGCGGCCTGTGTGGCCATCGTGCTGGCGGCCTTGTGGGCGCCTCAGATAGGGAAGTTTGGTTCGTTGCTGAAGTACTATCAGGAGATGTTGTCCTATCTGTCGCCTCCCATCGTGGCTGCTTTCCTGCTGGGCATCTTCGGCCGCCGGGTCAACGGACAGGGCGTCTTCGTCGGCCTGCTGGGCGGCTTGGTAGTGGCGGTGGGGTTGCTGTTTTTCAAGTCCCAAATATTCGGCGACCTGCATTTCCTGCTGATGGTACCTTTCCTGCTGGGGTTTAGCGGCCTATTGATGTATGTGGTCAGCCGCTTCTCGCCCGCTCCCGCGCCGGAGAAACTGGTGGACACGGTCTTTTCGTGGCGTGACCTGGCCGAGGAATTCCGTGCGCACCGGGGCAAGCCGTGGTACACGTTCTACCTGTGGTGGGCCGTGCTGCTTTTGCTGCTGAGTGCAGTGATATGGACTGTCTTCAGTTGATAAACATGAGTGTGATACTTTTTATTATGAATACGACGATGAAACTGAAAAAATTCGAGGGAAATCCCATTCTTTCCCCGCTTGCTTCCAATGAGTGGGAGTCGTTGGTCACCAGCAATCCGGGCGTCGTGTATGACGGCGGCACCTTCTACATGCTGTACCGTGCGGCGGGCAACGACGAACAGCATGTGATACGCTTGGGCCTGGCCGTCAGCAAGGACGGTTACCATTTCGAGCGGGCTTCCGACCAGCCCGTGTTCGGTCCCAGTCAGAACGGACCCGACTCCGGGTGTGTGGAGGACCCGCGTATCGTGAAGTATGATAATGAGTTCTATGTGACTTACGCCTATCGCCCGTATGCCCCCGGACAATATTGGAAGTTTGCCCACGACGAGGTGCTGACCCCCCGTTGCGGTTCGGACGCCCCGTTGGCCGTGCGGAAAAACCTGGGCAATACGGGCCTGGCCGTCACGTCTGATTTCCGTTCGTTCAGGCGGCTGGGTCGGCTGACGTCTCCCGTGCTGGATGACCGCGACGTGATTCTTTTCCCCGAAAAGGTGCAGGGGAGTTACGTGATGCTCCATCGGCCCAAGGAGTTCGTGGGCGAGCGTTACGGGGTGAAGTTCCCTTCCATTTGGCTGAAGTATTCCGACGACCTGCTGAATTGGGAAGACAAGGAAAGCCATCTACTACTCTCCGGCATTGAAGGCACGTGGGAAGAGAAGATTGGCGGCAGCACCCCTCCACTGAAGACGGAAGCCGGGTGGCTGGTGCTGTATCACGGGGTGGAGCACGGCGGATTGGGGTATTACCGCGTGGGGGCCGTCTTGTTGGAATTTGAGAATCCCTTGCGGGTGCTGGCGCGGACGCCCCGGCCCATTCTTGAGCCGGAGCTGGACTTCGAGTTGTCCGGCCTGTATGCAGGTTGCATCTTCCCGGTGGGCAATGTGGTGGTGGACGGCACGTTGTTCGTCTACTACGGCAGTGCGGACAAGTACGTGGGGGTGGCAACCTGTCCGTTGACTGAGTTGCTGGATTATCTGTTGTCGGCGGATTGCAAGGTGAGCACGTAGAATTCCGGGCAGATTCAAAAAAGTACAATCATTAAGCATCTAATAGCAATGCAAGTTGTTCAAATACTCCTATTTTTGTCTGTCCGCCGATGCAAGGGCGCAATTGCCCAAGTATGGAGGCGAACAAGTGGGTAGGCAGATTCTTACGCAAGTAAATTAAAGAACGGATTATGAAGATGAATCAGTGGTTGGCCCTTTTGTGGCTGGTGGTGGCAGGTGCCTGTGCGGACGGAAGAAAAGAGGTGGCCGTCACCGTTTCTCCGGAGGTGACGAACGCCGGATATGTAGGCAACGGAGTGGAGTGGGACCCTTATGACGAGGCCGGGTCGTGGGGACACGAGGTCTCGGACGAGGATTGGACCACGCTCTACGAACGCCTGGACTACATGCGGCCGCCCTATGTCCGCTGCATGATTAACAGCCCCTTCCGCTATTACGATCCTTCCACGGGACGGTATGACCGGGAGCGGAACTTCGATTCCCTCTCCCGCCTGCTGAAGTATTGTACCGAACGCGGCATCACGGTGGTCTATGGCGAATACAACCCGCCCCTTTGGGAAATGAAGGACGACCCGCGCTGGATAGATATGTCGGTGGATTACCTGGACTTCCTGGTCAACCGCTGCGGTTTTTCCTGCATCAAGCATTTTGTGATTTTCAACGAGCCCGACGGCGACTGGGCTTCTACCAACGGCGATTACGAGTTGTGGAAGCGCGTGTTGCTCCGTTTCCACCGTAAGATGGCCGAGTATCCGGGTCTGACGGAGAAAGTCACCTTTGCCGGGCCGGACGTCGTGGTGGGCTATAAGAACGAGGCTTCACCCTATGACGCCGTGGGCTGGGTGCGGCAGACGGCGACGGAACTGGACTCACTGATAGGTATTTATGACATTCACGCCTATCCCGGACAACACGAGGTGCGCAGCGGGCGGTATTCGGACGTTCTGCCCCGTTACAGGCAGTGCGTGCCGCCGGGCAAGAAAATCATCTTGGGCGAGGCCGGGTACAAGTACGGGCAGCCGGCCGATTCGTTGCTGATGGCCGAATACAAGCGCCGGGTCGAACACCATCCTTTCACCAAGGGCAGCGACTGCAACATGCTGGTGTACGATTATTTCTACGGATTGGATATGCCCCTGCTGGCGATGGAGGTGATGAACCACGGTTTTTCCGGCGTGGCGGCCTGGATGCTGGACGACGCCATGCACAGCCGTTGGGACTCCGGAAAAACGGAGGATCTGAAAATCTGGGGCATGTGGAATATCCTGGGAAGCGAGGTGTTCGGCAAGCCCGAGGAGGAAGAGATACGCCCCTGGTTCTATACCTGGTCGCTGATGTGCCGGTTCTTCCCCGCGGGTACGGATATGCTGAAGACCGGTGTGCTTTCCCCCGACAAGTCGGTGTATGCCGTGGCCGGTACCTGGCGCGGAAAGACCACCCTGGCGCTGGTGAACGTGGGCGACGAGGATTGCCGTGTGCGCGTCAGCCTGCCGGAACCCATGCAGGATGCGTCGCTCTATGTCTACGAGGAAGCGTATCGCCCGACGGATGACCGCGGTTTCCCCCTCCCTGCACAGCAAGGCTTGGAGGTGGAGAAAATCTATACTACGGAGCTGAAAGCCAATTCCTTCCGTCTCCTTACCGAGATAACCGAATGACATCGTTGATTTAGGGGTATGCCCGGACGCGAGCGGCGGTACCGCTGAACGCAAGCAGGGGTATCGCCGAGCACGAGCAGCTGTACCGCTGAACGCGGTCGGCAAAGCACTTGTTTTCGTTTAGTGGTATATTTTAGCAAAAGAAATTAAATAATAAGAAAAATATGAAAGTATGTAAAAACCTTTGTAGTGCGGTGTTGGCCCTGGCCTTGGCCGCTTGTGGCGGGAAAGCCGTGCAACCGGAAGGCTTCCGCCCTGTCAACGAGAAGGCTACGCCGGAAGTGGTGCAGTTGTTGGACTTCCTTTATTCGATACAGGGCGAATATACCCTGACGGGGATGCACAACTTTGCCAGTGGCATGGAGCGTTATGACTCCGTGGTTCATGCCCTGACGGGGAAGACGCCCGTGGTGTGGGGGTCGGATTTCAGTTTCAATGTCGTGGGCGACAATGTGTGCGACTTCCGCCATTGCGGCCCGCTGAACCTGACCGTGCCGGGCGACCGGGAACAGCCCTGTGCGGTGCTGGAAGTGACCACCGCGCAACAGCGTCAGCGGATAGTGGACACCGCCATCCGGAAACATGCGGAAGGCCGCGTCATCACGCTGATGTGGCACTGCTGCTGGCCGGTGAATTGCGATGAGTGTGACGGCGACGACATCTGGCGTTGGGCCGACAAGTTGCCCACGCAGCAGGAATGGGACGAACTCCTGACCGACGGGACCCCTTTGAATCGGGCCTGGAAGACGCAGATGGACGGCGTGGCCGCCTGTCTGAAGCAGTTGCAGGAGGCCAAAGTGCCCATCTTGTGGCGTCCCTTCCACGAGATGAACGGCATTTGGTTCTGGTGGTGCGGCAAGCCGGGCGAAAACGGCTTCAAGCGGTTGTGGATAGCGATGTACAACTATTTCACCCGCCATCATGGACTGAACAACTTGCTGTGGGTATGGGATGCCAACGCCCCCCGCACGACTCCGGGCGACGAAGCCGGGCCTTATGCCGACTATTATCCGGGCAATGACTACGTGGATGTGCTGGCAGCCGACGTCTATCACAGCGATTGGAAGCAGTCCCATCACGACGAACTCCTTGATTTGGGTCGGGGGAAGATGATTGCCTTGGGCGAAGTGGGTGATCTGCCCTCCGCCGAAGTCTATGAGAAGCAGACCGGCTGGGCCTGGTTCATGCCCTGGGGGTATTTTATTCTGAATGAAAACAACCGGCGCTTGGCCGAAACCATTTACAACCACCCGCGCAGCTTGACCTTGGACGAGATGGACTTTTCCGGAAATGCCTATGCACTTAAAAATAAGTAATTACCTAAAATACAGAATGCCTATGAGAAAAGGAATAGCGTAGAATGCAGGCGGGACTGCCTGCCCTATCTGAATGTGAAATCAAGAGAAGTAACTAATTCTAAACAGACAACCATGCAAAAATATTCGTATCGAAAAGAAAAACTGTCGGGGAATCCGGAAGGACGGATTTCCTCATGGGCCAAGTATTTGTGCCTGATGCTATTGCCTTTGCAGGGCGTTCCCATGGCCGCCGGAAACGGGGATTTTCCGAATGACGTTGTATTGGAGAGCCACTCCGTCGCACAGTCCAAAGTGACAGTGAAGGGGACGGTCGTGGACGAGGACGGCCTGACGATGCCCGGCGTGAATGTCGTGCTGAAGGGCACGTCAACGGGTGTCATTACGGATTTGGACGGTAATTTCCAAATAGCGGTGCCCGACCGGGGAGCGGTTCTGACCTTCTCCTTCATGGGTTATATGTCCCAGGATGTGAAGGTGGATGGCCGGACGGACCTCAAGGTGGTATTGAAGTCGGATGTCATGACGCTGGACGACCTGGTGGTCGTGGGATACGGCGTGCAGAAGAAAAAGCTGGTGACCGGTGCTACCACCCAGGTGAAAGGCGACGACATCACCAAGCTGAACACGGTGAATGCCTTGGGAGCATTGGCCAGCCAGACGCCGGGTGTGAACATCGTGTCCTCTTCCGGTATGCCGGGCGAGGGCTTCAAGGTGGCCGTCCGTGGCTTGGGCACGATTGGCGATTCTGAACCGCTGTACATCATCGATGGCGTGACGGGCGGTGACATTAACTCGCTGAATCCGGCCGACATCGAGTCCATTGATATCCTGAAGGATGCGGCATCCGCTGCCATCTACGGTTCGCGTGCGGCCAACGGCGTAGTCCTGATTACTACCAAGCAGGGACGTGTGGGCAAGATAGATGTCTCGCTGGATACCTACGTGGGCTGGCAGAACGTCTACAAGAAACCCGACCTGCTGAACGCACAGCAGTATGTGGAAATCATCAATGAGGCGTGGGCCAACGACGGAAGGACACTGGACTGGGCCAACCTAGTGCCGGATTGGAATCGCGTGCAGAACGGCTGGGCCGGGACTGACTGGTTTGACGAGGCCCTGAACGAGAACGCGCTCATCCGGAATCATTCGTTGAACATCACGGGAGGCAACGAGTCTTCTGTCTTCTCGATAGGCTTGTCCAATACGAGCCAGGAAGGTATCATCGGTGAGCCGGTTACTCCTAAGTATGACCGGACGACGGTGCGTATCAATTCGGAGCACGTGCTCTTTAAGAAAGATAACCTGGAAATCCTGAAGTTCGGCGAGAATGTGAACTTCCATGCCGGCAGCCGGAACGGTATCGGCATCGGAAACTTGGATGGCAACAGTATCCGCCGTCTGATGACAGCCTACCCTCTGTTTGATGTCTATGACGAAGACGGAAATTACACCACGGCCATTCCCTTGGAGAGCAACCGCGCCAATCCCATCGGCCTGATGGACTATGAGGATGGACAGAACGAAACGAAGTACTATGGTCTCCATGCCAATGCTTATCTGACTATCCAGCCGATAAAGAATCTGGTGTTCAAGAGCAGTTTTGGCGTTCGTTTCTCGCAGAACAATTACAGAAAATTCGTGCCGGAATATAACCTGGCCAGCGATCACTTCCGCAATGAAAACCAAGTGACACAGACCATGACGACCCGCATGAACTGGATGATAGAGAATACCCTGAACTATAAGTTCTCAGTCAAGCGTAATAATTTCGACGTTTTGGTAGGCCAGTCTGTGGAAAACAACAGCTTGGGCATGACTATGAGCGGTACGAACCGTAATTCTGTGTTCGATGACTTCGAGCACGCCTGGCTGGACAATACGCAAGCCGTGTCGGCCGACATGACGTCCCTCAGCGGCGGCCCCATCAGTCCACACAAGATGGCTTCTTTCTTCGGGCGTGTCAACTACGACTACAATGAGACGTATATGCTGACGGCGATAGTCAGAGCCGACGGCTCGTCCAACTTCAAGCGGGGCAACCGCTGGGGTGTCTTTCCGTCCGTATCGGCCGGTTGGGTAGTGACCAACGAGCCGTTCATGGAAAGTGTGAGACCGGTGATGGATTTCTTTAAGTTGAGAGCCAGCTATGGACAGAACGGTAACCAGTCCATTGATCCGTTCCAATATTTGGCGACCATCAATTTCGGCGCTTACTATTTCTTCGGCACGGATAAGGGACAATTGACTACGGGTGCTTATCCCGATATCCTGCCCAATGAGGATGTGACTTGGGAGACGTCCGAGCAGTTCGATATCGGCTTTGACGCCCGTTTCTTCGACAGCCGCTTGGGCCTGACGTTCGACTGGTATGTGAAGAATACCCGCGACTGGTTGTTGCAGGCGCCCGCATTGAGCAGTTATGGGGCCGGTGCGCCTTATGTCAATGGCGGCGACGTGCAGAACAAGGGCGTGGAACTGGGTCTGACCTGGCAGGACAAGGTAGGCGACTTCTCCTATGGAATCAGCTACAACATTTCTCACAACAAGAACGAGGTGACCAAAATCAATAACAATGATGGCATTATCTATGGCAGCTCGAACGTGCTGTGGAGAAATTGCGATGAGATGTACCGTGCCCAGGTAGGCTATCCTATTGGTTATTTCTATGGCTACAAAACAGCTGGTGTATTCCAGAACCAGGCTCAGATAGACGTCTATCAAGGAGCAAAATACGAGAATACGCAGCCCGGCGACCTGATATTCGTGGATGTGAATCAGGACGGACAAATCACATCGGACGACCGCACGATGATTGGCAATCCGCATCCGGATGTCAACATGGGCCTTAATCTTAATTTCGGCTATAAGGGATTTGACTTGAACATTTCCGCCGTGGCTGTACTGGGCAATCAGATTGCACGTTCGTACCGTGACGTGAAGGATGCCCCCTTGGACAACTATACGACCGAGATTTATGGCCGCTGGCACGGGGAAGGTACCTCCAATCGCCTGCCGAGGCTGACCAGCACCGCCTCCTTGAATTGGCAGAACGTGTCGGACATCTATATTGAGGACGGTGACTACCTTCGTCTCTCGAACCTTACGATTGGCTATGACTTCAAGCATCTGTTCCCCAATATGGTCTTGGAGAAGGCACGTATTTACTTCGCGGTACAGAACCTGTTTACCATTACCGGCTACTCCGGTCTGGACCCGGAGGTCGGTTACGGCGACGGTAAGGGCTGGGTTTCGGGCATTGACATAGGCAACTATCCTTCGCCGCGTACCGTCATGGTTGGTTTTAATCTTAACTTTTAATTAGACGAATATGAGAAAGATGTGGTTTTATATAGTGCCTCTGTTCTTCCTGTTTGGATGCGAGGACTTTTTGGACGTGGATAATCTGACGAAGAAGGATACTTCCACGGTGCCTACCACGGAAGAAGACGTGGAAATGCTGATTACCGCGGCCTATCAGAATATCGTGCAGATTGCGCCGCTGAACAATCCGTTCTTTATGAGCGAACTGGTGTCTGACGACCGATTCGGGGCGGCGGGCCAGAGCGACAGGGACAACCGTGCGATTGGCCGCCTGAAGCGCAATGGCGAAAACCAGTTCGGCACGTTGTGGAGCAAGCTCTATTCGGTCATCTACCGGGTGCATAACATCCTGGAGAGCATGGACATGGTGGAGTGGAGCAGTGAGGAGGCGCGGACGGCCGTCGAGGGTGAAGTGTTATTCTTGCGGGCGTATGCCTATATGAACCTGTGCCGGGTTTACGGGACAGTACCCCTGGTGCTGACCAGCGAACGTGTGAACCTGCCGCGTGCCACCCCGGACGAACTTTGGGGGCAGATAGGGGCAGACTACAAGGCCGCCATCGAAAAACTGCCGGCTCAGACCTATCAGGACATGGACAAGTCCAGGCTGGGACATGCCACCAAGTGGGCTGCCGAGGCTCTGATGGCCCGTGCCTGGCTGTTCTATACCGGCTACTATGAGAAGGAAGAACTGGCCCTGCCCGACGGAGGAAGCATCACAAGACAGCAGGTGGTGGACTGGTTGAAGGACGTTGAGACGAACAGCGGGCATGGCCTGTTGCCCAACTTCTGGGCCTTGTGGCCGTACAGTAACGAGGAGACCTCGAAAGATTACGTCTATATGCAGCGCGTAAGGGAGGAATATGCCGACCAATACGGGGACATCACCTGGATTAAGGAAGAAGGAGCCAACATTGAGAACATCTTTTCCTATAAGTACTCTACGCTGGGTGACGTCTATGGCGAGGCGGCCGCCAATCAAATGGTGCTGTACAGCGGTATCCGGGGATGGAGCTTCACGGCCGACCAGCAGATGAATATGTTCCCTCTGGGCTTTGGCTGGGGAGGTGGTACCGTCAACTCGCAGTTATGGGACGAATGGCTGGAGAATGAGCCGGATGATATCCGTCGCCAGGCGTCTATCATGGACGTGACCGACCCGAACGAGATGACAGAATACTCGTGGGGCGGCGACAGTCAAATGGAAGAGACCGGATACTGGAACAAGAAGTATATGCCCATCAACGCCAAGCGCACCAAGGAAGACGGCACGGTGGAAGCGGTGAATTACAGTTGCATTCTGTTCAATGCGTCTGACGACTACCGTCGGAACAATACGCAGGATACGTATATTGTCCGTTATGCCGACGTCCTGCTGATGCTTTCGGAGTTGACCAAGGATGTGTCTTACCTGAATCGCGTACGTGCCCGTGCCGGTTTGGAACCCCTTCCGGCTTATACGGACGAGGCGTTGCGCAACGAGCGCCGCTACGAGCTATGCTTCGAGGGCATCCGTTATTATGACCTGCTGCGCTGGCACATTGCCGGCGAGCAGCTGAACAAGAAAAACGGCGTACCCATCTGCAACGCCGGCGTGTGGACCACGGCAAATCTGGGCGATATGGAGCAGCGTGTGGCCGAGACGGGAGGATTCTTCCCGATTCCCAATGACCAGATTAACCTTTCGGAAGGCGTTTTGGTACAAGATGAGGCTTGGAGCACGCCCAGTTGCACTTACACGGATTGAGCATGATGACATAAAAGGTTGTGTTTCAGGATAATTCTTCACCTTTTCCGTAGGGAGTGTACAGGGGTATCTCCGTTCGTGTTCAGGCATACCCCCGCTCCTGTTCGCAGGTACCCCCGCTCGTGTTCGGAGATACCCCTGTTCATCCTTTTGGAAAAGAACGTGGAAAATTGGAGAAACAAGAATGAATGATGTGTAGAACGTATTAGAAACAAGAAAGCTATAATTATGAAGATACAGAATTTACTGTTATGCCTGTTGGCGGCTCCCGCCCTCTACGCCCAGTCCGGGCGCCAAATAGAGTCATGGATTACGACGAACGACCGTGCCAACCTGTTTTCCCGTCAGGAAAAGACGGTGATTTTCAAGGATAAGATGGACGGCCGCGGCGGAGTTCCCATCATTGTGGACGACCGCCAGTGTTATCAGGAGGTGGACGGATTCGGCTTTGCCCTGACTGGGGGCAGTGCGGAGCACCTCGTCAAGATGTCCGCTCCGGCGCGGGCCAAAATCCTGCGCGAGATGTTTGCCTGCGACGGAGACAATGTCGGATTCAGCTACATCCGCCTGACCATTGGTGCGTCGGACATGAACAGTTTCGTCTTTTCCTACAATGACTTGCCCGAAGGCGAAACCGACCATGAACTGAAGAAGTTCAGCCTGTCGCAGGACCTGAAGGATGTGGTGCCGGTAATGAAGGAGATTCTTGCCATTAACCCGGATATCCACCTCATGGCCTCCCCCTGGTCGGCGCCGGCCTGGATGAAGGAGCACTTCAACGTGCGCGGCGGCAAGCTGCGGAAGGACTGCTATGCCACGTATGCCCGCTATTTTGTGAAATACGTGCAGGCCATGGAGAAAGAGGGCATTCATCTGGACGCCATTACCATTCAGAACGAGCCGCTGAACTCGCGCAACACGCCCAGTATGCCTTGGGCGCCGGCCGACCAGATTGAGTTTGTCCGCGACCACCTGGGACCGGCCTTCCGTCAGGCAGGCCTTCAGACGAAAATCATCGTCTTCGACCATAATACGGACCGTCCGGACTATCCGCTGACTATCTTCAGCGACCCCGAAGCCGCGCAATACGTGGACGGGGCGGCATTCCACAATTATGTGGGCGAGATGAGCGCCATGTCGCTGGTGCATAATGCCCGTCCGGACAAGAACCTCTATTTCACGGAGCAGATGACGACCGACCGGGGCGATGATGACCATATTAGCATCGTTACGGCTGTGAAGCGCACCATTATCGACGTCATGCGCAACTGGAGCCGCAACTCCATCCTGTGGAATCTGGCGGCTGACCCTAACTTCGACCCCCATACGGACAACGGCGGATGCTCCATGTGCCAGGGAGCCATCACCATTGCCGGGGATGAAGTGATGTGGCGCAATGTGGCTTATTATACGGTGGCCCATGCTTCGAAATTTGTCCGTCCGGGTTCGGTGCGTATCGCCTCTACCAACCGGGGCGACCAGGCCCTGGGACTGTATGAGGACGAGCAGCTGCCCGGCGTGTTCCGCACGGTACCCATTGCTCGGGCGGATGTGTTGCCCAATGTGGCCTTCCGCACGCCGGAGGGTAAGGTCGTGTTGATAGTAGTGAACGACACGTGGCAGGAGCGTACTTTCACGGTGCAACACCAGGGGGCATTTGCCCGGCTGACGTTGCCGGCCGGAGCCTGTGGCACGTATGTGTGGTAATTGGTTGTTTTTTCCTAATTTTGTCTTGACGTATGACAAGCATGAAGAAAATGATAGCCTTGTGCGGCCTGTGCCTGGGTCTGAGCCTGGGTACCGGCGCACAAATCCGACAAAGCACGTTGCTCACTTTCCTGCCCGAGCAGTATGGAAAGGTGGAGTTGGACATTGAGGTGAAACAATCCTACCGGAATCCCTACGCCCAGGAAGACATCGCCCTGGATATGCTGGTTACGGCTCCGTCGGGGAAGGAGCTCCGCCTGCCCTGCTATTTTGAAAAGGCCGGCCAGGGGAAGCTGTCTTACTGGAAAGCCCATTTCACTCCGCAGGAGGCCGGCACTTATACCTATGCCTTCGTGTTGAGCAAGGCGGGGAAGGAGACGGACCGCTCGCAGGGGCAGACCTTCCGGGCAGCAGCCAGCGAGGGAAGAGGTTTCTTGCACACCAAATCGGACTGGGTGCTTATGTTCGACAACGGAGAGCCTTTCCGCGGCGTGGGCGAGAATATCTGCTGGGAGTCGCGCGACCACGACGATTCCAAGTATTACAAGGCCTTGCACGAGTTGGGTGGCCGCTATAACTACGATTACCTGCTGGAGAACCTGGCGAAGAGCGGGGGGGATTTCTTCCGTACTTGGATGTGTGGGTGGAATCTGCCCATCGACTACCGGGGCCCCTTCAACAACCAACGTTATGTGGAGTCGGACGAATATTACAATCCCAGTGCCTTGCAGCGCATGGACTATCTGGTGGAACTTAGCGAGTCGTTGGGCCTGTATATGATGCTGACCTTGGGGCAAGGCGGATTTACGCCGGACCACCGGGGCGTGGCCAGCGATTCGGACGAGTTTTTTGGCAAGCCTGAGGCCCGCGCCTGGTACAAGAATCGCCTGCGCTACATCGTGGCCCGGTGGGGATACAGTCCGGCCATTGCCATGTGGGAGTTCTTCAACGAGGTGGACAATGTGCAGCACCGTCACAAGGGCGGTCCCATAGACGGCCGGAAGATTACCGACTGGCACGCGGAGATGAGCGCCTATTTGAAGCAAATTGACCCCTACGAGCATATCGTGACCACCAGCATCTCACACCGTGATGTGGAGGGATTGAACTCGGTGGAAGATATTGATATCAATCAGAAGCATATCTATAACCGGACCGACGCGATTCCGGAGGAGATAAACCGCTATGTCCGCCAGTATGGGAAACCTTATATCATCGGCGAGTTCGGCCGGGAGTGGGATTGGTCGAAGAACTTTGACGATTTCTCGGACGAGATGGACATTGACTTCAGGCGGGGTATCTGGTATGGCGTCTTCTCGCCTACGCCCGTGCTGCCGCTGAGTTGGTGGTGGGAGTATTTCGATGCCCGAGGTATGACCGCTTATTACCGTGGTGTGCGGGATATCTGCGACCGTATGTTGGCGGCCGGAAGAGGCAGCTTTGAGCCTCTGGAGGTGAAGGCCGGCCATTCGCAGGCGTTTGCCGTGAGGTGCGGGGAGGAGATTTATGTCTATGTGTTCAATCCTCAGAAGGGTATTGCCGTTTCGGACATTGAAGTGGCGGGCGGCGACGGACGGAATTACGTGTTCGAGCGCTATCACCCTTTTTCGCGCCAATACTCGGAGTCGCTGAATGTGCAGGAGAAAGAAGGCCGGCTGGTACTGGAAGATGAGGTGCTCGGCTCGGCGTGTGAAATGTTGTATATACTAAAACCTTTGTCATGATGGATAGACGAATGAAAGAAAAAGGCCGGACCGTCCGGTGGATGCGGCTGGCTTTGTGGGCCGGCGGCATGATGGCAATGCCGCTGATGGCACAGGATGCGCAGACCGTCTCTGCCTATGACCCGGATACGCAGCAGGTGTTTATCGGCGAGGACATTGCGGTGGCCGGGACTACCTACGGAAAGGTGCGCGGCTTTGTCATGCGTGGCATTTATAATTTCCGGGGTATCCCCTATGGGGCGAGCACGGCGGGGAAGAACCGCTTCATGCCGCCCCGGGAGCCGGAACCTTGGGAAGGGGTGCGCCCGACGGTGGCCTATGGGGCTTCCTGCCCCCAGTCCATGTACGACCGTCGTCCGGAGTCGTATGCCATGTTTGTAGACCACTGGAATTATGACCTGTTGGACGAGGACTGTCTGCGCCTGAATGTCTGGACGCCGGGTCTGGACGGGAAGAAGCGGCCGGTGCTGGTTTGGCTGCACGGAGGCGGATATGCGCGTGGAAACGGCATCGAGCAGGATTCTTATAATGGCGAGAACATTGTCCGACAGGGCGATATCGTGTTCGTGTCCGTCAATCATCGCCTGAATGCTTTCGGCTTTTCCGATTTGTCGAAAGTGGGCGGGGAGAAATACAAGGATTCCGGTAATGCGGGCTTGTTGGATATTATCGCTGCCCTTCGTTGGGTACATAATAATATAGCCAACTTTGGGGGTGACCCCGGCAATGTGACCATCATGGGGCAGTCCGGCGGAGGCTCGAAGGTGTGTACCGTGGCCGCCATGCCTGAAGCCAAGGGATTGGTGCACAAAGGCGTGGCCCTCAGTGGAAATTCTTTTAATGCAACGGACAAGGCGTATGCCGAGCAATTGGGGCAGTGCATCTTGGAGGAAGCGGGACTGACTGCCTCGGAGGTGGATAAGTTGCAGGACATTCCATGGGAAGAGTATCTGCGGATAGGCGAACGGGCCACGGAGAAAGTGAACAACCTGCCCCGTATGGGAGGCAGGGGAGGTTTCAGCCCGGTAGCTGACGGCGTCCATGTGCCGGAAGGCGATTTCTATGCGCCGGGCGGCGCCGGACCGGACATCCCGATGCTGTTTTGCTCCACCTTCCATGAGTCCAGTCCTACCCGGGACAATCCGGAACTGGAGGAAATAACCTGGGAGGGAGTGGCCGACAAGATAAGGCCCGCTTACGGTGAACGGGCGGAGAAGATTGTGAAAGCCTATTCTTCCCAGTTTCCCGGCAGGAAACCCGCAGAGATCTGGGCGCTGATTACGTCCAATCGGAAGTGGGTGGTGGAGACCGCCAACCGGAAATTGCAACAGAAATCACCGGTATATATGGCCTGGTTCGGCTGGGAATCGCCGTTGTTCGACGGGCGTCATAGGGCATTTCATTGCCTGGATATCAGTTTCTGGCTGATGAACACCGACCTGATGATTACCCACACCGGAGGCGGAAGCAGGCCGCGGGCTCTGGCTGACAAGATGGGGGCCGCACTGCTCCAGTTCATGCGCACGGGAAATCCCAATACCGAAAGCCTGCCCTACTGGCCTGAATATACGCAGGAAAAGGGCGAGACCATGATATTGGATGACCTTTGTGAAGTAAAGGACGACCCGGACAGGGAAGCCCGTAAAACATTGGAATAAACCGGAAAGTATGGACAAGATGAATAAAGTGATAGGAATGCTGATGCTCCTGCTGGTCTGTGTGCCGGAGCTGTGTGCCCAAAAAGGCAAGAATACGTTCAATACGGACGGCTGGTGGAAGCCGGCGCCGCCGAAGTTCTCGCCGGTGGTGAACGGAGATGGTTCGATAACCTTCCGCCTGCGGGCGGCAGAAGCACGGCAGGTGGAACTGGTGTTCGACGAGTGGGAGGTGCGTACGATGCCCATGCAGAAGGATACGGCCGGGGTGTGGAGCGTCACGATAGGTCCTGTGGGCCCACGCCTGTATCAATATTACTATAAGGTAGACGGCCGTGCTGTGCTGGATTGGAAAGACCCGCATCTCAAGGTGGGCACGGAAATCTACGGCAACGTGGTGGAAGTGGGAGGAACAGACGGACCTCGTTTTGACGAGTTTTGTGCGCCCGGAGGCGAGGTGCATATCCTGAGCTACCGTTCCATGCCGATGGGCAGCCTCCGGAAACTGTGGGTGTATGTGCCCGCAGCCTATTATGAGGATGCGGCGCAGGAGTTCCCGGTACTTTACCTGCGGCACGGAGGCGGAGATGCGGAGAGCAGTTGGGTCCGGGACGGACGCGCCGATGTCATCCTAGATAACCTGATTGCGGCGGGCAAGGCCCGGCCGATGCTGGTGGTCATGACCTGCGGGTTTACCGACGGCTCATGGGCCGGAGGAAGCACGGTGGAAGGCATAGGCCTGTTGGAGGAAGAATTGCTGACCGACGTGATACCCTTGGTGGAGAAGCGCTACCGGGTGAAGAAAGACCGGCAGCACCGGGCCATTGCGGGGTTGTCGATGGGAGGCGGCCAGGCGTTCGTCATCGGCCTGCGCAATATGGACAAATTTGCCTATGTCGGCGAGTTCAGTGCGGGCATCCTGAGCGATGACAAGTTCGATTTCGACCGATATATTCCAGGGCTGATGGACTCCCCTTCGCAGATAAATGACCAGCTGGAGTTGTTGTGGCTCAGCTGCGGGACGAAGGACACTCGCTACCAGGGGCATCTCAATCTGGCGGATTTCCTTCGCCAAAAAGGTGTCCGCTTCACCTTCGATGAGGCTCCTTGGGGCCATGAGTGGCAATTCTGGAGGCTTCAGTTGGCCGAGTTTGTACAGAAGCTGTTTTTTCCGATTATATGAGAACTTCGTGAGAAGTAGTGACTAGCAAAGAGAAGGCGCCTGCATAATGAGGAAGCCTTCTCTTTTTTATCCCCGTGATATTTCCCTATGCAGAACTTAACCCTTATATTCGCGCAGGAATCAGGGGCTTCCCCGTCAAATGTGGCATTATCCTTATGCGTCGCAATTACTGGTTCATCCTTTTCTTCCTCCTCTGCATCGCTGACGAACTGGCGGGACACGGCTTGTTGGCGGGCGTTCCAGCGGTTCAGTTGGCGGCTTGGGCAGGTATGCCTGCGTCCGTGCTTAGGCGAGCTTGCGCTTGCGGGCGAGGATATAGCTTTTTTCGGACGGACAATTTGGACTTTGGCGAATAAAGCGTAACTTTGTGGCAAGAAACAACCTTTGATGCCCATGAAAAAGAATGGCTATCTCGTTTTCCTATGCTTAGGCTTCTGCCTGTTGGCAGGTGGCATCTGGGGCACAGTCTCCCTGCTGGAAGCCTCCGGCGAGTACCTACGCGCGACGGGTGTCGTGGAGCGGGTGCACAAGGAGCGGGTGTACCGCCCTCGCCGCACGCGGACAGTTCTCCGTGTGGATATATACTACGATACGGAGCGTTACGGCCTTTTGTCCCTTACGCCGGAGTTCTACCTGCCTTTTGTTATGGACGAGGGCGACGAACTGACCGTGCTCTATCATCCCGACCGTCCGCGCGACGTTCGCCTTCCACTGCCCGAGGGATTGCTCTACGGTTTGCTCCTGCTGTTTGGGGCGATATGCGTATGGATTGGCTGGAAGTTTCGGCCTTCGGCCGGGAAGCATGCAACGTGAATTCTTCTTTTAATCACTTAAATATCAATGTTATGAAAATTTTCTTTTCGCGAACAGCCCTCGTGCTGCTCTGTTTGACGATGGCTATGCCTGCCTTGGCGCAATTCAATCTGAAGAAAGCCGTGAGTGGCGTGGCCAAGGCCGCCAAAGCGGTGACGCTGACCGATGAACAAATGGCTGAGTATGTCAAGGAATACATCGACTGGATGGATGCCCACAACCAGGTCTGTGCCGACGACAGTCCCTACACCGTCCGGCTGAACAAGCTGACCGAAGGCTTGAGCGATGCCGATGGCATTCCCCTCAATTTCAAGGTGTATTATGTGACAGATGTGAATGCTTTTGCTTGCGCCGACGGCAGTGTGCGCGTGTTTTCCTCGTTGATGGACATCATGACGGACGAGGAACTGCTGGGCGTCATCGGCCATGAGGTAGGCCACGTGGCGCACCGGGATTCCAAGAAGGGATTCCGCACTGCTTTGCTCACATCGGCCCTGAAGGACGGGGTGTCGTCGCAGGGCGGCAAGGCAGCAGCCTTGACCGACTCGCAGCTGGGAGACCTGACCGAGGCACTGGTCAACGCCCGTTACTCGCAGAAACAGGAGCGTGATGCCGATGACTATGGTTATGAATTCCTGAAGAAAGGGGGTAAGAATCCGTGGGCGATGGCCTTGGCTTTCCAGCGGCTCAAGGAGTTGCAGGGTGAGCAGAAGTCCAGCAAGCTGAACCAGCTTTTCTCCACCCATCCCGACCTGGATGCGCGCATCAAGCGCATGGCCGAGCGGGCCACGGAGGAGGGCATCGCGAAGCCGGAGGATGCGAAGTCTGCGGAATAAAAAAGAAACCGGGCACACAGGCGGCTTGCGTCTGCGTGCCCGGTTTCTCAGGGGCGGATAGCGTCAACGGAAGTCTTTCAAGTCCTGCTGTAGCCGTTGGCGGGTGAAAAAGATTCGGCTCTTTACGGTCCCAATGGGCAGCCCCATCTTCTCGGCAATCTCGCGGTACTTGAAGCCTGCGATGTGCATCATGAAGGGGGTGCGGTACTCCTTGGGAAGTGCGTTCACCACGCGGTACATTTCCTTCAGGTCGTAGATGGTCTCGGTGTTCTCCGAAGCTTCCTTGTCCGGCGCGTTCAGGAAGTAATGGTTTTCGGTGACGTCCACGAACGTCTGTTCGCGCACGACGCGCCGGTAGTTGTTGATGAAGAGGTTGCGCATGATGGTATATATCCACCCCTTGAAGTTGGTGTGGGGTTCATACTTGTCTTCGTTGTCCAAGGCTTTGAGCGAGGTCTCTTGCCTCAGGTCATGGGCTTCTTCATAGTCTGCGGTCAATGTATATGCAAAGCGCAGTAATTCGTCTTGCGCGCCCACCAATTCTTTTGTAAATGTTACACTGTTCATAAAATTCTGTTTTTTAGGTTCAGGTCGGTGTCCGTCCTTCGGAACCGGATATTCCTATGATGCAAGTTTACGGAAAAATCCCGGAGTATGCCGTCGGATTTCCGCCATTCTTTAGGGGGAAAACTGACAGCGGACAGATAAACCGTGTCGGCGGAGAGTTTTTCAGGACATCTGTATGTATTGCACACTCTGGGGGCTTTTGCGCAATCTGATGGGCGAAAAGCGGGGATTGGCAGATAATATGCTTTTTTTGATAGATATCAGTGGCAGTTTTCTGCCAAAAGCTTGCATTTAATGAAAAAGATGCGCTAATTTTGCGCTGTAAAATCATCGGAACAAGCATGGCTGACGATTCATTGTTTTTGATAGACATAGACAAAGTGCTGCGGGAGAAGGCTCCCGGGAAGGCGAAGTACATCCCCCGGTTTGTCGTCTCCTACCTGAAGCGCATCGTCCACCAGGACGAACTGAACGCATTCCTGCGCGGCGCGCAGGATAAGGTCGGGGTGGACTTCCTGAAAGCCAGCCTGGACTTCCTGGATGCCAAACTCGTGGTCCGTGGCGAGGAGAACCTGCCTGCGGACGGACGCCTTTGCACCTTCGTCTCCAACCATCCCCTGGGCGGACAGGACGGGCTGGCCTTGGGATACGTGCTGGGCACGCGCTATGACGGCAAGATCAAGTACCTGGTCAACGACCTGCTGATGAACCTGCACGGCCTCGCCCCCCTCTGCATCCCCATCAACAAGACCGGGCGGCAGGCCAAGGACTTCCCCCGCGTGGTCGAGGCGGGATTTGCCTCGGACAACCAGCTGCTGATGTTCCCCGCAGGCCTGTGCTCGCGGCGGCAGAAGGGCGGGATCATCCGCGATCTGGAGTGGAAGAAAGCCTTCATCGTCAAGAGCGTGCAGCACCGGCGCGACGTGGTGCCCATCCACTTCGACGGCCGCAACTCCAACTTCTTCTACAACCTGGCCAACGTGTGCAAGGCACTCGGCATCAAGTTCAACATCGCCATGCTCTACCTGGCCGACGAGATGCTGAAGAACCGCCACAAGACCTTCACCATCACCATCGGGAAGCCCATCCCCTGGCAGACGTTCGACAAGAGCCGGACGCCACAGCAGTGGGCACAATACGTTAAAGACATCGTGTATAAACTCTGAATACCACAACAGAATATGGAAGATATCATAGCACCGGTAAGCAAAGAACTGCTGAAGGCGGAACTCACCGAGGACAAACGCCTGCGCATGACCAACCGCAGTCATAACCAGATATACATTGTCACGGCGCACGACTCGCCCCACACGATGCAGGAGATAGGCCGCCTGCGCGAGATAGCCTTCCGCGCCGCAGGCGGGGGCACGGGCAAGGCGGTGGACATCGACGAGTTCGACGTCATGGAGCATCCCTACAAGCAGCTCATCGTCTGGAACCCCGAGGCCGAGGAAATCCTGGGCGGATACCGCTACATCCTGGGCACGGACGTCCGCTTCGACCCCAAGGGGCAACCCCTGCTGGCCACGGCCCACATGTTCCACTTCTCCGACAAGTTCCTCCGCGAGTACCTGCCCACCACCATCGAGCTGGCCCGCTCGTTCGTCACGCTGGAGTACCAGCGCACGCGCATGGACAACAAGGGCCTCTTCGCCCTCGACAACCTCTGGGACGGCCTGGGCGCGCTGACCGTCGTCATGCCCAACGTGCGCTACTTCTTCGGCAAGGTCACGATGTATCCCAGCTATTCGCGCCCGGGGCGCGACATGATCCTCTACTTCCTCAAGAAGCACTTTGGCGACCGGGAGGGCCTGGTCACCCCCATCGAGCCGTTGCAGATAGAGACCGACGAGCGCGAGCTGGCCGCCCTCTTCTCGAAGGACACCTTCAAGGAGGACTACAAGATCCTGAACAGCGAGGTGCGCCGCCTGGGCTACAACATCCCCCCGCTGGTCAACGCCTACATGAGCCTCAGCCCCACGATGCGCATGTTCGGCACGGCCATCAACCGCGAGTTCGGCGACGTGGAGGAGACGGGCATACTCATCGCCGTGGACGAAATCCTTGAGGAGAAGCGCATGCGCCACATCCAGTCCTACGTTGAGAACGAGGCCAAGCGCGGCGAGGCCAAGTGCTTCTGACCTCCGACCTGTAACTTGCTGTGTTTTATATAGATTAGAGTCCGCCTCCGGGGTTGCCATAGCTCCCGGGGGCGGACTTATTTAATATGTCTTACCCTATTAGATAAGTTTTTATTACGCTATTAGATACCTATCTATAACTATAAAGTCCGTACATCCATTGCTATAAAGTCCGTACACCCATTGCTATAAAGTCCGTACATCTATTGCTATAAAGTCTGTACACCCATTGCTATAAAGTCCGTACATCCATTGTTGTGATAGATTAGTATGTCTTACACTACAAGATACTTATCTGCCACACTGACAGATGTACATCTCTTATGATAACAGATGTACATCCCTTATAGCAACAGATGTACATCCCTTATAGCAATAGATGTACATCTCTTAGTATGACAGATGTACATCTCTTATGATGATACATGTACATGTATTACCCCAATAGATGTACATGTATTGCTATGATATATGTACATATAGATGGTAGGTACATGTACATATATCTATGTGATACATGTACATATACCGATGTGGCCGGACGGGGTTCAGACCATGTCCTCGCCCGTGCGGATGACCGGCACGCGCACCGTCTTGTGGAAGGGGATGAAGCGGGAGACGACGGCGATGACCAGGGTCGCCACCGTCAGCCAGCCCAGGATGTCCTTCAGGGCCAGGAGCGTGCTCTGCTGTTGCAGCGTGGCGTACAGCGCGTTGGTGGCCAGCTGCATGGCCTGGTCGATGCCGTGCCCTTGGGCCAGGCCGCCGGAGAGGGACGAGGCGTAGCGCGAGGCCGCGAGGGGGTCGACCTGCGTGACGGTCTCGCTGAGCTGCACCAGATAGCGCTGCTGCAGGTGGTAGAGCCAGTTGCTGTAGAGCGCGGATGCCAGTACCGGGGCCAGCACGGCGCGGAAGGTGATGAGGAAGAAGGCGTTGCTGAGCATGTACTTCGGCTGCAGGTCCTCCACCACGAAGAGGCCGAAGGCGATGAGCAGCACCATCATCCCCAGCCCGCGGAAGAACAGGGGGAGGTAGAGCATCTCGTACGTGCTGTCGGGCGAGATGGTGAAGTAGAGCGTGGCGAAGAACACCACGAAGCACGCCATGCCCCCGGCGATGAGGAAGCGGAACCGCCACCGCTGCCAGCGGAACCACCAGAAGCAGGCGAAGGCGCCCAGCACATAGCCCGGCAGGAGCCAGGCGTAGAGGGTGTAGGTGTGCGTGTTGTCCACGCGGAGGATGGAGGTCATATACGACGTCAGCAGGCTGGTGCTGGTGCTGAAGAGCATCACCAGCACCATGTAGACGTAGCCCAGCATGGCCTTCCACTGGAACAGCGGCTTCAGGCTGACGTAGGGCGAGGGGGCGCGCAGCTGCTGCCAGAGGAACAGGCCGATGAGCAGCGGCCCCAGGATGATGAACAGGCGGATGCGCGCGGACGCCATCCAGTCCAGCGTCTTGCCGTAGGTGATGACGTAGACCACCATCAGCAGGCCCGTGGCGATGATGAGCATCTCTGCCACGTGCAGCTCCCTGAGGGCGATGCCCCGCGACGGGCGGTCGTGGCGGAAGAGGAGGATGACGGCCAGGATGGCCAGCATCAGCAGGATCATCATGAAGTAGTACATGTACTTCCAGTCGTAGTGGTAGGCCAGCAGGGCGGTGATGACCATCGACGCCTGCCCCCCGCCGAACACCAGGGGATAGAAGTAGGCGTAGAACTCGCTGCGCACGTCGGCGGGGCTGAAGATGAGCTTGATGCGGCGGATGACCCACAGCATCAGGAAGCCCTTGAGGAAACCTATCAGGAAGCTGAGCCACACCATCAGGTCCGTGCTGGCGGCGTGGGCGCACGTCCAGCTCAGCAGGACTTGCAGCGTCAGGTCCACCAGCAGCAGGGACTTGCTGCTGAACGCGCCCAGTATCTTGGGCACAATGGGGTAGGCCACGGCCATGCCCGCGGCGGCGGCGTAGAATCCGATGGTGATGTCTTCGGTGTAGATGCCCAGCGTGTTGGACACCTCGACCATGCTGCCCGTGTACGTCCCGTTGAGCATGGTCAGCGGCAACATGACGAGGAAGACGACGGCCACGCCCACCCAGTCCGGCAGGCCGCGCCGCAGGGGGATGTCCAGGTGCTGGGCCGAGAGGATGGCGATGCTCATCGTTTCAGAGCCTCCGTCTCCACCATCATGCCGGCGCGCAGCAGCTTCATGTCCTCGGGCGACACCCCGTCGAAGTCAATGCGCACAGGGATGCGCTGCTGCACCTTGACGAAGTTGCCCGCCGAGTTGTCCGTGGGCACGAGCGAATACTTGGATCCCGTGGCCTCGGAGATGGCGGTGACATGCCCGCGGAACACGCGCCCCGGCACGCCGTCCACCTTGATGCGCACCTCCTGGCCGATGTAGATGTTGGCAATCTGCGTCTCGCGGTAGTTGGCCGTCACCCACTTGTCCGTCTGGCGCACCAGGTAGGACAGGGTCTGCCCGGCAGCGACGTACTGTCCGGTCTCCAGCGTGCGCCGGCCCATGTAGCCGTCGTAGGGCGCGGTGACGACGGTGTACGACAGGTTGAGGTCGGCCAGGTCCAGCGCGGCCTGTGCGCGGAGTATGGCGGCCTGTGCGTTGACCTGCCGCTTGGAGGTCTCGGTGTATTGTGCTTCGGCGCTGTCCTTTTGTCGCAACAGGGCCTCGTAGCGGGCTTGGGCGGCTTCGTAGGTGGCCTTGGCCTGTTCGTACTGCTGCTGGGGGACGGACTCTTCTTGCAGCAGTCGCTCGTAACGGTAGAAGTCCTGCTCCGCCTGCCACAGGCGCGCCTTGGCCTCGGCGATGTTGGCCTCTTGCTCTGCCACGCGGATTTGGGACGATTCGATGCCGCTGTGCAGCACGTCCTTCGAGCCTTGCGCGTCCAGCAGGGCGGCACGTGCCTCCTTCTGCCGGATGCGGTATTCGCGGTCGTCCAATACGACGAGGGTGTCGCCCTGGTGGACGAACTGGTGCTCCTTGAAGCGTATCTCGCGGACATATCCCGCCACGCGGACATTGACGGGCGAGATGTACTGGTCGATGAAGGCGTCGTTCGTGATTTCGTAGCTGACGTAGCGCCAGAAGTAGTTGACCGTCCACAGCAGTCCCGAGCCGGCGATGAGCAGGCAGACGGTGTTGAGGATGATGTTGCGCCGTTTGCGTTTCTTCAGGCGGCGGTAGCGCATTTCGAGGGAAGATTCCATATATAGCGATTAGGGGTTAGTGGTTACAGCCTTCCTGCCGCCCGTTGCAGTTCATAGTAGGTGCGTATCACTTGGGTGCGGGCGGTGGTCAGTTGCAGTTCGGCGTTCAGGCGCAGGTTGTCCGCGTCCAGCAGGTCGGTGAGGATGGCCAGTTGGTTGAGGTAGCGGTTGCGCATGATGCGGTAGTTCTCTTCGGCCTGGCGGACGGACAGCTTGAGTGCCTCCACGCGCTCCACGGCTTCGCGGTGGTGCAGGTAGGCGCTATGTACGGTGAGGCGGATCTCTTGTTGCTTCTGTGCCTCGGCGTTGCGGCGCAGGTCTACGGCCCGGCGTGCGGCGTTCAGCCGGTTCTTCGTGCGGTAGAGGGACGAGAGGGGGTAGGACAGGGAGAGGCCGATGTTCCACGTGTTGTTGTACAGGTCGTCCATGGTGCGCGACAGGGGGCGTGCCAGCGTGTTCGATGCGTAGAGCGAGAGGCGCGGCAGCCGTTCGGCACGGGTCAGGCGGATGTCGTTCTGCGCCAGGCGGGTCTGCTGCTGTAGCAAGAGCATGGCAGGGTCGGCCGTGTAAGCTTGGGCGATGTAGTCCTCGCAGGCGTCCAGCGTGTAGGTGCGATACAGCAAGGTGGTATCCGGGCGTAGCAGCAGGTTCTCGTCCAGTCCCAGGAGGATGTCCAGTTGGCGGGAGACGAGGCTGATGTCGTTCTCCGTCTGCTGCAGGGCCAGGCGGTTGTCGGTCAGCTGCATTTCGCTGCGTAGCACGTCGTTGTTGGTGATGAGGCCCTCGCGCTTCATGCGGCGGATGTCCACCAATCGGCGTTCGGACTCGTCGATGTTGCGGCGCAGCACGAGGTGTTGCTTGTAGAGGCTGAACAGTTCCAGGTAGTGGTCCAGCAGGGTGAGCTTGATGTCGGCGCGGTCCGTGGCGGTCTGCAAGGCGGCGATGCGGCGTTGCAGGTCTGCCCGGCGGACGGCATATTTCAGGCGTCCGCCTTCGTAGAGCGGTTGGGTGAAGTCCACGGCGTAGTTCTGTGACCAATGTGGCGACTTGGGGCGGGTGGCGTCCGACAGTCCGTGCTGCCACACGACGGGTTGTCCGACGAAAGCTCCCCGCAGCCCCACTTCGATGTCGGGCAGAAGGTTGCGCCGGGCGGTCTGTGCCTCTTCGCGAGCGATGCTTTCTTGCAGGCGGTCGGCCTCGATGGGCAGGCTGTGCTTCATGCCGCGCTCGAAGAGCTGTTCGATGCTGAGGTCCAAGGAGTCGGTCTGGGCCATGGCGGCCATAGGCAGGAAGCAGGCGAGGAGGCAAAGTAATCCAAAGGATGGGATGTGGTGTCTGGTAGCCTTTCTCATGTGAATATCCTGAATCTGGCTGCAAAGGTACACTTTTTCGGCGAAACAGGCAAGGGCTTGGACGGTTTGGGCAGATTGCCTATCTTTGTGCAGAACATTTTTGCTTGTTGTATCATGTGGAAAACTTGTAAACTCTGGTTCTTCTCCCTTTTCCGTCTGTTCGTTCCTCGGCACTGCGCCGTGTGCGGTGCCGCTTTGGACGATGGGGAAGACGTGCTGTGCCTGAAGTGCGACATCGGCCTCCCCCGGACGAATTACCACTTGCAGGTGGGCAATCCCGTAGAGCGCCGTTTGTGGGGACACTTCCCGTTAGGGCGTGCCACGTCTTACTTCCATTACCAGAAGGGCGGGGGATATCGGCGCATCCTGCACCAGCTGAAGTATGCGGGCCGCAAGGATTATGCCCGCGCCATGGGGCGGCTGATGGCAGCAGACTTGGTCAGGTCGGGTTTCTTCGAGGGGGTGGATGTGTTGCTGCCCGTGCCCTTGCATCCCGACAAACAGCGGCGCAGGGGGTATAACCAGAGTGAGTGCATCGCGCAAGGCGTGTCGGACGTGACGGGCATACCGCTGTCTGTGGGGAACGTGGTCCGCCGACAGTTCACAGAGACGCAGACCCGGAAGTCCGCCGGACAACGCTGGCTCAATGTGGAGGGCGTGTTTGCAGCCACGGATCCCGCAGCCTTCGTCGGACGCCACGTGCTGCTGGTAGACGATGTGCTGACCACGGGAGCTACCCTCACAGCCTGTGCCGACGCGTTGCAAGGAGTGGAGGGCGTGTGTTTCAGCGTGTTGACGCTGGCAGTAGCTGAGGGCTCATGAAAAATGAAGGTGTGCCTAATCGTTTAGACACACCTTCCAGACCTTAATCTGAGGTTCTGCTCTGCGCTGTTGCCGCAAGGCTTATTCGCCGAAAGCACCATATTGGGCTTGGGGAGCGGGCGATGTATACGTCTGCCCGTTGACGCTCAGTCCGCCGGCAAAGATGGGGGCAAACTCGGAAGCCGAGAGGTCGCAGTTGCTGTTCAGCGCGGGCGATCCGGCCTGCAAGTGGAAGTCCCATGCCTCATCGTAGGTGTAGTTGGTCAGTGCTACGCCGTTTACATCGTAATTCACGAACATCGGGTCACCCAAGTTGTCCTCGGTGGCCACGAAGCTGTTGGCATCTACCACGCCCGTGTTGTAGTCGTCGTCGTCGAAGTTATAGCCTTCCCAAGCATAGGCTACGCCGGATTCTTCTTCCCATACGATGTCGCTCCGCTGACTGCCGGAAGCGTAATAGTTGTAGTCGATTACGGAGCTGTTGTCATAGCCTTCTTCCGGGTTGTTGGGGATGTCCCAACTGGGAGTCTTGGCGCGGAACTTGCAGTTGACCAGCAGGTTGTTGAAGACGTTGACCTTGGCATTCTTCTCCACATAGATGCAGCCGCCCTTTTCGCCGTCACGACGCCAGCCGGCGTTGATGATGGTATTGTTGTAGGCTTGGATCAGTGCCTGTCCGCGGTCGCCACCTTGGCCGGAGCTGGAGAGTTTCAGGCCGTTGGTGTTGGGGCTGTACATGAGGTTGCCTGCCACGTCCACCTTGCAGCCGGCCTTCACGTTCACGGCTTCGGCGCCGTCATATCCGTTGCCGGCAAAGATGTTGTTGGCAATGATGGCCTCGCCGCCCATCAGGTAGATGCCGTCGGACCAGCCATAGCGCAGGACGGAGTTGGTGATGACGTATTTGCCGTTGATGTTGTTGGTCGTGATTTGCGGGTAAGCATCGTCTCCGGCCGTATAAGCTTCCGTGATGGCGGCGGGAGAGTCCTCGATGACTTGTCCGCCCGTGTATTCGATGATCGTGTGGTCGATGACCATCTCGGCGCAGGTCGTAGTGGCCATGATGCCGCCCCAGTAACCGGCCAAAGCTTCTTCGGCAGCAGGACGCTCAGCCTCGGGGATGGTGAAGCGGATGGGAGCCTCAGCTGTGCCTTCGCAGTAGAGGTTGCCGTCTACGGTGAATTCAATGGGGGTGCCGTTGATGCCCACACCGGCAGGGTTGGCGATGATTTGCACGCCCGGCTCGATGGTCAGGGACTTGCCTTCGGGCACGGTGTAGTGCGTATTCAGTTCAACCGTCGCATTGGCTGGCCAAGTCAGGTTGTCCGTGTCGGCCCACAGGCTGGGATCGCTCCAATCGGTAGTCGTCTCGTCGTCTTTATCGTCGTCCTCACCTTCTTGTTCCTGGTCGTCGTCGGGGACGCGAACGGGTTCATCGTCATCGCTGCAGGCAGCGAAGAAAGACAGGGTCAGCGCGGCTGTCCCCATCAGCAGATACTTTCTGAAGTTCATAATGTAATGAATTAGTTAATAATAAGTAGTCTTTTTCTATACAAGTTCTCAGTTCATAGCTTATACCTCACGCCGATCATGAAGGATTGTCCGTGCCACTCGCGGCGCTCGATGACATTGCCGTCGGTACGTTCGGAGTTGACGGCATCGGTCTGCGGGCCTTTCTGGATGAAGCGCAGCAACGGAGTGTCCAGCAGGTTGCTTGCCTTGGCAAAGAGGCTGAAACCTTTCTTGAAGTTTTTCTCTACCGAGGCGTCCAGCTGGAAGTAACCCTTCTCCCAGATGTCGTTGTCCGCCCATTGCGAGATGTCGCTCAGGCGTTTGCCCGTATAGCTGCCGGCCAGCTGGCCTTCCCAGCCGTACTTGGTGCTCTTGAAGAGGAGCGAGAGGTTGGCCACGTGGGCGGCTTGTCCGAACAGGGGGCGCGACTGCATGGTCTGCCGGGTTTCGTTGCCGTCCATGTATTGCTTGGTCGTGGTGATTTTGGAGTGGGTGTACGTGTAGTTGGCCTTGATGCCGAACCAGTTGAAGTACTTCAGGATGTCCACCTCCACGCCCAGATTGTCGGCATTACCGAAGTTCATGGGACGGTACGTCAGGTTCTGGCCCAGCTGGACCAAGCCGTACTCGATGGGGTTTTTCAGTTTCTTGTAGAAGAGTCCCACCATGAACTGCTCCGACGAGCGGGGGAAGACCTCATAGCGCAGGTCGATGTTGTCGGCTACGGTGTGTTTCAGGTCCGGGTTACCGGCTTCGGGATAGTCCTCGTTGTTGATGTGGTAGGGCACGATTTCGAAGAAGCTGGGCCGGTTGATGGCGCGGGCATACGAGAAGCGCAGGTTGGCGTTTCGGTGCACGTTGAACTTGGCGTGGAAGCTGGGCAGGACGTCCGTGTATTTCTGGTTGCCTTCCTCGTTGGCGTCTCCCGTGGGATATTTCAGTTTGTAGCCTTGGTCTGTATGCTCCACGCGCACGCCGGCGATGACTTCCCAGCGGTCCCACGTGTACTTCACCATGCCGTATCCGGCACCCACCTTCTCGGTAGCGTCGTAGTTCAGCGGGTTGCTCATCTCGCGGCTTTGCACGTCGAAGAGCAGTTGGTCGTAGTTGGTCCAATCTTCGCCCCACACTTGCGGGTGGGCACTGCCTGTGGCCGACTGGAAGAAGTAGCCGTTGTAGAAGCTGTCGCGCTTTTTGTCGCGGTACATGCCGCCCACCGAGAAGTCGAATGCCGATCCGTCGTCCAGGGCGAGCTTGTAGCTCAGGTCGGCATAGCCCGCGAGGTCGCGGTCGGAGTTGTGCTCCCAGCGGCGTTCGGCCGAGTTGGTGTTTTGCAGGTGGTTGCCTTGCAGGTAGATGTAGGCGTTGTCCGGCGTCTGGTTGTAGGCTTTGGAGGCCACGGCCGACCAGTTGAAGCGCAGGGCGTTGTCGTCCAGGAAGGCGTGTTCGCCCTTCAGGGTGGAGTTGATGATGTATTGGCGGTTCCACTTCATGCGCACGCTGCCTTCCTGCTCGTCGTGCATGTCGCGCACTTCGGCCTCGCGCATGTCCATGTAGCCGTTGTACCACGTCAGTTTGTGTTGCGGGTTGAAGTGGTAGTCCAGCTTGACGTGCGCGCCGATGCGCATCTGTTGGGCGGAGTAGTTGCGGTATTCGATGCCGTTGTGGGTCGTGCCTGGCTGGTAGTACATCCGGCTTTCCTTGCCTCGGTAGGTGTTGAGGAAGCTGCCGGCCACCATTACACCCAGGCGGTTGCCCATGAAGCGGTCGCCGTAGGACAGGCTGGCGGTGAGGTCGGGCAGGGGCTTCTTCCACTTCATGTGCAGGTTGTCCATGGTGAAGTCGTCCATGGTCACCCGTGTGTCTTCGGGGAAGCCCTTAGCTTCGTAGGGCGACTTGCGGTTGATGGCGCCGTAGTTGAACGACTGGAAGTCGCGTCCGAAGTACATGGCGTTGTAGCCCGTGGACAGGCTGGCCGTGAACTGCCGTTCGGTAGGCGCGTCCTTCATTACCAGGTTCACCGCGCCGCCTATGCCGTCCCCCTCCATGTTGGCGGTCAGCGACTTGGTCACCTCCAGGCGGTCCAGCATTTCCGAGGGGAAGATGTCCAGCGGGACAAAGCGGTTCTTGTTGTCCGGGCTGGGGATTTTCACGCCGTTCACCAGCGTGTAGTTGTAGCGTTTGTCCATGCCGCGCAGGATGGCATATTGGCCTTCGCCGCTGCTGTTGCGTTCGACGGTGACGCCCGACATGCGCTGGATGACGTTGGCCACGGTGATGTCCGGCGATAGCTCGATGCTCTTGGCGCTCATGACGTTCACCACGTTCATGGCCTTGCGTTCGAGGGCACGTGCGCCGGCTTCCGTGCGGCCGGGGTTGGTGGCGGTCACCGTGATGCCTTCCAGCAGGATGTCGTCGCTGACCAGGGGGATTTCCACCTCTTCGGTGTCATCCGTGACGGTCACTTCATATTTCTTATAACCGATATAGGTGCAGACCAAGGTGTACTTGCCCAGTTGGGTGGATAACTTGAAACTGCCGTCCATCCCGGAAACGGCTCCATGTGCAGGCGCTTCTTTGATCACGATGGATGCGCCGATGATTTCTTCGCCCGTGCGGGCATCTTTGATTTTTCCCTTAATGTCTCTTGCTGTGGCGTTGGCGGTCAGTAGGAGCAATAGGCTGATAACGAAACAGACCCTCATATATAAAGTATTGCATTCTTGTTTTCGGGTGCAAAATTCTGAAGATGCTGTTTCATCTGTATTGCGCGCTTGTTACAAATTCGTGAAGCGAATAACTTCCGTATTTTTATGCTCTATTCGGAGGGATTCAAGCCCTTCGGTCAGCTGGCTTTGCCCACCTATGGCTGCGTCTGTGCTTACCCGTGCTTGCGCCCCTGCTTACCCAAGCCTGCGCCCGTGCTTATCCATGCCTTCGCCTAAGCCCTGGTTCATACGGCCTTACGTTCGGAGCGGAAAAGCCGTAGAGATATACGAAAAAAGGAGGGGACGTGTCGTACTTCATTTTGACACGCCCCCTCCTCACAGTATATATCTAAGGAGTAAAAGTTCAAGCTATGCCTGCGGCTTTCAATTGTGCGGCCATCTGCTGCTGCACCTCTTGCGCGGCGTGGCGAGCGGCTTCGGCAAAGGTATGGTCATGGGCGGCATAGATGATGCCTCGGCTGGAGTTGACGATGAGGCCGCAATCTTGGGTCATGCCGTACTTGCAGACCTCTTCCAGCGAGCCGCCCTGCGCACCCACGCCGGGGACGAGGAGGAAGTGGTTGGGCACAATCTTGCGGATGTCCTCGAAAGCGCGGCCTTGGGTGGCGCCTACGACGTACATCATGCGGTCGTCGCCGGCCCATTCCTGGCTCTTGCGCAACACCTTCTCGAAGAGGCGTTCGCCCTGCGCGTCCTCCGTCAGCTGGAAGTCGTGCGAGCC
>JAHLFO010000119.1 GCA_018883785.1 Candidatus Bacteroides intestinipullorum
TTCAGCATCTGCGGGGCGTTGCGTTCCTGCAAGCCCTTCCGATAAATCTGGCCCGTCAACTTGATAACGGTCTGCGGCAGACTCTTCTTCTCCGCCTGCGCCACTTGTTTCCACAACTGGTCATAGGTCTGGGCGTGCAGGGTCATAAACGCCCCGCACACCGCCAGCAGCACAAAGCTGCACAAACATTTGATTGCCTTCATAAGCCATATATCGTTAGTTACAAGAACAAAGTAACAAAATAAAAGCCTAACAAATGTTCTTTCCGGCTTAATTTTCATAAATACGAAAAAGGCACACCGGTTGTCCGGCATGCCCTTTCATCTGCTTTTCTTGTAAATGTGCTTTATCTTATTTGTTCAATGGTCAGCATGAGTAGCTATAATATCTCATCGACTCCATCCAATTCCTTCCCATTGCATTAAAGAATCGTTTCAAGGGATTGTTCACTTTCTTTTTCATAATCGTACCTTTTAGATTTAAATTAAATAAAACTGTTATCCTGGAAATTTGAATCCGGCAAGCCGGATCCGTTTATATGTTATCCTGCTTTTGTACTACTACTTCTTATTCAAGTCGTATGCCTTTACTTCATTTTCTCCGATTCTTACCAGAGCTTGCTCCATGAATCTTAGGAAATTCTTTCTTATTCGTTTCATTTTGCTATCCTCCTTAATAACTTCGTTATCCTCATTTATTTCGTAATAGACACTGCAAAAGTAGAGCCTTTTGGAAAGAAAACAAGCGGGGAAGGGCAGAAAAACATGTTATATAACATATTTCTTGACTTGCATCAATAAGACGGGAAAGATTGAAGCCGTTTTGTCAGCACCCCCGCCCCACACTGTCACAATGGCAATGGCAAAATGGCATTTACCTACGAAAAAGGCAGGAAACCTCGCGATTTTCCTGCCTCGAAATGCCTTAAAAGGCACCTCCTTGAATCCAAAGGATATTTAGCCTGGCATTATTTCTCAGGCGTTTGCTCCAATGTGGCTACCAAGAAAGCATAGAACTTGGCAACCGAAGGTATGTAGGCCCGTTCGTCAGGCGAGTGGGGCGAACGCAACGTCGGACCGAAGGAGACCATGTCCAACTTCGTATACGTGGCACCGATGATGCCACACTCCAGGCCGGCGTGGATGACCTTCACCGCCGGATCTGTGCCGAACTGTTGCTTATAGGAAGCGGTCATGGCGTGGAGGATGGGCGAATCCACATTGGGCTGCCAGCCAGAGTAGGCTCCGCTGAACTCCACCTTCATGCCTGCCATCGAGAAACAAGCCTCCAGGCTATTGGCCAAAAATTCCTTCATCGTGTCGGACGAACTGCGTGCCAAGATACGGAAATCGGCTTCACCACCTCCGATGGTGACAATGGCCAAGTTGGACGAAGTTTCCACCGTGTCGGGCACTGTGGGAATCATGCGCATCACGCCGTTCTGGCAAGCCATCAGGGCATCAATCAGATTGTCTTGAATCTCTTCGGGCACTACAGCGGCGGGCACGGGTACTTCCTCCATATAAAGCTGAATGTCGCTTTCGATGGGCATGTACTCATCAATGAAGACTTCCTTGTATTCATCCACATAGGCTTGCACGCCCTCCAAGTCTTCCGGAAGGAACAACAGCACGGCATGTGCTTCGCGCGGTATGGCATTGCGCATATTGCCCCCCTCGAAGCTGGCCAGACTGCAACCAAACTCTACCAACAAGTCGCGCACCACGCGGGCCAGCAATTTATTGGCATTGGCGCGGCCTTCGTTGATTTCCAAGCCGGAGTGACCACCACGCAAACCCTTCAACGTAATCTTGCGGGCTATCAGACCTATTCCCGACTCTTCTTCCTTATATCTCAACGTGGCGGTAATGTCCAGTCCGCCTGCACAGCCGATATAAAGCTCGCCTTCCTCTTCCGAATCCAGATTCAACAGAATCTCACCATTCAAGATGCCGGGCTTCAAGCCAAAAGCACCGTACATGCCGGTTTCCTCGTCCTTGGTAATCAATGCTTCCAGCGGACCATGCTTCAAGTCTTGGGCCTCCAGCACTGCCATGATGGCTGCCACGCCCAGACCGTTGTCGGCACCCAGCGTCGTGCCTTTCGCCTTCACCCAATCCCCGTCCACGTAGGTCTCGATGGGATCCTTGGTGAAGTCGTGCACCGTGTCATTATTCTTCTGCGGCACCATGTCCATGTGGGCTTGCAGGACGACTCCCTTGCGGTTCTCCATACCCGCGGTGGCCGGCTTGCGGATGATGACATTGCCTGCCTCGTCCACAAAGGATTCCAGGCCCAAGCCCTTACCAAAGTTTACCAAATATTCGGTGACCTGCTCTATATGTCCCGACGGACGGGGGATGCGGGTCAGCTCATAGAAATGCTTCCACACGTTCTGTGGAGCCAGTTGTAAGATTGTACTCATAACGGTTATACGAAATAGAAGTAATACTACGATTTATTTTCGCAAATATACTCTTTTCTTTGTGATTTGCCCAATTATGCCCGGCTTTTCTCCGCCGGGCAGGCTTTTTTATGCCTTGAAGCCGATGCGGGGCCTGCTTTTTGCATCGGATGCCGATGCCGTAGCCCGCAACCGGATAGCTTCGGCCACGTCGGCACGCTCCACGGTGCAATACAGCTCCACATCCTTCCCCGCAACGTCCATCGCCATTACCCGGCGAGCCATGGCAGGCAGGATGCCCGACGTTACAAAACGATTCACCCAGCGGGCGTTGGCAAAGAAGCGGTCTTTGTGCGCCAAGGCGTTTTCCACCGTATCCCGCAGCAGCTCCCTGGCCTCGGGAGTCAACCGATAGCCGCCCCGCTCCAGGGTGAGGCCGGCAATCTGCATCAGCTCGTCGGCGGTATAGTCGTCGAAATGAAACTTATAGGGAAAGCGGCTCTTCAAGCCGGGATTGCTCTGCATCAGCCGCTCCATCTCATCGTCATAACCTGCCAAGACCACCACCATGTCCGGATGGGGCTCGGTCAGCACGGACAGCAGGCTCTCAACGACATGACGGCCGTAGTCGCGCCGGTCATCAGAATCGGTGCAAAGGCTATAGGCCTCGTCGATAAAAAGCACATTGCCACGGGCACGCCGAAGGATAGCGTTCATCTTCTCCTCGGTTTGCCCGATGTATTCCCCCACCAGCTCCCGCCGTTCGGTCGAGATGACCTCGCCCTTGGACAGCAGCCCCAAGGCACGATATATCCGCCCCAGCAGGCGGGCCACCGTGGTTTTTCCCGTGCCGGGATTCCCGGTGAAGATGACATGACTGGCTGTCTCCTCCCCCACCGGCAGGCCCATCCGGCGCCTGCGCTCTTTGAAACGCACTTGGCAGAAGGTAGTGGACAATGTTTCTTTCAGCGTGCGTAGGCCCACCATCGCTTCCAGCTCCTTCATGCTTTCCGCAAAGGCTTGTTCGTCTACGCCGACCGGCTCGTCAGATGCCTCCTTGAGGGCTTGGATCCAGTCGGCCAGCGCAATATCTTCCGCCTTCACCGTCACCAGTTCCCTGCGGGTAGGCTTACGGATGGAGTCATACTGGCCGTGTATACGTTGCTTGATGCGCCCTACCAGCCCCCTCAGCACATAGCAGGTCTGCTCGTTATTGTCCCACAACGACACGACATCGTGGCATTGCATCACCTGACGGGCCAGTGCGTTCTCGGCTGACGCATCCAGCCGAAAAGCCGTTTCGCCGATCACCCGCTGCAACGCGTGGAGCGTGTCGGACACCACAGGACGTTCTACACGGAAACGATACTCCGGACGGATATGCCGGTCCAACACCGGCGAACAGGCAAAAAGGCGCTGCAACTCGTCTTCCGTCCCACACAAGGTAAGCGCCCAGAAGGTAAAGGAGTCTGCCACCGCTTTTTCCAAGGCGGCCAGGCAGGCACGTCCTTCAGCCAAACAGAATACACCTATATTATATAAGGTGAGCGCATGCATGGCACGTTCTTCCAACATGGCCTCGGGATCATCCTCCTTCACCCAAGCCTCAACATCCACCTGACGGGTTTCGGTGGTACAATAGTTCAGCATCTGGGGCAGGCAATAGGCCAACCGCTTGGCATGGAAGGGCACGTCGGCACTCACGGCTGCATAGACATTCTCGCGCAGCTCGGCCAACTGCTGTTCTTGGCAGAAGCTGTTATAATCGCTCTTCGGAAGCAACGCGGCCAGTTGCAGCCTCAACCGGGCCATGCCTGAAAAATCGCGCGTGCGTTGCCAAGCGGCATGATTGGCCAAGGACTTCGCCAAAAGGGCCTCTGCATCCCCTGGCCCCAACGAGCGGCAAACGCAAGGCATGTCGGCCTCGCCCCGGTAATCAAAGGCTACCGAGGCAAATGGCTCGCGGTTATGGCACAAGACGACCACATAACGCCCCGGCATCCAGATCAAGTCCGAACGGAAATGCAACTGCAACGTCTGCTCCCCACGCTTGTCCGAAGCCTGCAAACGCTCGTCATGCGCCATCTGCCGCCAATCCTCGGTATAGCAAACGGCGGACAATTCCCGCCCGGCTCGAAGCGGCGCGGACAGGCAGAGCTTCAAGCGGAGCATCCCCGAGGTCCACGGGCCCTCCTCCAGCGTATGCTTGGGGCGCGAAGCACGAGCGGACAATACCGAGGGATGCTCCAGCCTATCCCCGGCTTCCATCACCACAAAAGGCAGGCAGACATAGTCGCCCAAGGTCTCGAAGACCGACGACTCACCATCATCCACCAACCCGTCGGCCAGCAGGAAATAGCAGCCCGGAGTCAAGGGCGACTTCAGCGGGGAGAAATCGTTTTGCGAATAAAGCCCCGTAATTTGTCCCCCCAGATGATACGCCAAAGGCTGGGGCTCGCCTTCGCGATAGACAAAGAAGGCGGTAGGGCAGATGCCCTCCTCATCACCGCAATCGGTCACGTCCATATACAAGGAGAAGCGTTCGCTCCTCCCCCCCTGCCCATCGATGAAGAATCGGGCAGGCTCGCCTTTTTCAGGCGTGAAAGACCGTGCCCCCCACGAGAAGCGAAGGCCGGAGAACCGGCATTCCCTCTCGCCCCGCGCATGGTCGGGCACCACATACGTACATCCTTTGTACGAAAAGTTTTCAGCGGCCTCGCCGGTTGGGCAAGCCGCATCCCAGGAGGTCAAGAAAGCATCTAAATCTTGGGATTTCTCGTATAACGTAGAATTATTGTTTTTCATCATAGCTTCAAAAGTTTTTTAATGAATAAAAGGGAAAAAATAGGTTTTCCGGCCCCATCATCCAAGGACATGGCAATCCCTGAAGTGCCGGAGGGTGTCCAACATTCCAAAGAACAACGACGTACAAACAACGCTCACGCTACAGCCGAGGCTCAACTACCTCGCCGCAACGGGTGATGTGCTGCTGCATGTCGATTCTTTGAAATATGAACGAAGCTATGATTCATACGATAAATGCCGCCCATAGGAGGGCAGACGCGACAAAGTTACGAAGATTTTGGGAAAGGCGCAAGTTTCAAGAAGAGAAGTTTGCCCACATCGCATGAAGCCACCCGTACACGCCCAGCACGATGACCAGCAACGTCTGTATGCCATGCACAATCAGGGCAAACATCGACGCGTCGGCATCGCTCACGCCATAGAGCATCATCATGGTGATCACCGCGAAGTGCCAAGGGCCTGCCCCATTGGGCGTGGGGACAATGACCGCAAACGTGCCGCCCACGAACATCACCAACCCGGCTTGCAGGCTGAGCGAGCCGGTGAAGTCGAAGCAAAAGAAAGTGAGGTAGAAATGCAGGAAATAACAAGCCCAGATGGCCACGGTGTAGAAAGTGAAAAGCCCGATATGGTCCACTTGGCGCAGAGACATGATGCCCTCCCACACGCCGCGCACCACGCCTTTCACCTTCTCATAGAAGGAAAGCATCCGCAACAAGTAGTAGAGCAACACCCCCACCCCGATCACCGAGAACAACGACACATAGAACCAAGGCGAAGCGAGCAGATGGAGCAAGGAAGGAATCTTGGTGCCCGTCTCGTTGAAGAACCGCACAAAGACAGGCATTTGCAACAAGAAGGTCCCCCCCGTGATCAGCAGGATGCACACGCCGTCCAGCAGGCGTTCGGTCACCACCGTGCCCAGCGACTTGGCAAAGGACACACCGTCATAGCGCGCCAACACGCCACACCGCGACACCTCGCCCACACGGGGCAGCACCAGATTGGTGGCATAAGAGACAAAAATGGCGTCCACACAATTGCCCGCCCGCGGATAAGCGCCCAGCGGAGCCAACGTCTGCTTCCAACGCCAGCCGCGGAACACGTGGCTCATCACCCCGAAAAAGAGCGACAACAGCATCCAGCCCCACGACGTGCCGTGCAACAGGACATCGCCCACACGGGCAAAGTCAAAATCGCGGTACACCCAATAGAAGACAAACACGCCCAAGGCAATGGGGAGCGCCACGCTCAGTATTTCTTTCAACAGTTTGTTCATTCAGCCAAATAGCACTATCTTTGCGGGGTGCAAAGATAACGCAAAAGAAAAAAGCAGTACATAATCCTTGTCTTAAGAAAGATGAAATCAGTGAAGCCAAAAAAGTTCCTGGGCCAACACTTCCTGAAGGACCTGAAGGTGGCACAGGACATAGCCGACACCGTGGACGCCTGCCCCGGCCTCCCCATCCTCGAGGTGGGGCCCGGCATGGGAGTATTGACCCGGTTCCTCGTACAGAAGCAGCGCCCGCTCAAGGTGGTGGAGGTGGACTATGAGTCGGTGGCCTACCTGCGCGAGAACTATCCCGGGCTGGAGGACGACATCATCGAAGACGACTTCCTGAAGATGCACCTCGAACGCCTGTTCGACGGACAACCGTTCGTGCTGACCGGAAACTATCCCTACAACATCTCCAGCCAGATATTCTTCAAGATGTTGGACTACAAGGACCTGATCCCCTGCTGCACGGGCATGATACAGAAAGAAGTGGCCGAACGCATCGCCGCATCGCCGGGCAACAAGACCTACGGCATACTGAGCGTGCTGATACAGGCATGGTACCGGGTGGAATACCTCTTCACCGTACACGAGCACGTGTTCAACCCGCCCCCCAAGGTGAAGAGCGCCGTCATCCGCATGACGCGCAACGGCACCCAGGCGCTGGGCTGCAACGAAACCCTGTTCAAGCAAGTGGTGAAGACCACCTTCAACCAACGGCGCAAGACGCTGCGCAACTCCATCAAACCGTTGCTGAGCAAGGATTGCCCCCTGACGCAAGACGCCCTGTTCGACAAACGCCCCGAACAACTGTCCGTCGCGCAATTCATTGCCCTGACCAATCAGGTGGAAGAGGCGCTCCAGAGCCATGGCACAAACCCTTAACACCAGACTGACCTATGGAAATAGACGAAGAATACATCGATAAGGTGAAAGGCCTCATCGAACAGAAAGACACCGAGAGCGTCAAAGCGTTGCTGGCCGACCTGCATCCGGCCGACATCGCCGAGCTGTGCAACGACCTCGACGTGGAGGAAGCCCGCTTCATCTACCGCCTGCTGGACAACGAAACGGCCGCAGACGTGCTGGTAGAGATGGACGAAGACTCGCGGAAGGACTTGCTAGAAGCCTTGCCCTCGGAGACCATCGCCAAGAAGTTCGTGGACTACATGGATACGGACGATGCCGTAGACCTGATGCGCGAACTGGACGAGGACAAGCAGGAAGAGGTATTGTCGCACATCGAGGACATCGAACAGGCAGGCGACATCGTGGACTTGCTGAAGTATGACGAAGACACGGCCGGCGGACTGATGGGCACGGAGATGGTGACCGTCAACGAGAACTGGAGCATGCCCGAGTGCCTGAAAGAAATGCGCCTGCAAGCCGAAGACCTGGACGAAATCTACTATGTATACGTCATCGACGATGAGGACCGCCTGCAAGGCGTCTTCCCGCTGAAGAAGATGATCACCTCGCCCTCGGTGTCGAAGGTGAAGCACGTGATGAAGAAAGACCCCATCTCCGTGCACGTGGACACGCCGATAGACGAAGTGGTGCAGACCATCGAGAAGTACGACCTGGTGGCCGTGCCCGTGGTGGACAGCATCGGACGGCTGGTGGGACAAATCACCGTGGACGACGTCATGGACGAAGTGCGCGAACAATCCGAACGCGACTACCAACTGGCCTCCGGCCTGTCGCAAGACGTCGAGACGGACGACAACCTGGTGCGCCAGACGTCGGCACGCCTGCCCTGGCTGCTCATCGGCATGCTGGGCGGCATCGGCAACTCCATGATCCTGGGCAACTTCGACACCACCTTTGCCGCCCACCCCGAGATGGCGCTCTACATCCCCCTCATCGGCGGCACGGGCGGAAACGTGGGCACACAATCGTCCGCCATCATCGTGCAAGGCCTGGCCAACAGCTCGCTGGACGCCAAGGACACCCTGAAACAAGTGGGCAAGGAAGCCATCGTGGCCGCCATCAACGCCACCATCATCTCCCTGCTGGTGTACATCTACAACTTCGTGCGCTTCGGCTCGGCGGCCACGGTCACCTACTCGGTATCCATCAGCCTCTTTGCCGTGGTGATGTTCGCCTCCATCTTCGGCACGCTGGTGCCCATGACGCTGGAGAAGCTGAAGGTAGACCCCGCCATCGCCACCGGCCCGTTCATCTCCATCACCAACGACATCATCGGCATGATGCTCTATATGGGCATCACGGTGCTGCTCTCCTGACAAATTTGCACGCAAAATGAAAAAAAGTGGCGCAAAAAGTAGGCTGGAATCATTTTTATTTCATTAATTTGTAGTCTAATGTTATACGGCGGGTCTTACCGCCTTAAAATAGGAAATACAATGACGGACACTCTAGACACTAATCTCACCCCAAAACCGGTGGAATTAGAAGAAGAACAGAAGAACGCAGCAGTTGCCGAACCGGTAGCCACGGAAACTCCTGCTGAAGAAAACGCTGCCGAACAACCGGCGGAAACGGAACAGAAACTCACCAAAGGCGAGATCCTGGCCCGGCTCAAAGAAATCGCTACCCATGTGGAAACCGCCCCCAAGGCCGGCATAGACAGCCTGAAGCAAGCCTTCTACAAGCTGCACAATGCCGAGCAGGAAGCGGCCCGGAAACTATTCATTGAAAACGGAGGCTCTGCCGAAGACTTTATTCCCGCGCCCGACGCCGCGGAAGAAGAATTCAAGAACGTCATGTCCGTCATCAAAGAAAAGCGCAGCGAACTTGCCGCCGAACAGGAAAAGCAACGGGAGATGAACCTGCAAGTGAAGCTCTCCATCATCGAAGAACTGAAAGACCTGGTAGAATCGCCCGACGACCCCAACAAGAACTACACGGAGTTCAAGAAGCTGCAACAACAATGGAACGAAGTCACCCTCGTGCCCCCCGCCAAGGTCAACGAGCTGTGGAAGAACTACCAGCTCTACGTGGAGAAATTCTACGACCTGCTGAAGCTGAACAACGAGTTCCGCGAATATGACTTCAAGAAAAACCTGGAAATCAAGCAACGCCTGTGCGAAGCCGCCGAGAAGCTGGCCGACGAGCCCGACGTCGTCTCCGCCTTCCACCAATGGCAGAAGCTGAACGAAGAATTCCGCGACACCGGCCCCGTGGCCAAGGAACAGCGCGACCAGATCCGCGAACGCTTCAAGGCCGCCACCACGGCCATACACCGCCGCCACCAACAACACTTCGAGGCCCTGAAGGAGAAAGAACGCAACAACCTCGACCAGAAGACGGTCATCTGCGAAATCGTCGAAGCCATCGACTGCAACGAGCTGGCCACCCCGTCCCAATGGGAAGAAAAAGCCCAAGAAGTCATCGCCCTGCAAGCCAAATGGAAAACCATCGGCTACGCCCCCCAGAAGATGAACGTCCAAATCTACGAACGCTTCCACAAGGCGTGCGACGACTTCTTCCACAAGCGCGGAGAATTCTTCAAGTCCATGAAGGAGAACATGAGCGCCAACCTGGAGAAGAAACGCGCCCTCTGCGAACAGGCCGAAGCCCTGAAGGACAGCACCGACTGGAAAGCCACCGCCGACGCCCTGGCCAAGCTGCAAAAAGAATGGAAAACCATCGGCCCGGTGAACAAGCGGCACTCCAACGAAGTGTGGAAACGCTTCATCACCGCCTGCGACTACTTCTTCGAACAGCGCAACAAGGCCCAGTCCTCCCAACGCAGCCAGGAGCAAGAGAACCTGGAGCGGAAGCGGGCCATCATCGACCAGCTGGGCGCCATAGGCCAAGACACGGACAGCGAAGAGGCCGCCCAGCAAGTCCGCGACCTGATGAAGCAATGGAACGGCATCGGACACGTCCCCATCAAGGAAAAGGACAAGATATACAAGCGATACCGCAACATCGTGGACCAACTGTTCGACCGCTTCAACATCAGCGCCTCCAACCGCAAGCTCAGCAGCTTCAAAGCCTCCATCGGCGCCATGCCCGAAGGCAGCAACCCCCAACTGCTGCGCGAGCGCGAAAAGCTGGTGCGCGCCTACGAGAACCTCAGGAGCGAGCTGCAAACGTATGAGAACAACCTCGGATTCCTCAACGCCTCGTCCAAGAAAGGCAACAGCCTCCTGAGCGAGCTGAACCGCAAGGTGGACAAACTGAAAGCCGACATCCAGCTGATCAAGGAGAAAATCAAAGTGCTGGACGACAGCATCGTGGGCGAAAAGCAGGCGTAACCCCCGCCCCCGCCCCCCGAGCCAAAACAGATTAGCCCATGCAGCTCACCAAGCCCAGCGTGGTGCCGATGGCCGAGAGGATAGAGATAAGGGTCTGGATGACCATCTTCCAAATCGATTTCTTGTCCATGATAATTAATGGTTAATGGTTAATGGTTAGTTGT
>JAHLFO010000120.1 GCA_018883785.1 Candidatus Bacteroides intestinipullorum
TTCAGCATATAATTGATGGCCGTAAATGCAGCTACTCCCACTTCTCCCCAGTTCTTCATCATCACCCAGTTGAAGAGGAATACCGTAATGCCGGCTGACAACTCCGACAAGCCTTCCGATGAGCCGTTGTATGTCATCTGACCCAGCAACCTGAAAGAGAAACACCCTTTCCGGAGACTGACCAGACTGCTTTTTTTCAGCAGAGCGGGAGCCATGACCGCAAAACCAGTTGTAAATGCGATGCCCGTAGCCAAGCCCGAGCCTGCCGTGCCCCACCCAAACACACCGACAAAAAGGAGGTTCAGGAGCAGGTTGAGCACTACCGTCCCGCCAAGCACCAGCATGGCAAAGTAGGGGCGTCCCATGGCTTTCAGCATATAATCGCACAGGATAGTGTCAAATCCAATGCCGTTTAAAAAATCGCTTGTAGGGCTTCTCTTTTTAGAATTTTCGTTTTACCTTTGTCCGGCAGACTTTAAATGATACAATAATTATGTTTTCCGGAATAGTAGAAGAATGTGCCACGCTGGTGGCAATGGTTAAAGACCAAGAGAATGTGCACTTCACTTTTAAGTGTTCTTTTGTAGATGAGTTGAAAATAGACCAAAGCGTTTCGCACAATGGCGTTTGTCTGACAGTGGTTGACCTGACCGAGGAGACCTATACAGTAACGGCCATGAAGGAAACGCTGGAGCGTTCAAACCTCGGGCAGTTACAAGTGGGGGATGAAGTAAATGTGGAGCGCAGCATGCTTATGAATGGCCGTTTGGACGGGCACATTGTACAGGGGCATGTGGATCAGACGGCTGTCTGTACAGCCATAGAGGATGCAGAGGGGAGTTTCTATTTTACTTTCCGTTATGCTTTCGACGTGGAGATGGCCAAGCGCGGATATATTACTGTGGACAAAGGTTCGGTCACAGTCAACGGCGTTAGCCTGACCGTCTGCAATCCGACGGACGATACTTTCCAGGTGGCCATCATTCCCTATACCTACGAGCATACCAATTTTCATGCCATCCGGGTAGGAAGCGTGGTGAACATCGAGTTCGACATCATCGGCAAGTATATCAGCCGGATGATAGCTTTTAAATGAAAAATGATGAATGAAGAATGTTGTGAAAACTTCCCTCACGCCACACACAAATTCTTCATTCATCATTCTTTATTATTCCGTCTGGTGATTGATGCAAATTCCCTTCAGGTACCATTCGTAGAGGCGGTGGACGCCCTCGTCTATTTCAATCTTATGGTGCCATCCCAAGTTGTGCAGTTTGCTGACGTCAGTTAGTTTGCGCGGGGTGCCGTCGGGTTTTGTGGCATCCCATTGCAAAGTGCCTTTGAAGCCAGTCTCTTTCATGATTTTTTCGGCTGCTTCTTTGATACTGATTTCTTTGCCAGTGCCCACGTTGATGTGGCAGTTGCGTATTTCCCGTGTGTCTGATGTATATGTATCTTTGAAATCTACATTCAATAATACATATACGCTGGCATCGGCCATTTCTTCACTCCAAAGGAATTCACGCAAGGGAGTTCCTGTTCCCCAGAGGGTTACAGATTCTGGAGTGATACCGAACTTGGCCAGTTCTTTCAGAATCTCTTCTTGGCTATTATTGCCTTTCACGCCTTCCACAGGCCTGAGGTTCAAATCTTTGCGTACAGCATCCCAGTCGTTTTCGTTCAAACATTTGGCCAGGTGGATCTTGCGCATCATGGCTGGCAGGACATGGCTGTTCTCCAAGTGGAAATTGTCGTTCGGGCCATACAGATTGGTGGGCATGACGGCGATGTAGTTGGTGCCGTATTGCAGGTTGAAACTCTCGCACAGCTTCAGTCCGGCAATCTTGGCGATGGCATACGGTTCGTTGGTGTATTCCAAGGGAGAGGTCAGCAGGCAATCTTCCTTCATGGGCTGCGGAGCCTCGCGCGGATAGATGCAGGTGCTTCCCAGGAAGAGCAGTTTCTGCACGCCATGGCGGAAGCTCTCGCCTATCACGTTCTGTTGTATCTGCAGGTTCTGGTAGATGAAGTCTGCCCGGTAGTGCAGGTTGGCCAGGATGCCACCCACGTGGGCGGCGGCCAGCACCACGGCTTCGGGTTGTTCCTCGTCGAAGAATCGGCGGACGGCTACGGGATCCAGCAGGTCCAGTTCCTGGTGGCTTTTTCCTATCAAGTTGGTGTATCCTCTTTGCAAGAGGTTGTTCCAGATGGCCGAACCCACCAATCCGTGGTGTCCGGCTACATAAATTTTAGCGGATTTGTCTATCATACGGTATGAATGAAATTCGGTTTTTACCAAAGTGCCTCTTATCGGGGCGCAAAGTGCCTCTTTGGCGCGCTCAAATCCTTGATTAACGCGTTAAAGTCCCTCTTTGTCCGATTGGGGTCAGAGTGCGCCTGCGCGTACCCGGCTGAGCGTCTCGGGCGTCATGAGCAGGTAGGACGCGATGTGGGCGAGGGGAGCCCGCTTGATGACTTCGGGCTGGGCTTCCATCAGGCGCAAATAGCGTTCGCGTGCGGTCTCGAATCGCCAGGAATCAGCTTTCTTCTGCGAAACGATGAGGCTGTACTCCAGCATCTTACGGTAGAAAAAGTTGATTTCCCACGATGATTTCGACAGCTTCAGAAATTCGTCTGCCGGGATGAGGTAGAGCGTTCCGGCTTCCAAGGCTTCTATCATCAGGCGCGTGGGCTCCTGTAGCAGGACGCTCTCGATGCAGATGACAATATCGCCTTCGTAGGAGAAATGCTCGGTGACGTCTTTCCCGTTTTTATAGTAGAATTGGCGGACCATGCCTTTGGCCACGACGACGAAGTTGCGGCTGACTTGGCCTTCTTTCAAGAGAATTTCCCCCTTCTCCATGTCCTTGCGTGTGATGATGCTGGCCAGCAATTTGCGGCTTTCGATGCTCATCTCGGGGAAACGCCGGTTGACTGTCTCGTTGATAGTGTCTTTTAATAATGTATCCATTCGTCTGAATAATAATTTCCGCAAAGATAGCCTTTTTGCTGATTTCCACCGCATTTCCCGGCATAAAAAGAAAAGTTTGAAAAAAATATGGGGAAAATGTTTGCAGGTATCAAAACTTTGCCTACCTTTGCACCGCATTTGAAAAGATGCTGGTCACAAAGGAAGTGTGGGTGAGTGGCTGAAACCACCAGTTTGCTAAACTGACGTACGGGTATTTCCGTACCGGGGGTTCGAATCCCCCCGCTTCCGCGGACAGAAATGCACTCTTAGCTCAGTTGGTAGAGCAACTGACTCTTAATCAGTGGGTCCAGGGTTCGAATCCCTGAGGGTGTACGAAATAAAGCGGTGGATTCGTCTAGCGGCTAGGACACATGCCTCTCACGCATGGAACACGAGTTCGATTCTCGTATCCACTACCAAAGTTTGAAACGGGCGGCTGCAAAAGTTTTGCGGTCGCCTTTTTTAATTGATTGTGAAATGTAGTATTTAAGCTCATGGAGTTTCTTATTGATTTCATTCTTCACATTGATCAATACATGATCAGTATCGTGCAGCAGTACCATCTCTGGACGTATGCCATTTTGTTTCTGGTGATTTTCTGCGAGACTGGCCTGGTGGTCACGCCTTTCTTGCCGGGCGATTCCTTGCTGTTCGTGGCAGGAGCTATCGCTGCCCAGCCCGATATGCCGTTGGAGGTGAATATATTGGCGTTGATCGTGTTTGCTGCGGCTGTCTTGGGTGATTCGAGCAACTATGCCATTGGGCATTTCTTCGGGAGGAGGCTGTTCAGCAATCCCAATTCCAAGGTGTTCAAACAGAGCTATCTCGACAAGACGCATGAGTTCTACAAGAAATATGGGGGCAAGACCATCATCATTGCCCGCTTCGTGCCGATTGTCCGCACGTTTGCACCGTTCGTGGCCGGGATGGGCAAGATGCACTATTATTACTTCATGCTCTACAATGTGACGGGCGGTGCCTTGTGGGTGGCCCTGTTCTGCTATGCCGGCTATTTCTTCGGCGATCTGCCTTTTGTGCAGCAGAACCTGAAGATTCTGGTGGTGGCCATCATTATCATTTCAGTCCTGCCCGCCGTTGTCGAGGTGTTGCGCGAACGTCGTAAACTGAAGAAAGAGAAGGCCAAGGGTGTGGAATCTTAATCCGTCGGCGCGATGCATTGGCTATATAGTTTGTTTGTAGAGCACACCGCCTTGCAGGCTTTGGCGGTGCTTTCGCTCATTTCAGCTATCGGGCTGGGGTTGGGCAAGGTGCGCATCTTGGGCGTGTCGCTGGGGGTGACGTTCGTCTTCTTCGCGGGCATCCTGGCCGGGCATCTGGGGCTGTCCATCGACCCGCAGATGCTGACCTATGCAGAGAGCTTTGGCCTGGTGGTGTTTGTCTATGCCTTGGGCCTACAGGTGGGGCCCGGATTCTTCAGTTCATTCCGCAGCGGAGGCATGCAGCTCAATGTGCTGGCCATTGCCGTGGTGCTGGTGGGTACGCTGATGGCCTTGCTGGGCAGTTGGGGACTGAATATCTCCTTGCCGGACATGGTGGGTATCCTCTGTGGGGCCACGACCAATACGCCCGCTCTTGGCGCAGCCCAGCAGACGTTGAAGCAATTGGGCATGGACGCCGCTCCGCCGGCCTTGGGCTGTGCGGTGACCTATCCGTTGGGGGTGGTGGGCGTCATCCTGGCTATCTTGTTGATGCGTAAGTTCTTGGCGCGCAAGGAGGATCTCCAAGAGAAGGAGACGGAGAATGTAAACAAGCCTTATATCGCTGCTTTCCAAGTGCACAATCCTGCCATCTTCGACAAGAGTATCAAGGAGATCGGCGGCTTGCACTACGCCAAGTTTGTCATCTCACGCCTCTGGCGGGAGGGCAAGGTGACTATCCCCACGTCGGACACCGTCATCCGCGAGGGAGACCGCCTCTTGGTGCTCACGCCCGAGAAAGATGCCCCGACGTTGACCGTACTTTTTGGTGAGCAGGAGCATACCGATTGGAACAAGGAAGATATCGACTGGAATGCCATAGACAGCCAACTCATTTCGCAGCGCATCGTAGTCACCCGTCCCGAACTGAACGGCCGCAAATTGGGTTCGCTGCACTTGCGCAACACGTATGGCGTCAACATCACCCGCATCTACCGTAGCGGCGTGCAATTGCTGGCCACGGCTGACTTGCGCCTTCAGATGGGCGACCGTCTGACCGTGGTAGGCGAGGCAGCCGCCTTGCACAATGTGGAGCGTGTGTTGGGCAATGCCGTCAAGAGCTTGAAAGAGCCTAACCTGGTGGCCGTATTCATTGGCATCGTGTTGGGCCTGATGGTGGGAGCCATTCCAATCTCTTTGCCGGGCATCAGCGCGCCAATCAAGTTGGGATTGGCAGGCGGCCCCATCATCGTGGGCATCCTCATCGGTACCTTTGGCCCGCGCCTGCACATGATCACCTATACCACGCGCAGTGCCAACCTGATGCTTCGCTCCTTGGGCTTGGCGCTCTATCTGGCTTGTCTGGGATTGGATGCCGGCGCACACTTCTTCGAGACCGTGTTCCGCCCCGAAGGCCTGCTGTGGATAGGCACGGGCTTTGTGCTGACGCTGGTGCCGGTGCTGATTGTAGGCGCGGTGGCGTTCAAGGCGATGAAGACGGACTTTGGCTCCACGGTGGGGATGCTGTGTGGCAGCATGGCCAATCCCATGGCACTGACCTATGCCAACGACACACTGCCGGGCAACAATGCCTCGGTGGCCTACGCCACGGTCTATCCGCTGAGCATGTTCCTGCGGGTGGTCATTGCGCAAGTGCTGCTGATGTTTCTGTTGTAATGCCTGCTTGTCCCGAGGCTGCCAAGTTGCTTGTCCCTAAAATAGCGTCCAGCGTGGCATTTCTCTGGGAGAATGTTTGGCGAGAAAGAGGCGAATGATTAATTTTGCAATCAATCAGAAAACTATCTATATACATGGGAAATATCAGTCCAGAATCCATCGTAAGCGACCTGCGCTACCTGCAACTCCTGTCGCGCAGCTTTCCGACCATCGCCGACGCGAGTACGGAAATCATCAACTTGGAAGCGATATTGAACCTGCCCAAAGGCACGGAACACTTCCTGACAGACATACACGGTGAGTACGAAGCCTTCCAGCACGTGCTGAAGAACGGTTCGGGCGCCGTGAAGCGCAAGGTGAACGAAATCTTCGGCCACACCCTGCGCGAGAGCGAGAAGAAGGAGCTTTGCACCCTCATCTACTATCCCGAGGAGAAACTACAGTTGGTCAAAGCCGAGGAGAAAGACTTGGACGACTGGTATCAAATCACCCTGAACCAACTGGTGAAGGTCTGCCAGAATGTTTCCTCCAAATACACCCGCTCGAAGGTGCGCAAGTCTTTGCCCCAGGAGTTTTCTTACATCATCCAGGAACTACTGCACGAGTCGAGCATCGATCCCAACAAACAGGCCTATATCAACGTCATTATCTCCACCATCATCTCTACCAAGCGGGCGGACGACTTCATCGTGGCGATGTGCAACCTCATCCAGCGTCTCACTATTGACTCGCTGCACATCGTGGGCGACATCTACGACCGTGGTCCCGGCGCGCACATCATCATGGACACCCTTTGCGATTATCACAACTTCGACATCCAATGGGGCAACCACGACCTGCTCTGGATGGGTGCCGCTTCGGGCAACGATGCTTGCATAGCCAACGTCATCCGCCTGTCCATGCGTTATGGCAACCTCGCCACGCTGGAAGACGGCTATGGCATCAACCTCCTGCCTTTGGCCACCTTTGCCATGGACGCCTACGCCGACGATCCTTGTACGGTGTTTGCACCCAAGATGGCCATGGCCGACGGGCAGCACAACGAAAAGACCTTGCGTCTCATCGCCCAGATGCACAAGGCCATCACCGTCATCCAGTTCAAGCTGGAGGCAGCCATCATCGACCGTCGGCCGGAGTTCGGCATGGAGGGACGCAAGCTGTTGGACAAGGTGGACTATACGCGCGGCATCTTTGCTTGCGGGGGCAAGGAATATCCCCTGCGCGACACGTGTTTCCCCACCATTGACCCCGCCAATCCCTATCGCCTGAGCGACGAAGAGCAGGACATTGTGGACAAAATCCATGCCTCCTTCATGAACAGCGAGAAGCTGAAGAAGCACATGCGCTGCCTCTACACCTATGGTGGCATGTACCTGGTGTGCAACAGCAACCTGCTCTATCACGCCTCCGTGCCCCTCAACGAGGACGGCAGTTTCAAGCACGTGCGCATTGGCGAAAAGGAATATTGGGGGCACAAGCTTTTGCAGAAGACCGACCAACTTGTGCGCCGCGCTTACTTTGGCGAGGAGGGGACCGAAGCCAAGGCTTTTGCCGTGGACTACATGTGGTACATGTGGTGCGGTCCCGACGCTCCCTCGTTCGACAAGGACAAGATGGCCACCTTCGAGCGTTATTTCGTGGGCGACAAGGAGCTGTGCAAGGAGACGAAAGGCTGGTACTACACCCTCCGCAACGAGGCTGATACCTGCGACCGCATCCTGCTGGAGTTTGGCGTGCAGCCCGGTCCGCACTCTCACATCATCAACGGCCACGTCCCTGTCAAGACCCTGAAAGGCGAAAAGCCCGTCAAAGCCAATGGCAAGCTTTTGGTGATAGACGGCGGTTTCTCCAAAGCCTATCAGCCGGAGACGGGCATTGCGGGCTACACCCTTGTCTATCATTCCCACGGCCTTCAACTCGTGCAGCACGAGCCTTTCCAAAGCCGTCAGAAAGCCATTGAGGAGGGATTGGACATCAAGTCTACCACATTTCTTGTCGAGTTCAACTCCCAGCGCATGATGGTGAAAGACACGGACAAGGGAGCTGAACTGACTACGCAGATTGCGGATTTGGAGAAGCTGCTGGTGGCCTATCGCATGGGTCTGATTAAAGAAAAGGTGTAAATCTTATCCTTTCGCCTCTTGGTAGAGGAAGCGCTTGATGCTCTTCTTCGGCGTCTTCTCGAAAGCCTCCGGGTAGATCTTCATCTTGGCCAGCTGGCTGTAGGCGGGCAACTCCAGGTTGAGCGCCACGCGATTCTCCTCCATCACGTGCTCGATGTCCTGCAAGGTCAGGCCGTTGGCGTAGGCATCGTCAAAGTCGGGGTAGACCAGGCCCACGAGGCGTTCGTTCTGTTGCACCACGAGACATTCGGCCACGTAGGGCATGTTGTTCAGTTTGTCTTCTATTTCTTCGGGGTAGATGTTTTGTCCGCTGGGGCCCAGGAGCATGTTCTTGCTCCGTCCCTTGATGGTGACGTTGCCGTAGGCATCCATTGTGCCCAGGTCGCCCGTGTGCAGCCAACCATCCTTGTCGATGGCTTCGGCAGTGGCTTCCGGATTCTTGTAGTAGCCCAGCATGACGTTCATGCCCCGGCAGATGATTTCGCCCGGCACATTCTCCGGGTCGGGCGACACGATGCGCACCTCCATGCGGGGCGCAGCCTTTCCGCAGGAACCCGGCTTGAACCGTCGCCAATCCTCGTAGCAGATGATGGGGCCGCACTCTGTCATGCCATAGCCCACCGTGTAGGGGAAGTCCAGCATCCGGAGCAATTGCTCCACCTCTTGGTTGAAGGCCGCGCCTCCGATGACAATCTCGGAGAAGCGTCCACCGAAAGCCTGCGTCACCTGTTCCTTCACCGTAGCCTTGATCTTGTCGTTGACGAAAGGTACCTTCAGGAGCAGCTTCATCGTGGGCGTTTCCAGCTTGGGCAATACGTTCTTCTTGATGATCTTCTCAATGATAAGCGGCACGGCGATGATGATGCTTGGCTGCACCTCGGCGAAAGCCTGAAAGATGATTTTCGGGCTGGGCATGCGGGTCAGGTAATAGATGTGGCAGCCCACGGCGAATTCATAGAGGAACTCGAAGGCCAATCCATACATGTGTGCCATGGGCAGCATGCACACCACGCCATCTCCTCGCTTCAGCGGCAGCACCTCGAAGGCGAAGGCCGTGTTGCTCCACAGGCTCCGATAGGGCAGCATCACGCCCTTGGAGTAGCTGGTGGTGCCCGATGTGTAGTTGATGACGGCCAATTCTTCGGGTTGGTCCTCGTGGTAGGAGATGTGTTCTTTCCGGAAGTTCTTGGGGTATTTCTGGCCGAACATTTCGTTGAGGTGCTCGCGGGCGTAGGTCAGCTTCTCGCTGCGCGACACCGGCACGGAGAAGTCCGTCACCAGCACGATGCCCTCCAGCCGGGGCATGGCGTGTTCGTTCAGGTTCTCCCACACCTGGTCGCCCACGAAGAGCAGGCGGGCTTCGGAGTGGTTGACGATGTTGTGCACATTGTCTGCCTTGAACTCATGCAGGATGGGGACGGCCACCGCCCCGTAGGTCAGCGTGGCCAGGAAGGCGACGCCCCAATGCGAGCTGTTGCGCCCGCACAGGGCTATCTTGTCTCCCTTACGGATGCCGCTCTCCTCGAAAAGAATGTGCAGCTTTTCTATTTTGCGGGCCACGTCCTTGTATTGCAGGGTGGCACCCTTGTAATCGGTCAGCGCGTCCAAGTCCCAGTTGTCCCGGATGCTGTTCTTGATGTAGGCGATAAAACTTTGTTCCATGTTTGCACACTTTGTGGATTTCTGTGCAAATATAAGGGTTTATTGCAGAATCTGCCAACATTTGCGCGGAAAATATGGTGGGCGCGGCATCGGTTCATCGGCTTTCCACCGTCTCCAAGTCGTGCCGCACCATGATGCGCACCAACTCCTCGAAGCTGGTTTGCCGCGGGTTCCATCCCAACAGGGTCTTGGCCTTGGTGGGGTCGCCCAGTAGTTGCTCTACCTCGGCGGGGCGGAAATACTTGGGGTCTACCTCCACCAGCACGCGGCCTGTGCGGGTGTCGATGCCTTTCTCATCCACGCCTTCGCCTTCCCAGCGCAGGTCGATACCGGCCTCGCGGAAGGCCAGGGTGCAGAATTCGCGGACGGTGTGCATCTCGCCCGTGGCGATGACGAAGTCCTCTGGGGTGGGGTGTTGCAGGATGAGCCACATGCACTCCACGTAGTCTTTGGCATAGCCCCAGTCCCGTTGGGCATTCAGGTTGCCCAGATAGAGCTTGTTTTGCAGGCCCCGGGCGATGCGGGCGGCGGCCAGGGTGATCTTGCGCGTGACGAACGTCTCGCCCCGGCGTTCGCTCTCGTGGTTGAAGAGGATGCCGTTCACGGCAAACATGCCGTAGCTCTCGCGATAGTTCTTCGTGATCCAGAAGCCATATTGCTTGGCCACGCCATAGGGGCTGCGCGGGTAGAAGGGGGTCGTCTCCCGCTGGGGCACTTCCTGCACCTTGCCGAAGAGCTCGGAGGTGGATGCTTGGTAGATTTTCGTCTTCTTCTCCAAGCCCAGGATGCGGACGGCCTCAAGCATGCGCAGCGTGCCCACGGCATCGGTCTCGGCGGTATATTCGGGCACCTCGAAGCTCACTTTCACGTGGCTCTGTGCGGCCAGGTTGTAGATTTCGTCGGGCTGCACCTCCTGGATGATGCGGATGAGGCTGCTACTGTCCGTCATGTCGCCATAATGCAGGTTGACCAGGCGCTTCTGCTTCATGTCGCGCACCCACTCGTCGAAGTAGAGGTGTTCGATGCGCCCGGTGTTGAACGAAGAAGAGCGGCGCAGGATGCCGTGCACTTCATATCCTTTCTGGAGGAGGAATTCGGCCAAGAAAGAACCATCCTGGCCTGTGATGCCTGAGATGAGAGCTGTTTTCATAATGAATGATAATTTAGCAGTTAAATGAAGAATGAAGAATCGCGCTTCGCGCAAAATGAAGAATGAAAATGAAGGATGAAGAATTTGCCGCTTCCAACGAAAATTCTTCATACTCCCGCGAAGCGGGTATTCTTCATTCTTCATTGAAGCACGCTTGTGCGCGCTAAATTCCTATCCGTTTTTCGGGCAAAAGTACACTTTTATTTTCAGAACTCATATACTTGCCCCTTGTTTTATTCGTGGTGGTACGGGCTGCCGTGCAGGATGCTCATTGCCCGGTAGAGCTGTTCCACAAAGATGAGGCGCACCATTTGGTGGGAGAAGGTCATGCGCGAGAGGGACAGCTTTTCGTGGGCCACGTCATATATCCGCTTGGCGAAGCCATAGGGACCACCCACCACGAAGACCAGTCGGCGGCTCACCGTGTTCATCTTGTGCTTCATCCAGTCGGCAAACTCCACCGACCTCATTTCCCGTCCCCCCTCGTCAAGAAGCACCACCACGTCGCCCGGTTGCATCGCCTTCAGGATGAGGTCGGCCTCGCGCTCCTTCTGCACATCGGTGCTTAGGTTCCGGGTGTTCTTCAGTTCGGGGATGACTTCCAGTTCGAACGAGAGATAACGGCGTGTGCGTTGCACGTAGTCGTTGATGGCGGTGATGAAATGGGGCTCGACGGTGCGGCCCACGACGAGGAGGACGGTCTTCATAAGCGGGTGTCGGTAGTATTACTGTTTTTCTTGTTTGACATGAATTACTTTACAGACAATTATTGCTATAAGTAGATGTTGAAATTTAGTTGATACTCTCCATAAATTTTGGAACTATTTTTTAGGGGCGGATTACTCGGATTATACAGATTAAGTTTATCACAATAGGATGGATAGCAGTGGTTTTATAGAAAAAGATATCCGTGCAATCCGCGTAATCTGCACCTAATTGTTTCCTAATTCTGCAAAGGAATATATCTCGTTGAATTCAAGGTAGTTAGAAAAAATAGCCTCATTTTTTGGGTGATGACTTAGCTACCGTTCTAATTGCCGTGGTCTACATCGCTTTGCCTGTTTGGGTAACTCTTACGGATGCAAATATAGAACTATTTCATTAAAGTATAAACTCTTTCACAAAGATTTGGAGATATTCTATTATAACTTGAAGCAAAAGGATCTGCAAAAAGAGAAGAATCTTTACCAATTTGAGGCATTGAAAAATCAAATAAATCCCCATTTCCTATTCAATTGCATGAATACATTGGCATCGCTGACTTACCAAGACGCCAATAAAGCCAACCGATTTGCCAAGAAACTGTCATCAGTCTATCGTTATTTGCTGTTAACGCAAGAATATCAAACTGTTACGTTAGATGAAGAACTGCGTTTTGTTTCGTCTTATGCCTATTTGGAACAAATACGCTACGATAACGCACTACAGGTAGAAATATCCGTGGACAAAAAAGAAACACACAGGCATGTCGTTCCTGCCAGCGTACAGATGCTTGTGGAAAATGCCATCAAGCACAACATCTGTACGCCACAATTGCCTCTACTAGTCCGGATTACTGTCAGTGAAACCGGGATTACAGTGGCTAACAATATACAATTACGCGACTGCGTAACCCGTACAGGTATTGGCCTTGACAATATAAAACGGCAATATGCCTTATATGGAAGCAATGTATCTATCTGTAAGTCGAAGGATGAATTTTCCGTTACTTTGCCTTTCATTTCATTGAATTAGGATTGTGCCCTATTTTTAACTTTCATCACGATAAGATGTTATAAATCTGGTTCTTTGCTTTTGTGGAATGTTGCAATGTCCTCCGCATGAAATTGAACAGTTTTTCATACTGCTTTTTAAAATTCGTCAATTGGCTTGCCTTCAATGCAAAGCACAAGCCCTGACTTGTCCGTCGGGTCTTTCACTATTTGGAAGCCAGCCCTTTCAGTCGTGAACTTCCGCTTGTATTCCTCCAAGTAGAGTTCGCCCTTGTAGAACAGCGGCTTGCCGCTGATGAGCGTGGCGGTTTGCCACTCGTTCTCAACAAAATTTGTATGGATGAGTCGGTACATGAATTTCCGCTCGTTGATATAATGATGTTGCAGCACGAATTTACGGAATTTGGCCAGGTATATCCCCGTCCGTGTTTATCCATGCCTGCGCCCGTGCTCGCCGCCTCTTGCGCCCGTGCTCGGAGGAGCCTGCGCCTGAGCCTTGAAACACATTTTCTTATCCTTGCTTTCGTTTATTGGCAAGAAATGCCTATCTTTGCCGCCAATCATCAATGCTGTGGACAATGAGAAAACGAGTCGTATTGCTCTTTGTCGGCCTCTTCGTGGGGCTGGCCTTTGCCTTTGCGCAAGACATGCCTGCGGGCGTGATTGCGGCCCTCAAGAAAGGGAATCCCCAGGAACTGGTCAGGTACTTGGGCGAAGCGGTGGACGTGACCATCGGGGACAAGACTGTTAGCGGGGACAAGGCGCGGGCGGAGCAGGAGCTGACGACCTTCTTCGCGGGGAACAAGGTGAGGGCCTTCGACATCAACCACCGGGGGAAGCGCGGCGAGTCGGGCTTCATCGTCGGCACGTTGCAGACGGAGGGCGGTGCCTATCGCGTGAACTGCTTCTTCCGCATGCGGCAAAATGAGTATTACATACATCAAATAAGGATAGATAAGACAGAACCATGACAAAAGAACAAGAATTGATTGACAGGTTGATAGACCTGGCATTCGCCGAAGACATAGGCGACGGCGACCACACCACGCTGTCCTGCATCCCCGCCACGGAGATGGGCAAGTCCAAACTCCTGATCAAGGAACCTGGCATCCTGGCGGGCATCGAGGTGGCCAAGGAGGTATTCCGCCGCTTCGACCCCACGCTGAAAGTGGAGGTGTTCATGCCTGATGGCTCGGTAGTGAAGCCGGGCGACGTGCCCATGGTGGTGGAGGGCAAGGTGCAGTCCCTGCTGCAGACCGAACGCCTGATGCTGAACATCATGCAGCGCATGAGCGGCATCGCTACCATGACCCACCGCTATGCCGAGCAGCTGAAGGGCACCCGTACCCGCGTGCTCGACACCCGCAAGACCACGCCCGGTATGCGCATCCTCGAGAAGATGGCTGTGAAGATAGGCGGCGGTGTCAACCACCGCATCGGCCTGTTCGACATGATCCTGCTGAAGGATAACCACGTGGATTTTGCCGGAGGCATCGACAAGGCCATCCTGCGCGCCAAGGAGTACTGCCGAGAGAAGGGCAAGGACCTGAAGATAGAGATCGAGGTGCGCAACCTCGACGAGCTGCAGCAGGTGCTGGATGTGGGCGGCGTGGACCGCATCATGTTCGACAACTTCACGCCCGAGCTGACCCGCCGGGCCGTCGAGATGGTGGGCGGACGCTATGAGACCGAATCGTCGGGCGGCATCACGTTCGACACCCTCCGCGACTATGCCGAGTGTGGCGTGGACTTCATCTCGGTGGGCGCCCTGACGCACTCTGTCAAGGGGCTGGACATGAGCTTCAAGGCTTGCTGAACCGACGATAGATGAATTAGGCGCGGATTGCGCGGATTGCACGGATCTACCCTCATCGCATGGGCTGTCCGAATCCGCGTGGTTCGCGCTTAACATATTTTTGTATTCTCTCTTGCAGCATTCTCTCATATGCTGCGTCTAACAGATAAACGACGCGATGAGGCGTTCGACAGGACTATCTTGATAGTGGACAATGAAATAGAGTTGATTGAAGGATGCCGGGCCGGAAAGGATTCTGCCCGAAAGGCTCTCTATACCCGCTATGCGCAGCAGATGCTGGCCGTCTGCTACCGCTACGTGGGCGACCTGGACGCCGCGCACGACGTGCTTCACGACGGTTTCATCAAAATTTTCACCCGCTTCACGTATAGGGGTGAATGTCCGCTGGAGATGTGGGTCAACCGGGTGATGGTGACGCAGGCCATCGACTACCTGCGTCGGCAGCATCATTTCAGCCGCTTGTTGGTGGACGAAGGGCAGATGCCGGACATACCTGACGAGGCGAGCCTGGCCGAGGCGGGCAGCAACCTCTCGGAAGAGGTCTTGATGGAATTCGTGGCCGAGTTGCCCGAAGGTTGCCGGACGGTTTTCAATCTGTATGTGTTCGAGGAAAAGTCGCACAAGGAGATTGCAGCCCTGCTCCACATCAAAGAACATTCGTCGACTTCGCAATTTCATCGCGCCAAGTGTATGTTGGCGAAAAGAATCAAAGAATATTTGGCACATGAGAGACAAAAGTGAAATAACCGATCTGTTCAAGAAACGCCTGGCACATGCCGAGCTGGAGGTGCGCGACGGATTCTGGGAGACGCTGGAGCGGGATTTGACTGCACCTGCCCCGTCCGTCCGTCCCAAGGCGTATGTCCTCCTCTCCCGGCGGATGAGCCGGTGGACAGCCGTGGCCGCCTCGGTGCTGCTGGTGCTGGGC
>JAHLFO010000121.1 GCA_018883785.1 Candidatus Bacteroides intestinipullorum
CCCATGCCGAAGGTCAGCATGGTGGTGGTGATGACGCAGAGTTTATGGCCGGGCGTCAGCGCGTCGGCGGGAATGACAGCCTGCAGCAAGAGATACCAGAAGGAAATGTCCAGCAAACCCAGCCCCACGACCACCAGGCCCATCACCGCGCCACTGCGGAAGGCGATGCGCAGGCCGGAGTTGAGCGAGCGGCGGGCGGCGTGTGCCGTGCGGGCGGAAGCATAGGTGGCCGTCTTCATGCCCAGAAAGCCGGACAGGCCGGAGAAGAAGCCGCCGGTCAGGAAGGCGATGGGCACCCACGAGTTCTGCACGTGGAAGCCGTAGGCCATGACGGCAAACACGAGGGCCAGGCACACAAACACGAGGGCCACGACCTTGTACTGTTGTTTGAGGTAAGACATCGCCCCCTTGCGGACAGCGGCGGCGATTTTCATCATCTGAGGGGTACCCTCACTTTCTTTCATCATTTGCCGGTGGAAATACCAGGCGAACGCCAGTGCCAGGACCGAAGATGCCGGCACCAGCCAAAATAGAGATTGCTCCATGGCAGGTCTGTTTTTAAAAGGTTTATCAGGTTGTTTAATTCGCTGTCCGAATGTAGTGTTTTTGCAGAAGATGTGCAAGGAGAGGCCGAAAACTTTAAGGCTTTATAGCGTTTATTGGTAGAATGCAGGAGGGAATTAAGGAGTTAAGAAGTTAAGGAGTTATCACTCCGCTGCGCTCCGTTAGGAGTTAAGCCGATAGTAAGTTAATGAGAACCGTACACACAGAGGTATTGGCTTAACTTCTTAACTCCTTAACTCCTCAAAAGACAATATCATTGTATATTATTTAATTGTTATACATTTGCATAAACATTCAACATCAAAGTGTGGAATAAGGCCGAAATATCATTAGTCGCAAAGACCGTATTAAATGTTCCGCCCCCACACTTTTACATCAGAAACCGGATAGTTCAATGGGCTTTAGACCCCGCATTCGCAATGATGGTTCACAATGTATGGATGTTGTTCAATAAAAAGTTTATGACTATGACCTATGTTGGAATCGATGTCAGTAAGGCGACCTTTGTTGTCGCTTATTCGTCTGCCAAGACTGGTAAGACAAAAACATTCAAGAACACGGTAAAAGGTGTCCATGAGTTCATCCAGACCGTTTCACCCACGGAGCATCATTGCGTCCTGGAAGCCACTGGCAATTACAGCGCGTTGCTCGTCTATCTGCTTTCAGAAGCCGGGATAACCGTCAGCCTTGAGAATCCGCTGAAGATAAAGAACTTCGCCCGTGTCATGCTCACAGTCACCAAGACGGATGAGATTGATGCCCGCCTGATAGCCCTCTACGGCGAGAGGATGCAACCGCTTCCTTACAGGCTACGCAGCGAACCAATCCTCATACTCAAGCAGAAACGCACGGTACTGCGCCAACTCAAGAAACAGCTTGTGGCCACACGCAACCTCAAAGACTCAATGGAAGTCCTCCCGTATTTCGACCCCAAATGCAGGAAAACCATCGAAAAGACTATTGTTTTCCTTGAGAAACAGATCAAGGCCATGGAGGAGGAACTTGCATCATTGGCACAAGGAGAGTACAAGAAACAGATGGACCTGCTCACCTCCATCAAAGGCATTGGCATCACACTGGCAGCCGCACTTATCGTCGCCACCGGCGGATTCACCTACTTTGATAACGCCAAGCAACTTACCCGTTACTTGGGGCTGTCGCCTACTTACCAACAATCCGGTACGTCAGTCAATGTCAAAGGTCACATCAACCGTAACGGGGATTCAAGCCTCAGAAGCCAACTTTATGTGGCCGCTTTCTCATCACTCAGGTGCAATGCCGAGTGCAAGGCGTGTTTCGACCGTCTCAGGTCTAACGGCAAGCCCGGCAAGGTGGCGGTCATTGCGGTCGCCAACAAGCTCGTAAGGCAAGCCTTCGCTGTCGTCACGCAAGGGAAACCCTATGTCGATGGATTCAAGTCTGCGAAGACTTAAATACTCATCTGCGGAGGGAACGCCATGCGGCAAGGGGCTGAGCAGTCAGCCCCGACGAGCTTTACATACACGATAACTTGCATGATTATGCTAATTATCATTAACCGTATTCAACTTTTATATTATAGTTCATTTTATTCTTGCGACTTACTTACCTAAAAAAATGGGGATGTGTCGGCCTGACACACCCCCACGAGTATTCGGTGTATGAGCAGCTACGTTATTGCACGATGCTTACGAAGTCGCTATTGGTGAAATACTTGGCAAACTCCAGGTCCGAAGCAGCCTTCTTGGCCAGCGACGGGTTGGCTGCCACAGCCTTCTTCAGATTGGAGGTGACTGCGGACGGATTGTTCGTGCGGGCACCCAATACGGCCTTCAGATAGTCGGTGTAGGCATCCGGAGCCTTCACGCCGTCCAGCGTGGTGCGAGCCTTGTTGTAGTCCTTGGCCAGAATCTGGGCCAGGGCGGCGCTGTTGGTCTTCAGGTCGCCGAAGCTGCTGACAGCCTGGTCATACTTGCCCTGTGCGATGTACAGGTTGCCCATAGCCTCGTTCAGGCCTTCGGCACCGGCAGCCTTGCCCAGGTAGGTTTCGGCTGCGGCCATGTCGCCTTTCTTCAGGGCAATCAGTCCCAGGTTCATGTTAGTTTCGGGAGCATCCTTGCGCTGCTGTGCCTGCTTGAGGAAGCTTTCGGCCTTGTCCAGGTCGCCGGCCTGGTAAGCCAGCTTACCTATATTATTATAGGCACGGTAGTCGTCGGGATACTGGGCGACAGTCTTCTTATAGATGGCTTCCTTCTGGGCGGGATCGTCCGTCAGCGTAGCGGCGTAGAGCAGTTCCTCCAAGCTCAGCTGCGACGGGTCGTTCTGGGCCAGGTTGCTGATTTCCTCGTCGGACTTGCCGATGATTTCATAGTTCAGCGTCAGACGCGAACGACGCAACTGGGGCAGGATTTCTTCGGCCAGCGTGCTGTAGACGGCGGAGATGTTCTTGATTTCCTGTTCGCGCTGTTCGGGGTCGGTGTACATGGAGAGGACGCGCAGGATGAGTTCCTTGTCCTGGATGTTGGACTTGCTGACCAGTTCCTGGAATCCTTCCCAGTCCTCGGCCGTATAGTCGGCGTCCACGGCAGCCTCTACGTCCGCCTTGCGCAGTTCCTTGGTCAGGGCTTTCTCGGTGTTGTCACGGCGTTTCTCGGCCAGGCCGGTATTCAGGTCCAGACCGCCGTCGGGCGAAGCGTAGGCGGAAATCTGCACATCCGTGATTTTCTTGTTGACAGACTCGTTGATGTTCTTGGCCTCCTGCGTGAAGTCCTTGGCGTTCTTCAGTTCGCTGGCGCGGATGTTGGCCTGCTGGATGAGGAACATGATGTTTGCCTCGCTCTTCTCCTTGATGATGCGCTGGAAGGCGTCGTTGCCCGTGGCGGGCGTAGCGCTGGAGAGGGTCTGCTCTACCATCTCGGAAGTGGCGATGACGCCGTCGGCAATCTTCACGGCCGGGATTTCGACATACTTCTTGCCCACCGTGCCCTTGAACTCCAGGTAGAGTTCGGACTTGGCCATCTCGGGCACGTAGTCAAACGTGGTCTTCATCGTGTAGTTGCCGCCCATCTTGTAGGAGATGGTCTGGTCGTTGCCCTGGACCTTCTCGCCCTGGAATACGGCAGTCTGGCCCTTGGCCTCGCCACCTTCCCAGCGCAGGACGGGGGTCACCTCGATGACGGCTTTCTTATTGAAATACTTCTCCGGGAACTTGCCGTTGATGGTGGCAGGCACCTGGCCGTTCACAGCCTCCAGCACCTGGGGCGTAACGGTGAAATAATCGGACGACAATGCGCCCATCTTGCTGCTGCACGCGCTGAGCACGCCCAGCATCAGCGCCCCGACGAGGGGCAGAAAAATCTTTCTTTTCATACTCAGTTAGGGATTAATGGTTTTATGAGCAAAGATACCGAGTTCTCCTATTCATGGGCTATTCGGGCCACTTTTTTATCATAATTTAATAAACCGGGCATCCGGCGCGTTTCCCGTCACGAAATCTCCGGCAGACTGTTTCCGTTGATTTTCCGATACAAATCCAGTGCGAACACGTCCGTCATCCCGGACACGTAGTCCAGCACGGCCTGCACGCGCTCGTAGAGGCCGGGGGCGCGGACGGCATACTGGCTGGAAACGCGGTCGATGAGGAGGCGCGAATAGGCACGGTCCGGCCAGCGCACGGCGTCCAGCATCAGTTCGAGCAAGGTGCTGATGATGCGGAAGCCGGCCAGCTCGATGTCCAGCACGTCCTTCGAACGGTAGATTTTCTCGCCGGCCACGGCGGCGCAACGGGCGTATGCCTCGGCGGGACGCGGAGCGATGTGGCGGATGAGGGGGCCGTCGAAGGTGCCGGCCAGGAGGGCCTGTTCGTTGTCCATGAAGGCGCGGGTGCATTCCTGGATGAGGAGGCCGATGACGCTGGAGCGCAGGTAGGCAATCTGCTCGTTGGTGTCGCTCACGATGTGCAGGGTGTTCAGCCGGCGCTGGCGGCGCTCGTCGTCGAAGTAGGCCAGCAGCAGGTCGCGGGTTTCCGCGAGGGTCAGCAGCTTCAGCTTATAGGCGTCTTCGATGTCCATAATCTGGTAGCAGATGTCGTCGGCAGCCTCCACGAGGTAGACCAGCGGATGGCGCACGCAGCGCAAGGGGTGCTCCTGCAGGACGGGGATGCCCAGTTCGCCGGCAATGCGGCGGTAGCTCTCCTCCTCGGTGGTGAAGAAGCCGAACTTGGACTTCCGGCCCGCCAGGCTGGAGGCGTAGGGATACTTCACGATGGCGGCCAGGGTGGAATAGGTCAGCACGAAGCCGCCCTTGCGCCGCCCCTCGAACTGGTGGGTCAGGAGGCGGAAGGCGTTGGCGTTGCCCTCGAAGTGGGTCAGGTCGTCCCACTGCTCCGGGGTGAGCTGCGTGCCGTCGGGCTGCACGTCCCGCAGGGATTGCCCCTTGCCTTCGGAGAAGTAGGTGGAGATGGCGCGCTCGCCGGAGTGGCCGAAGGGCGGGTTGCCCAGGTCGTGCGCCAGGCAGGCGGCAGAGACGATGGACCCGATTTCGGGCACGTAGGTGTCGCGCAGCTCCGCGTGGCGGTCCATCAGGAGGCGGGCGACGTCGTTGCCCAGCGAGCGGCCCACGCTGGCCACCTCGAGGCTGTGCGTCAGGCGGTTGTGCACGAAGATGCTGCCCGGCAGGGGGAAGACTTGCGTCTTGTTCTGCAAGCGGCGGAAGGGTGCGGAGAAGATAAGGCGGTCGTAGTCGCGCTGAAATTCAGAGCGATTCTCGGGATGGTCCCGATGGTATTCTTCCAAGCCGAACCGCTTGGCGGAGAGAAGGGTATGCCAGTCCATTATATATCTTTTATGTGGAATCGTAACCACGTGATTCTTAGTCCTCAGGCGCAAGAGCCCGCGCCCGTGCTTACCCCAGCCTGCGCCCGTGTCCGGGCGTATCTCCGTCCGGGGGCGGGTATATGGGCCAGCGCGGCAGAGGCCAAATTACGCCCTTTCTTATATTATTTAACTGCAAAAGTATCACTATTTAGCGTCAAAATCCGTACTTTCGCCGGATATTTTAACCAAGAACTGCGAAATTATGCTGAACATACCCATCGTAAACCGCTCGAAGCATCCCCTGCCCGCGTATGCCACGTCCCTGTCCGCCGGCCTGGACCTCCGCGCCAACCTGGACCAACCCATCACGCTGGCGCCCCTGCAACGCTGCCTGGTGCCCACGGGCCTGTACATCGCCCTGCCCGCCGGCTATGAGGCGCAAATCCGCCCCCGCAGCGGCCTGGCCCTGAAGCGGGGCATCACGGTGCTCAATTCGCCGGGCACCATAGATGCCGACTACCGCGGCGAGATATGCATCATCCTGGTGAACCTCTCGGCCGAGCCGTTTGTCATCGAGGATGGCGAACGCATCGCCCAGATGGTCATCGCCCGCCACGAACAAGCCGCCTGGCTGCCGACGGACTCGCTGGACGAGACGGAACGGGGCGACGGAGGATTTGGACATACTGGAGAGAAATGAGGATTTGAGTTAGTTTGGCTTAGAGGCGGATTACACGCCTAAGCCAAACTAAATTACTATTCATCATACAAACCCAAATATCAACATCTACTTACTTGCTTAAATCTTTTCCTCCCAAGTCGTTACTGTTCGTTAATAAATAATGAGGCCTTTCTTCGTTTCAAAGAAAAGCAATATCTTTGCAAGAAAATGGATTTGATGCTTTTTGATGATTCAAAATATTTAGATTATAAATTTCCTGAACCACAATATTTAGGAGCGAAATATATTCATCGTGGATGGATTGCCCGATTTGCACCTGATGAAATCACAAATGTATTAGATGCATTTGCCGGATCTCAGTCCATAGCGTATACGTTTAAACAACTTGGAAAAAAAGTAATCACTAATGATTTCCTGAATTGCAATAATTTAATAGGGAAAGCATTAATCGAGAACTCCAGATATACGCTTGAAAAAGAAGATTTGGATATACTCTTTTCCCCCAATAGCAATCCGGAAGAATTTAATCTGATGGAAAAATTGTTTGCCAACTTGTTCTTCTTGCCAGAAGAAGCCGCATTTGTAGACAGTTTTCGTAGTAATATCAGATTTCTAAATAACCCGTATAAAGAGGCATTAGCTTTATCTGTAATGTGCAGGAGCATGACGCGAAAAGTAACCATGGGACATTTTGCTCATACGCAAGCTCTCGTGTATGCTGCCGATCCCAATCGTATTAAGCGAAACCGCAGTTTAATAAGACCTCTTAAAGACATATTCAGGGAACTGCTCCCTGATTATAATGCAGCAGTTTTTGATAATGGAAAAGACAATAAAAGTTATAATGAAAATATATTAGAATTATTGCCCCAATTAAATAATATTGATTTAGTCTATTTTGACCCTCCGTATTGTAACAGTCATGCTGATTATCAATCCTTCTATCATTTATTGGAAACTTACGTGGAGTATTGGAAAGACAAGCAATTCGTAAACGGTACAAAACGCTATGAACCCAAACGATATAGTGGATTTGACAAGAATAAAGAAGCTATATCAAATCTCCAACTAATGTTTGAAAGAGCGAAACATATTCCTACGTGGTTGGTGAGTTATAACGACCGTAGTTATCCTGATATAGACACGATGATCGAAATGATTGCACCATACCGTAATGTTACGGTAGAAAGAAAAACATATAAAAACGGGCGAGGCGGAAAAGGAAGTGTCGCAGGCAGTAGCGAAATTCTATTTGTATGTACAACGAAATAATCCATATATTATGATGGCAAACTTTGAAAAATGGGCTAAAGCATTCAGGAATCAAAATCTTTTCGAATTCAACTTTAACGAAAATGCTTTGATGTGGCTTAAAGTGCGGGCTGTTTGCAGAGGAAAACTGATTCAACAATTTCTTAAATATGCTGGCATCACTTTGACGTCTTCAAAAATTGCAGAACAAAATGTAAAATTGTTTGAAAGACTGGAAAATATGCCAAATGCCATGCTGATGCTTGACACTTTTTTAAATGAAAGAAACCACGAATGGTATAATGCAATGAACATAAACGAAGCTGCATTGAAAGAAGATTTATATAAAGTGCGTTATTACGCATGGGGAGGCGACCAGAATAATTCATTGGACAAACATCTTGTAAGCAGATACGTTAAAGTTATTAGCAACTATGATGAGCTGCTGAACAAACAAAGTGAAATTGCCGATAATGCGTGGAATTATGTTCAAACAAGTTGGTACAACAATTGGACATCTTACCTGATTGAATCACTTTTTAAGCGGCATGAAAAGGTCATCTCGGCAATAGGTGAAATAAAAAGTGTTGATTTCTTTTTGCATAACTTCCCTATTGATTTGAAGGTAACATTTTTCCCGAACCAATATATGGAAGAAAAACTGAAAATTAAACTTGGCAAGAAAGAACTTACGTGGTTGAGGCAAGAAGCTAAAAAAGTGGGCGTAACAGTAGATCATTCACAATCTGATACTCAACAACTTTATACCTTATCAGAGAAACTGATGGAAATTGGGGAAAATAACATTCTGGAAACACTGAAAAATAAAAGGAAAGAAGTAATTGCCGATGCTCAATCCGATGTGCAAGAACTTATGACTTGGTTATATGCCAATCAAGGAGAGATGCGTTTCGGAGCGGAGAATAGATTGTTTGTTATTCTCGTAGATTCTGCAAATATGAATGAATCTTGGAAGATGAAACGGGCTTTTTCTTTAATAGAACCCCAAGTAAAGAATTACCTTGACAACTTTAATGAACAGTCTTTGAAAGAAATCAATTTCGTCTTCCAAGGTAAGCCATACAAGAGTTTGGCAGATGTGATATTTGTTGTAAAGTAGTTATATGATTTCTCAACACCAAAAAAGGAAAGGATAATGTCGCTCAAACGCAGATTGGTAATATCTTAAACCATGAAAATTCAGAAGACAATGCACAACAATTCCAAAAAAACAATGATACGAAGATACCTCTTGCTGCTGGCCGCCGTCCTCCTGAGTGGGACGGGCATCGCCTTCGCCCAGACGGACGAGGAGCAGCAACGCAAATACGACTACTACTTCCTGGAGTCCATCCGGCAGAAGACGCTGGGGAAGTTTGACGCTGCCTTCGACCTCCTGCAACACTGCCTGGAGATCAACCCCGACGCCGCGTCGGCCCACTACGAGCTGGCGCAATACTACATGTTCCTGAAGCAGGAAGACCGCGCCGTGCAGGCCCTGGAGAAGGCCGTGGCCAACGACCCGGACAACTACTGGTATGCCCAGGGACTGGCCAACCTCTACCAGAAGGAGGGCGAGACAGAGAAGGCCACCGCCCTGCTGGAGCAAATGGCCGCGCACTTCCCCACCAAGGTGGACCCGCTGTATAACCTGCTGGACATCTACAACCGCGCCGCGGAGTATGACAAGATGCTGGACATCCTGAACAGCCTGGAGCAGCGCACCGGCAAGAGCGAGCAGCTGACGATGGAAAAATTCCGCATCTACCTGCAAAAGAAGGACAACAAACGGGCTTTCCGCGAGATAGAGAGCCTGGTGGAGGAATACCCCATGGACACGCGCTACCAGGTAGTATTGGGCGATGCCTACCTGCAAAACGGCAAGCAGCAGGAAGCCTACGACCTCTACCGCAAGGTGCTGGCCCAGGAGCCGGACAACCCGATGGCCCTCTACTCCCTGGCCACGTATTACCAGGAGACGGGGCAGGAAGCCCGCTACCAGCAACAGCTGGACACGCTGCTGCTGAACCGCAAGGTGCCGTCGGAGACGAAGCTGGTGGTGATGCGCCAGCTCATCGTGGAGAATGAACGCGCCGACGCGGACAGCTCGCGCATCATCGGCCTCTTTGACCGTATCCTCAAGGAGGACCCGGAGGACGCGCAGTTGCCTCTGCTCTACGTGCAATACCTCCTGTCCAAAGGGATGAACCGGGAGACCGTCCCCGTGCTGAACCACGTGCTGGACATCGACCCCACCCACACGGCCGCCCGCATGACGCTGCTGGGCGAGGCCATCAAGGCGGAGGACTATAAAGAGGTGACCCGCCTGTGCGAAGGGGGCGTGGTGGCCAACCCGGACCGACCGGAATTCTACTTCTACCTGGCCATCGCCTACAACCAGGACGGGCGCACGGACGACGTCATCGCCACCTGCCAGAAGGCCCTGGCGCAGGCCCGCGAGGGGACGAAGGAGGACGTGGTGTCCGACTTCTTCACCATCATGGGCGACGCCTACTATGAGAAGAAGCTGACGCAAGAGGCCTACGCCGCCTACGACTCGGCCCTGGTGTACAAGCCAGACAACATCCCCGCCCTGAACAACTATGCCTACTACCTCTCGCTGGAACGGCGCGACCTGGACCGCGCGGAGGAAATGAGTTACAAGACCATCCAGGCCGAACCGAAGAACGCCACCTACCTGGACACCTACGCCTGGATCCTCTTCGAGAAGGGCAACTATGCCGAGGCACGCATCTACATCGACGACGCCCTGCTGAGCAACACGGAGCAGAGTAGCGGCATCGTGGAGCACGCCGGCGACATCTACTACATGACCGGCGACGTGGACAAGGCCGTGGAGATGTGGCAGAAGGCCCGCGACATGGGCATACGCAACGAAACGCTGGACAAGAAAATCAAAGAAAAGAAATACATACCCTATGAGAACCATGTTGATGGAGAAAAAGCTTCCGAGGCCCCAGACGGCCCGAAATAACCGGGGCGCCTGCCGCCTGCTGCTGATGATGGCCGTCCTGCTGCTGTGCCTGGCCGGCTGCAAGACCAGCCGACGCGCCGAGGCGCCTTCGATGAAAGAGAGTACCTGCCTGTCGTCCAAGGTCAAACTGACCGTGCCGAGCAAGCAGTCTGTCCTGACCGTCAACGGGACGATGAAGCTGGTGCGCGGCGAGCGGATGCAGCTGTCGTTCCTGATGCCCATCCTGCGCACCGAAGTGGCCCGCATCGAGGTGACGCCGGACGACATCCTGCTGGTGGACCGCATGGGCAAACGCTACGTCCGCGCCACACGCCGCGAACTGAAGGGCGTGCTGCCCCGGAAGGCGGACTTCGCCCATCTGGAGAAGCTGCTCTACGCCGCCGCCAAACCGGAGGGAAAGACCGTGGTGACTGCGGAAGAACTGGGCTTGCATAAGATAGAGGGCGGGAAAATCGAATTCTCGGACTTCTCCACCCGTCCGCTGACGCTGACGCCCACGCAGCTCTCGTCCAAATATGTAGAGGTGGAATGGTATGAACTGCTGCACCTGCTGATGAGCCTATGACGCGCCGCCTCCTCTGCCTGCTGGCCGCCTGCCTGTGCCTGCTGCCCCTCTCCGCCCAGACCAACAAGACCATCCGGGAACTGGAGAGCCGCCGAGGCGCGCTGCAACGCCAAATCTCCGAGTCGGAAAAGTTGTTGCAGTCCACCCGCAAGGATGTGGGCAGCCAGCTGCAAGGCTTGGCCACGCTGACGGGACAGATGGAGGAACGCCGACGCTACATCATCGCCCTGAACCGCGACTTGGAAACCATCGACCACGAGCTGTCCGCCCTGGATCGCCGGACCAAGGCCCTGCAACGTGACCTGAAAGAGAAGCGGGAGGAATATGCCACGTCCGTGCGCTACCTGCAGACGCACAGCTCCATCCAGGACAAACTGCTCTTCATCTTCTCGGCCGAGAGCCTGGCACAGACCTACCGCCGCCTGCGCTACGTCCGCGAGTTTGCCGCCTATCAGCAACGCCAAGGCGAGGAAATCATCAAACGACAAAAGGAAGTGGACCGCCAACGCGCCGAACTGCTGCAACTGCGCGAAGCCAAAGGCAAACTGCTGAAGGAACGCCAACAGGAGATGGCAAAGCTGCAAGCCCAGGAGAAGGAAAAGACGGCCTTGGTGGACGACCTGCGCCGCCGGCAGAACGACCTGCAACGCGAACTGAAGAAACAACGCCGCGAAGCCCAACAGCTGAACGACCGCATAGACCGCCTCATCGCCGAAGAGATAGAGAAAGCCCGCCGACGTGCCGAGGCCGAAGCCCGCCGCAAGGCCAAGGAGGAGGC
>JAHLFO010000122.1 GCA_018883785.1 Candidatus Bacteroides intestinipullorum
AGTTCCGCCGTTTCACCAAAAGCCTGGCGGTATTTGCTGATGAATGTCTGAGTATCCATATCTTTTTCAGTATAAGTAGTTTTGTGGGTAAATATAGTGAAAAATTCGATTCTTCTTCAATATATCTTCAAATTTCCCTATTACCTTTGCTTCCATGTTTATTCATCAAACGCTGGAAAAGCCTCGTGAACAACCTCATGGTCAATGCCGTCCGATACAACCGTCCGGGAGGCGAAATATACACCGTGGGATTCTAATCCTGTTTTAGGCTTCTTTTTTACACCTTACTCTGTTTTCGCGGGGGGTATCAAAATATAAAATGGCACGCAGATGACACTGATTAAACAGATTTTCGCAGATTTGTCTAACTGTAAATCAACGAAGTATAATCAGTGGTCATCTGTCGCATCTGCGTCATCTGCGTGCATTTTATATTTTGACACACTCTCGTTTTCTTGTGGCTTTTCCCATTCTATGAACTCCATGTCCTGCCGCACGAGGGGGCGCTTCATCTGCCGGTCACCCCCCCGGTAGCGTTCGGGCAGGAAAACGACTTTCAAACCTTTGATTTGCGAAGCGTCCACTTCCTCCTTGGTCGCCACGCCGTTGCCGCGCGAGGTGCAGGCCAGGTAGAACGATCCCAGCCCGTCGATGTGCACGGCACGCCCGTTGGACAGGATGTCCGCCATCACGTCCGGCAGGTCGCTGAGCACGGCAAACACATCGCCCTTGCTCACGGTGGACATAGCCGACAGGCGTCCGGCCAGCTCCTCCGTGTCGGCAGGTTTGCCCAAAGTAATCAATTGCGGGAACCACAGCCGTTTGCCGCTCAGCTTCCGCATCACTCGTCTGAAGAATAGCATTGTCTTGTTCCTCCTTTCATCTTTTCTTGGTAGTACAATGAGGTTATGAAATACAGTAGTTCGATAGATGAAGTACAGTACTTCGATAGGTGAAGTACAGTAGTTCATTAGGTGAAGTACAGTAGTTCATATCCCCTTTGGCAAAGATAGGCAAATTCGTTGTTCTGTGCAAGCTTTGGCTTGCTGGGATTTTTACTTTTTCTTCAAACTATCCCCGAAGTCGCTTTGCTGTCTCCTTATTAAGTGGTCGTTTAGAAGTTTTCCCTTTCCTCCCCTTTCATTCCTCCGTTTTATTCCTTATATTTGCAAGCGTTTCACTAGAGTAAATGTAAGTACCATGAAGCATAGCTGCTATTATATATCCCTGTTTTTCTGCCTCTTCCTGTGCCTGTCTTGTAGTCCGGAGCGGCCTCGCTACGTCATCGGCGTCTCCCAATGCAGTGATGACGAATGGCGTCACCAGCAGAATATGGAGATGATGCGTGAGGCGGGTTTCTATCGTGACCTGCAAGTCGTTATCCGTACCGCCAAGGACGACAGTGAACGGCAGATACAGGACATCCGCCGTTTCCTGGACGAAGGGGTGGATTTGCTGGTCGTTTCGCCCAACGAGGCAGAGCCTATCACTCCCGTTGTGGAGGAGGCCTACGACCGTGGCACCCCTGTCATCGTGGTGGACCGCAAGATACTCTCTGACAAATATACTGCTTATATCGGTGCTGACAATGACGGCATCGGTTATGCCATCGGCAACTACATTGCCCACAGCCTGAACGGGCAGGGAACGGTGGTGGAGATTACCGGCCTGTCTGGCTCCACGCCAGCCATGGAGCGTCATGCGGGCTTCACCCGTGCCATTAGTGCTTGGCCTGGCATTCGCTTGTTGGCCGTGGCGGACGGTGCCTGGCTGCACGACCGGGCCGAGGAGCAGATGGACAGCCTGCTCAGGGTCTATCCGCAATTTGACGTGCTCTATGCCCACAACGACCGCATGGCCGACGGCACTTATGAGGCTGCGGTGAGACAGGGGAGGGAGAAGTCTATCCGTTTCTTTGGTACCGATGCCTTATCCGGCGAAAGCTATGGCCTGGAGAGTGTGTTGGAGGGGCGGCTGAGCGCTACCTTCATCTATCCCACGGGTGGCGACGAGGTGGTGCATACGGCCATGAACATCCTGCAAGGACGGCCCTACGAGCGCGAAATGAACCTGAACACTTCGGTGGTGGACAGCACGACGGCTCCCCTCATGCGCCTGCAGACGGCGCATATTGCCGCCCTCGACCATAAGATTGAGACCCTGACGGGGCGTGTGGCTCGTTACCTGGAACGCTATGCTACGCAACGGGTTGTTCTCTTCGGTAGTCTGGCAGGATTGTTGTTGGTTGTCACCCTGCTGGTGGCTGTTTACCGGCTGTTGCGCCTGAAGAGCCGGAAGAACCGGGAATTGCTGCGGCAGAAGGAACTGCTGGAGGAACAGAAACGCACGCTCCAGACGCAGAAGGACCAGTTGGAGCAGTTGTCGCACGAACTGGAGGAGGCCACCCATGCCAAGCTGGTGTTCTTCACGAACATCTCGCACGACTTCCGCACGCCGCTGACCCTCATTGCCGACCCGGTGGATCAGCTGCTGGCCGATGCCACCGTCAAGGGACCGCAACGCCAACTGCTGGAGTTGGTGAAGAAGAACGTGGGCGTCCTGCTGCGCCTGGTCAATCAGATATTGGACTTTCGTAAGGTGGAGAACGGGCGAATGGAGCTGCACCTGGCTCCTATGGACCTGCGTGCCGCCTTGTTGGCTTGGAATGACGCATTCCGCATGACGATGGCGCGGAAGCGAATCCGCTTCTCCTTCCGTGTAGAAGGTGATGCAGAGTTTCGCCTGATGGCCGATGGGGAGAAGATGGAGAGCATCTACTTCAACCTTTTGTCCAATGCCCTGAAATATACCCCGGAGAAAGGGGAGATAGCCGTCTGTCTGTCGGCCACAGCGGGTGAGTATGCGCTGTCGGTGTTCAATTCGGGCAGTTACATTTCGCCCGCCGAGGTGCAGGCTATCTTCGAGCGCTTCTATCAAGTGGAGGGCAGCCGGGCGGGCACGGGCATTGGTCTGGCCTTGGTACATGCCTTTGTGGAGATGCAGGGCGGGCACGTCACGGTGGGCAGCGATGAGCGTGGTACGACGTTTACCGCCATCTTCCCCCGCCAAGCGTTGTCCGAGGGTGAGCATGCATCGGCTCTGGTAGCTGCTTTGCCCCGGATGGAGGTGCCTGGGGACGATATCCTGCCCGACCGTGTGGAGCAGCCGGCCAATCCCGATGCACCGGTGGTGCTGGTGATAGACGACAATGCCGACATCCGCAGTTATGTGTCAGCCTTGTTGTGCAAAGATTATCAGGTGCTGACCGCCCCGGATGGGGAAACGGGATTGCTTCAGGCACAGCAGTTCGTGCCCGACCTCGTCATCTGCGACGTGATGATGCCCGGCATGGATGGCATCGAGTGCTGTCGCCGGTTGAAGGGCGAACTGTCCACCAGCCACATCCCCGTCATCCTGCTGACAGCCTGTTCGCTGGATGAGCAGCGCATCCAGGGTTATGACGGCGGGGCGGATTCCTATATCTCCAAACCATTCAATTCCCAGCTCCTCCTGTCGCGTATCCGCAACCTGCTGAACAACCGTTGCCGGTTGAAGCAGTTCTTTGCCGACGGGCAGCTGCCCCAGCGGGGAGACGTCAATGACCTGGACCGCGACTTCGTCTCCCGCTTCAAGACGTTGGTAGAAGAACGGATGAAAGATACCGCCCTCAACGTCGAGGAGTTGGGCCACGAGCTGGGCATGAGCCGCGTGCAGCTCTACCGCAAGCTGAAGTCGCTGACCAACAGTTCTCCCAACGAACTCTTGCGCCGCATCCGCTTGCGCCGGGCTTTTTCGCTGCTGACCACCACCGAGATGACCGTCTCCGAGGTGGCTTATGAGGTGGGTTTCTCCTCGCCCTCCTATTTCACGAGGTGCTACAAGGAAGAGTTCGGGGAAAGCCCCACGGATCGGCGGAAGAAGTAAAAATGTTGCAAAGGTGATTACCTGGTTGCTTTGGCCAGTATAATGAGGATATTTTCCTATTTTTGCAGCCCAAACGAAACTATACTACGATGAAACTCCTGACCCCCGTCGAACGTCCTGCCCGGCGACCGTGTATCGACTACCCGCATCGGCTGATGCTGTTGGGTTCCTGCTTTGCTACCCACATTGGAGCGCGGTTGCAGGAATCCCGCTTCCGCTGTGATGTCAATCCTTACGGCGTGCTCTATAACCCCCTGTCCATCTCCACGGCATTGCGCGAGATGCTGGCGGGCAAGGTGTATACGCCGGACGACCTCTACGAGCATCAGGGACTTTGGCACAGCCCGATGCACCATGGCGACTTCTCGGCAGCTTCGGCAGGGGATGCCTTGTGGAAGATCAATCTCCGGCTGGAGCAGGCCGCCCGCCAGCTGGATGGCCTGGACTTCCTGTTGTTGACCTGGGGGACGGCGTGGGTGTACGAGGATCGGGAGACGGGGCGCGTGGTGGGCAATTGCCACAAGCTTCCGGAGGCATGCTTCCGCCGGCGCCGGCTATCGGTGGAGGAAATCGTGGCAGACACGGCATCCCTCCTGTCCGTGATGCTGGCTCGCAATAACCGCTTGCAGGTGGTGCTGACGGTGAGTCCCATCCGCCATGTGCGCGACGGCCTGCACGACAATCAGCTGAGCAAGGCGACCCTCCTCCTTGCCGCCGAGCAGGTAAGGGCAGCTTTCCCCGACCGCGTGTTCTATTTCCCGGCCTACGAGTTGCTGCTGGACGAACTGCGCGACTATCGTTTCTATGCCGACGACCTGGTGCATCCCTCCGACCTGGCCGTGCGCTATGTCTGGGAGCGTTTCGTCGAATGGTGTCTGTCGCCCGATGCCCGGCGTGTCATGGCCGAGGTAGAGGACATCCGCAAAGCCTTGGCGCATAGGCCTCTTCATCCCGAATCGGAAGAGTATAAGCGTTTTTTAGGACAAATTGTGTTAAAAATAGAGCGACTTAACGGAAAATACCCGTACTTCGACCTCCAAAACGAAAGAGAATCATGTCTTACTCTATTGAACAGATTGCAGAAATCATAGGAGCGCGGCGCGTGGGGAATGCGTCCGCCACCATCGACTGGCTGTTGACCGACAGCCGTTCGCTCAGTTTCCCCGAAGCTACCTTGTTCTTTGCTTTGGCCACCAAGCGCAATGACGGCGCAAAGTATATCCCCGACTTATACGTGCGGGGAGTGCGCAATTTTGTCATCAGTAGCGAGGCTTTCCAGCAGATGGGCGAGGACGGCCCCGAAGGGTTGCAGCCGGATGCCAACTACCTGGTGGTGTCCGCTCCGCTGAAAGCCTTGCAGAAGCTGGCCGAATACCATCGGTCGCGTTTCCAGATTCCCGTAGTGGGCATCACGGGCAGCAATGGCAAGACCGTGGTGAAGGAGTGGCTCCACCAGTTGCTCTCGCCCGACCGCGTGACGGTGCGTTCGCCCCGCAGCTATAATTCGCAGATCGGCGTCCCCCTGTCCGTCTGGCGGATGGACGACCAGGACGAGTTGGCCCTCATCGAGGCGGGCATTTCCGAGCCGGGCGAAATGAAGGCGCTGGAGGCCATCATCAAGCCCACCATCGGCATCCTGACCAACATCGCCGGGGCGCATCAGGAGAACTTCTTCTCCCTACAGGACAAATGCCAGGAGAAGTTGACCCTCTTCAAGGATTGCGACGTGCTGATCTATAACGGCGACGACGAGTTTATCAGCAGTTGCGTGGCCAAGTCCCTGCTCCCTGCCCGCGAGATTGCCTGGAGCCGGCACGACATGGAGCGTCCGTTGTATATAAGCAAGGTGGAGAAGCACGAAGACCACACGGTTATCTGCTACCGCTACCTGGACATGGACAACAGCTATACCCTGCCGTTCATTGACGATGCTTCCATCGAGGACTCGTTGCATTGCCTGGCCGCTTGCCTCTACTTGATGGTGCCCTCCGAGCGCATTGCCGAACGCATGGCCCGCCTGGAGCCTGTAGCCATGCGGCTGGAGGTGAAGGAGGGGAAAGATGGTTGCCTGCTGATCAATGACAGTTACAGTTCGGATCTCGCTTCGCTGGACATTGCCCTCGACTTCCTCTACCGTCGCTCACTCTCGGCCAACCTGAAGCGGACGCTCATCCTCTCGGATATACTGGAGACGGGGCAGAACGGTCCGATGCTTTATCGTCAGGTGGCTCAGTTGCTGGAGAGCCGCCACGTGGAGCGCATCATCGGGGTGGGGAAGGAATTGGCCGCCCATGCCGACCGCTTCGGAATGGAGAAAACCTTTTTTCCTGACACCGAGGCACTTTGTGCCGCACTCCGCGAAGGGAAGCTGCGCCTTTCGCGGGAGATTGTCTTGATAAAGGGTGCCCGCAAGTTTGGCTTCGATGTCCTGACCGAAGTGCTGGAGAAAAAGGTGCACGAGACCATCCTTGAGGTCAATCTGGGTGCGCTGGTGGAGAACCTGAATTACTACCGCTCCCTCTTGCGTCCCGGCGTGAAGATGACCTGCATGGTGAAGGCGTCGGCCTACGGGGCAGGCTCGCACGAGATTGCCAAGACCTTGCAGGAGCACCGGGTGGACTACCTGGCCGTGGCCGTGGCCGATGAAGGCTCGGAGCTGCGCAAGGCGGGCATCACCACCAACATCCTCATCATGAACCCGGAGATGACCGCCTTCAAGACCATGTTCGACAACCACTTGGAGCCGGAGGTATATAGCTTCCACCTGCTGGATGCCCTGGTGCGCGAGGCGGAGAAATCGGGCATTACCAATTATCCCATCCACATCAAGATAGACACCGGCATGCACCGTCTGGGCTTCCTGCCCGAGGAGATTCCCCAACTGATTGAGCGGCTGAAGGCCCAGGACGCCGTCATCGTGCGCTCCGTCTTCTCGCATCTGGTGGGGAGCGATTCGGATGGGTTTGATACGTTCACCCGGCACCAGATCGCTGTATTTGAGGAAGCTTCCAGGCAGTTGCAGGCGGCTTTCTCCCACAAAATCCTGCGGCATATCTGCAATTCGGCAGGCATCGAGCGTTTCCCCGAAGCGCAGTTCGACATGGTTCGCCTGGGCATCGGCCTGTATGGCGTCAATCCCATCACTAATGCCGTGATGCACAACGTCAGCTCGCTCTATACCACCATCCTGCAAATTCACGAAGTGCCCGCCGAGGACACCGTGGGCTATAGCCGCAAGGGCACTCTGACCCGTCCTTCGCGCATCGCCGCCCTGCCCATCGGGTATGCGGACGGACTCAACCGCCACTTGGGCAACGGGCACGCCTATTGCCTGGTGAACGGACGGAAGGCGCCCTACGTGGGCAACATCTGCATGGATGTCTGCATGATAGACGTGACGGACATTGACTGTAAGGAAGGCGACCGCGTGGAAATCTTCGGCGACCACCTGCCTGTGACCGTCCTGTCCGATGCGCTGGACACCATACCTTATGAGGTGCTGACCAGCGTCTCCACACGGGTGAAGCGGGTGTATTACCAGGATTGAATCCGGGGCGAATTGTTCCTCATCTCATATCTTTATATTATATTTGCGCGGAAAAATAAAAGCATACCATTATGATTATGACGAGTTTTTTGACATTGAGTATCCTCCCCAGCGGCTCCGAGTGTATTATCATTTTAGTAGTAATCCTATTGCTGTTCGGCGGTAAGAAGATTCCCGAACTGATGCGCGGCCTGGGCAAGGGCGTGAAGAGCTTCAAGCAAGGCGTGGACGAGGCCAAGGAGGAGATCAACAAGGCCAAGGACGAAATCAACGAACCTGTGGAGAAGAAACAACAGTAAGGCGGCGTGGCGGACAATGAACTGACTTTTTGGGACCACCTGGAGGTGCTGCGCCGGGCGCTGATCCGTATCCTCCTGGTGTGGTTCGTGCTGGCTGTGGCCTATTTCCTGGCCATGCCCTATCTGTTTGACCACGTGATACTGGCTCCGTGCGAGAACGACTTTGTCTTCTACGAACTCCTGCGCCGGATAGGGGAGGAGTTGCATCTGGAGGGGGACTTCTTCACGCAAGAGTTTCACGTCAAGCTGGTGAACATCAATCTGGCAGCGCCGTTCTTCATCCACATGTCCACGGCCTTCTGGATGTCGGTGGTGACCGCCGCGCCCTACCTGTTCTACGAGGTGTGGCGTTTCATCAGTCCTGCGCTCTATCCTGAGGAGACGCGCGGCGTCAAGAAGGCGTTGGCTCTGGGGACGGTGATGTTCTTCCTGGGCGTGTTGTTGGGCTATTTCATGGTCTATCCGCTGACGTTGCGTTTCCTCTCCACCTACCAGCTCAGCGCGCTGATAGAGAATCAGATTTCGCTCAATTCCTACATCAACAACTTCATGATGCTGGTGCTCTGCATGGGCTTGGCCTTCGAGTTGCCGCTGGTCACGTGGCTGCTGTCCCTGCTGGGGCTGGTGCATAAGACCTTCCTGCGCAAATACCGGCGACATGCCATCGTGATTATCGTCATCCTGGCCGCGGTCATCACGCCTACGGGCGATCCCTTTACGTTGTCCGTGGTGGCCATTCCTCTCTATCTGCTCTATGAGCTGAGCATTCTGATGATCAAGGACAAGCCTGAAGAACCGGAGGAAGGAGCCTCCCATGGTTAATGACTGGACGCTGGACGCCCGCGAGGCTTACGAGGTACTCCGGGCTGTGTGCAGGGCTGACGATTCCTCACTGCGGGCAGCCTACCGGCAGATGCGCGAGTTGCTGGAGCTGCTTTGCCGCACGCAGACGGAGGACGGCAGCTTGCAGATGACCGACCTGGCCGCCCGCATCAATTATGTCGGTGCCAAGGTGGGGCTTTCCGTCGTTGAGCAGAACCGTCTCCATTCCTTCCGGTTGACCTCCAACGACATTCTCAACCACCGTGCAGAGCCGGAGCGGGAGCATCTGTTGCGCGACGCCAAGACCCTGGCCTTCTTCGTCCGGCGCCTGACCCGGGAGGACATACCCGAAGCCTTGTACAGCGTGCTGCCCCGGGCAGATGCCACCTACATCGTGGCCCCGCCCGCCAAGGAGCGCCTCCATCGCCTGCGGGCCACTTTCCTCCAGGCGGATGACGCTTTTCTATATATTCGTCCTTCCGATGTGCTGAGCGACGAGCCTTTGCGGGTGCGTCGTGGCGTGCCGCAGGTCAATGAGGAGTTCAACGAGACTTGCCGCATCCTCTGGCCGGGCGCGCAACTCAACTTGCTGGACGTGGCGGTGGACGAGGCGGGCGTGCTGACCCCGTCGTTCATCGTGCTGGAGCCGGATTACCTGATAGACATCAGTACCCTGGCCGAATGCTTCAAGGAATACGGGCATCATCCCCTCAACTACATTTTCATGCGCCTGCAGCCCGTGGGCAATACCCGTCCGCTGTTGCTGGGAAACATTGTCAACCTGTTTCTGGACGAGTGGATTCATGCGGAGACCGAGCCTGATTACCTGGCCTGCATGAAGAAGGCTTTCCGTGCCTATCCCATCGAGTTGGCCGCCTGCGCCGACCTGCGCGACCTGGAAAAGGAACGCCAGTTCTTTGCCGATTGCCGGCTGCACTTCGAGCACCTCCGCCAGACGGTGACGGAGACCTTCCACGCCTCCGGCTACGGGCTGGACCGCCGGGATGCCGTCCTGGAGCCTTCCTACCTGTGCGAGGCCCTGGGCCTGCAAGGTCGCCTGGACTATATGCAGCGCGACATGACCTCCTTCATCGAGATGAAGTCCGGGCGGGCGGAGGAATATGCCGTCCGTGGCAAGATTGTGCCCAAGGAAAATAACCTGGTGCAGATGCTGCTCTATCAGGCCGTGTTGGAGTTCTCCATGGGGAAGGACCACCACCGGGTGAAGCCCTACCTGCTCTACACCCGTTACCCCTTGCTCTATCCGGCGCGCGGGTCGTGGGCGATGCTGCGCCGGGTGTTGGACGTGCGCAACCGCATCGTGGCCGAGGAGTACGGCATCCAGCGCCACAACGACCCTGCCTATACCTCCCGTCGGCTGAAGGCTTTGACCCCGGACACGCTGAACGAGCGGGGACTGGCCAACACCCTGTGGAAGCGCTACCTCTATCCGAATATCGACCAGGTGCGGAAGAGTCTGGACGCCCTGTCTCCGCTGGAGTCGGATTATTTTCATACCCTCTACAACTTCATCACCAAGGAACTTTATACCTCCAAGTCGGGCGACGTGGCCTACGAAGGGCATACGGGTGCGGCTTCGGTCTGGCTCTCCACGCTGGCCGAAAAGGTGGAGGCCGGAGAAATCCTTTATGACCTGTCCATCCGCGAGAGCCATGCGGCGGATGCGCACAAGCCCTACCTGATTCTCGAGCGGAAGGCAGGAGCGGGGGAGGCCGAGGCCCCGTTGCCCAACTTCCGGCCGGGCGATGCCGTGGTGCTTTACGAGCGCAATGCGGAGGCGGACAATGTTTCCAACAAACTGGTGTTCAAGGGGAACATCGAGGAAATCACCGAACGGGAAATCCGGATGCGCCTGCGTGCCTCCCAGCAGAATACGGGCGTGCTGCCTCTCCATAGCCTGTATGCCGTGGAGCATGACTATATGGATACTTCCTTCCGCAGCATGTACCGGGGACTTTCCGCCTTCCTGGGTGCCACGCAGCGGAGGCGCGATGTCCTGCTGGGGCAGCGTCCGCCGGAGTTCGACACCTCGCTGGATGCCGCCATCTCCTCCGCGCCGGACGACTTTGCCCGCATCACGTTGAAGGCGCGTGCTGCCCGCGATTTCTTTCTCCTGATAGGTCCTCCGGGGACGGGCAAGACCTCCCGGGCCTTGCGGGGGATGGTGGAGGCTTTCTATGCGGAGCGGAAACAGATTCTGCTCTTGTCCTACACCAACCGGGCGGTAGACGAAATCTGCAAGATGCTGTCGTCCATCACGCCGGCCATCGACTTTATCCGTATCGGCAGCGAACTGTCGTGCGAGGAGTGCTATCGGCCTCATCTGATAGAGAATGTGCTGGAGGATTGTCCCAACCGCCGGGCCGTGCAAATGCGCATAGCTGCCTGCCGGGTGTTTGTGGGGACGGTGGCCACGCTCTCCTCCAAGACGGAACTGTTCCGCCTGAAGACGTTCGACGTGGCATTGGTGGACGAGGCCACGCAGATATTGGAGCCGCAATTGCTGGGCCTGCTCTGCCTGCGTGCGGAGTCGGGGGCGGATGCCATCGGCAAGTTCATCTTGATAGGCGACCACAAGCAGTTGCCGGCGGTGGTGCTACAGTCTCCGGCGCAATCCGAGGTGCAGGCCGGGAGCTTGCGGGCCATCGGACTGTTGAACCTGAAGGACTCCTTGTTCGAGCGGCTGTACCGCACCTGGTCGCAGGATGGGGCGGCGCAGGCGGGACGCGCCTTCGACATGCTGCACCGCCAGGGACGCATGAACGAGGAAGTGGCCTTGTTCCCCAACCGCGCCTTCTACGGCGGCTTGCTGGAGCCGTTGGGCTTGCCCCACCAGAGCGGGGATTTGACGCTGGCTCCTTCGTTGGCGGGGGGAGAGTTTGCCCGGTTGCTCACCCGCCGCGTGGCCTTCCTGCCTTCTGTGGCGGAGCCGATGACCCGTCCGGCCAAGGTGAACCGTTCGGAGGCGGCGATGGTGGCAAGGCTGTCCGCCGCAGTCTACCGGCAATACCGGGAGACGACCGGCTTCGACCCTTCGCGCACCCTGGGCATCATCACGCCCTATCGGAGCCAGATAGCCTTGATCAAGCAGGAACTGGAGGCGCTGGGCATACCGTTCTTGCGGGAAGTGCTGGTGGATACGGTCGAACGCTTCCAGGGCAGCGAGCGCGACGTCATCATCTATTCCTTCTGCGTGAACCGTGCCTATCAGTTGAAGTTCCTGGCCAACCTGACGGAAGACCATGGCGTCCTGATTGACCGGAAGCTGAACGTGGCCCTGACCCGTGCCCGGCGGCAGATGTTTATCACCGGGGTGCCCGGGCTGCTGGAGCAGAATCCTATCTACCGGGAATTGCTTCAGTTCTGTGGAAAAGATACGGTTATGTAACTTGGATTTAGCAAATATTAAAAGAGAGTTTCATTCTTATAACAATTCCATGTACATCGGTATCGGTGGGAATGCTTACCTTTGTGCACGTTTTTTTCATAGAGATTTAGATTTAAGGTTAGAAGATTGGCGGAAGTCGTGAGGCCTCCGCCTTTTTTCGTGTCTTCTTCGGGGTCAGACCGTGGTTTCTACGGACGTTTCCTGTCGGTTCAGGGCTTGCAGGTGCCACTGCCTGTGGCCGAAGAGGCTCCGTGTCTCCACGCGCTCGAAGCCCAGCGTGTGGTAGAGGTGTTCCGCCCCCGGGTTCTCCACGTCCACCAGCAGTCCCGCCCGTTCGTGGCCTTCGGCAAAGGCTTTGTCGCGC
>JAHLFO010000123.1 GCA_018883785.1 Candidatus Bacteroides intestinipullorum
GTGCCGGGCTTCAGCGGCATACGCATCCACGCGGGCAACACGGCCGAGCAGACGCGCGGCTGCATCCTCGTGGGCTATGCCTCGCGCCCGGGCCTGCTCATCGACTCGCGCCTCTGGCTGCACCGCCTCAAGCGGCGCATCGCCCAGGCCAAGGAGCACGGCGAGGGGGTGTGGATCACGGTGGAGTGAGCGGGGCGGACAACTTTTTTTCGTGCGAGGAGCAAAAAAACGGGCTGAAAATTTGGCCGGTTCAAAAAAACGCCTTACCTTTGCCCCGTCAAAAAAACAAAGGGGTATTAGCTCATCTGGCTAGAGCGCGACACTGGCAGTGTCGAGGTGAGCGGTTCGAGTCCGCTATGCTCCACGGTTCAAGGCCCTCTCGTCGAGAGGGCCTTGTCGTTTCCAAGCCCGTCGCCTCAAAAACGGGCTTTCATTTTTGCCGTTCTTATTTATTTATTTTGTACCTTTGCACAAAGGTTAGGATGGTATGGGAAACTGGGAGAAGCAACAAGAAGAAAAAAGAATTGCAAAAGAGCGTGACAGAACAAGGAGAGAAAATATTGCCAAATATTATCTTGACTTATCTAAACTGACTTTTACAGCCTTAGTTCTTGGAAGCGTTACATTTATAATAACTGGTAAAGATGTCGATTATTGGATTGTGGCAGGAGTTATGATAGGTGGAATCGCTTCTACAGTGATATTAGCAAAAATTGGAAACCAAATATTTAAATGAAATATGGAAGTCTTGGCAATTTTATTTGCATTAACGACCATTATAAGTGGTGGTATCCTTGTTTGGCTTCATACGAAGCCGGGCAAGAAATGGCTGGCAAATTTATGAAAGGTGATATAGACGTATGCTGATATTCAACACAACCTATCACGTGGAGGAAGACCAGGAAAAGTACTTCCTCATCTGGATGCAGGAGTATTACCTGCCCGAAGTAGAGAAAGACGGGAGGCTGCACGCCCCCCGCGTGGCCCGTATCCTGAGCCATCGCGAGGAGGGGGGAGCGTGCTACTCGGTGCAATTCGAGGTAGAGAGCTCGGCCTTGCTGCACCGTTGGCACCAGGAGCAAGGCGTGAAGCTGGCCGAAGAGATGGGGAGGATATTCCGGGACAAAGTGGTGGGATTCCCCACATTGATGGAGGTGGTGGAGTGATACAGCCGGTCGACGAGAAAATCATCCTGGGCATCGACCCGGGCACCACGATCATGGGCTATGGCGTGCTCCGCGTGGCGGGCGTGAAGCCCGGGCTGGTGGCCATGGGCATCATCGACCTGCGCCGCTTTGCCAACCATTACCTGAAGCTGCGCCACATCCACGAGCGCGTGCTGAGCATCATCGAGAGCTACCTGCCCGACGAGATGGCCATCGAAGCCCCCTTCTATGGCAAGAACGTGCAGTCCATGCTCAAGCTGGGGCGCGCCCAGGGAGTGGCCATGGCCGTGGCCCTGAGCCGGGACATCCCCATCACGGAGTATGCCCCCCTGAAGATCAAGATGGCCATCACCGGCAATGGCCAGGCTTCCAAAGAGCAGGTGGCCGACATGCTGCAACGGATACTCCACTTCAGCCGCGACGACATGCCCACCTTCATGGATGCCACGGACGGGCTGGCGGCTGCCTATTGCCACTTCCTCCAGATGGGCCGTCCCGCCATGGACAAGGGCTACAAGGGGTGGAAGGACTTCATCGCCAAGCATCCCGACAAGGTGAGGCGCTGACAGATGACAGCTGGTATATGGCACGCCCCCTCCTCCCGGGGCTTCAATAGCTCAGGCGCACTCCCGCCTGGAGCGTGAAGTTGCAAGGATTGTCCTTGCGGATGGTCGGCAGGGCCGAGCCGTCATCGAAGTAATAGGCGATGCCCGGTTCGAGGTAGATGCCCAGATGCTTTCCTATATTATATTGCGCGCCCACGGCAGCCATGACCGATAGTTGCAAGGGATCCACGGACACATCGTCCGACCCGGCCTTGCCGTAGATGCACTTCTCGACGGTACCCCCGGCCGAGACGTAGAGGGTGAACCTGCTTTTGTCCAGGAAGTTCCAGTTGGCCCGCAGGGGTATGCCCAGGTAGTGCAGCTTCTGGCTGACCGTCTGTGCGGCTCCTTCGTAGAGGATGTCCGAGGCGAGGTAGGTGTAGACCAGGCCCGTCTCTACCGAGAAGCCCTTGGGCAAGTTCTTGCGGAAGGATACGCCGGCACTGAGAGGTTGCTTATGGTCCACGGACACGATGCGGCGCGTGCGGCTCTGCAGGTAGGGCACTCCGTTCTGGAAGACGATCTCCTGTCCTTCGGGGATGGGCAGGACGGTGTTGGAGGTGGAGGTCAGGTCAAGCTTCAGGTATCCGGTGCCCGGTGCGCTTTGCGGCCCGTGGACGAGGCCGTTGCTTGCCGAGGAATTGCCCATGCCTCCGCCAGTGTTTCCCACGAGCAGGCCTACGGCCCATCCCTGGGCTTTCCGGTGCGGGCGGTCGTCCATCATGGCCAGGAGTTCGCGGTCGGCGGGGGGCAGTTCGGTGGCCTTCTTCTTTCGGTTCTCCTTCCGGGGATTGGCCTTCGGGGCTGGCGACGGGGTGACAGGTGACGGGTGACGGGTATCCCCGGTGCTTTCATCCGGCTCGGGGCTTTGCATCGCTTCGGTCTGTTCCGTTTGCACGGCCTCGGCTCGTTCTATCCGGGCGACGATGGGCAATCGTTCGTCCGTCCCGGCACGATCGGGGAGGGCATCGGCCTCCGGGCCGGGCGAGGCGGTGACAGGTGACAGGTGACGGGCAAGCACGGGGCTTTCCAAGGCCGCGGGCTCATCCGGCACGGGCTTGTCCGCCAGCCGTATCGCGATGAAGGAGACGGCACCCACCAGCAAGGCCGCCACGGCAGTCATCCACCTGCGCAGGGGCACCACCTTGCGTGCCGGGGGCAAGTCGCGCTCCAGCCGTTCCCAGCCCCCAGAGGGGACAGGTTCGGCATATTCGTCCAATCGTTCCTTTATCTTTTCCAACCAAGCTTCGTCTTTTTTCATACGCTTCTCGTTTTTTTTAGCTGTTGTTTTTAATCCATTCGCGCACCTTGAGAGCCAGCGACGCTTTGGCTCGGGCCAGCTGCGAGGCCGACGACTTCTCGTTGATGCCCAGCAGGGAGGCGATCTCCTTGTGCGATTTCTCTTCAAACACATAGAGGTTCAGCACGGTGCGGTAGCCCGCGGGCAATTGCCGGATAAGCTCCATCAGCACCTCGGGGGGGATGGCCTCGATGTCCGACGCTTCGGGCGTGTCATAGGCTTCGGGGGCATCGTCCAGCGGGATGGGGTGGCCGATGGCTTGGTTGTGCCGCAGGTATTGCAGGACGATATTCACCATCACCCGCTCCATCCAGGCACGCAGGGATCCTTCGCCGCGCCATGTGAACTTGTCGAACGAGCCGAATAGCTTCAGGAAGCCGTCGTGCAGCAGGTCTTCGGCCACATCCCGGTTGCCGGTGTAGCGCAGGCATACGTTCAGCAGGCGTCCGGCGTAGCGTTCGTACAGCTCTTTGTAGGCTGCACGGTCACCCCGCTTGCAATGTTCGGCCAGTTCTTGCTCTTCCATTTCCTTTCTCATTCGACACGTGTACAACTCTTAAATCCTCGGGGTGCAAAGATACTGCATCGGACGGGGATAAAAATTGTGTTTGGCATTTTTTTATTTAGGCGATGACAGGTGACAGGTACACGAAGCATACCACTCCTTCACCTCTTCTTATTATCTTTTAACATCTCCCGATGCAGTATCCGCCTCCCTCTCGCATTCTATTTGCGTAAAACCAGATTAGGATTATGAATCAAAGGAATCAATTAAAAGCGGTCGGACGGATGGCCCTGCTTGCCGTGTTCGTGCTTGCCTTGCAGTCGTGTTTCGATGACGACGGTTATGACGATGAGCATCTGCTCTTCTCCATAGGCACGGTCCAGGTGATGGAAGGGCAGGATTATTATGTGGAGTTGGATGACGGGAGTTCCCTCTATCCGTCCGACACGACGGCCATCCACGGCTATGCCGTCAGGGACGGGCAGCGCGCCTTTGTCTACTTCAGCCTGCTGGAGGAGGAATTGCCCGGCTATGCCTACAACGCGAAGCTGGAGCATATCGAGAACATCCTGACCAAGGACATCTACCGGATGTCCCCGGACAAGGCGGACAGCATTGGCGATGACCGTATCGACGTGGATAACGTCTGGCTGACGAAGGATCACGTCAATATCGTCTACAAGTTCTACCACAGCAACGACGTAGACAAGAAGCACATGTTGAACCTGGTCATCGACGAGGGGCAGGACGCGCCGGACGACGGCTACCTGCATCTGTCCTTCCGCCATAATGCCTACAATGACACGCCCCTGAAAGGCGGGTCGGGCATTGTCTCCTTCAAGCTGGACAATGTGCGCGATCAGCTTGGTTCGTGCCAGGGGCTTCGCATAGCAGTCAATACTTTATATGGCGGTGCAAAGGAGTTCACCGTGGACAAGCCCGCCGATTAGGTCTATTTTTTTATTTCTCAATCATCTCAATGCCATGCCCTGTCCAATTTCGTTGGATGGGGCTTTTTTATTAGGCAAAATGTTCGTGGTTTGAGGGAAATTTGTTATTTTTGCGCCCATAATACGATTTGGCGTAACCAAAAGAAATAAAATCGGAGGAAACTGCTAATAACTGGAGCCATGAGCATAGCTATCATCAAATACAATGCCGGCAATGTCTGCTCGGTGGACTACGCCTTGCGTCGCCTGGGCGTGGAGCCGGTCATCACGGCGGACGAAAAGACGTTGCGCCGGGCCGACCGGGTGATCTTCCCCGGGGTGGGCGAGGCCGCAACGACGATGTCCTTCTTGCACGCCTCGGGACTGGATCGCGTGATACGGACGTTGCATCAACCCGTGTTGGGCATCTGCCTGGGCATGCAGCTGATGTGCCGCCATTCCGAGGAAGGCGATGTGGACGGGCTGGGCATCTTCGAGGCCGAAGTCAGACGTTTCGTCTCTGTCCGGCATGAAGACAAGGTACCACACATGGGCTGGAACACCATCGGGCAGACCTGCAGCGCGTTGTTCGACGGTTTCGAGGGTGAAGAGCATGTCTACTTCGTGCATAGCTACTACGTGCCGGTGCATGAAGCCACAGCGGCTGTCACGGACTACATTCATCCCTTCAGCGCAGCGTTGCACAAAGACAACTTCTACGCCACGCAATTCCATCCCGAGAAGAGCGGCGGCGTGGGCGAACGTATTTTACGCAATTTCTTGAACTTATAAAGCAACATCGGATTATGATAGAATTGATACCTGCCATTGATGTCATCGGGGGGAAGTGCGTGCGCCTCGCACAAGGGAAGTACGAGAGCAAGAAGGTATATGCCGATGACCCGCTGGACGTGGCGAAAGCCTTCGAGGCACATGGCATCCGTCGGCTACACGTCGTGGATTTGGACGGTGCGGCCTCGCACCACATCGTGAATTATCGGACGTTGGAGCGGCTGGCCACGCATACGTCGCTGGTCATTGACTTTGGCGGAGGTGTCAAGAGCGACGACGACCTGCGCATTGCCTTTGAATGCGGGGCGCAGCTGGTGACAGGAGGCAGTATCGCCGTAAAGGAACCCGACGTGTTTTGCCATTGGTTGCAAACCTACGGACCGGAGCGGATCATCCTGGGGGCCGACGTGAAGGAAGGCCGCATTGCTGTCAACGGATGGCAGGAGGAGAGTGCCTGCGAGCTGTTCTCCTTTCTGGACGACTATCTCTCCCGTGGGGTCACCCAGGCCATTTGCACGGATGTAGGCAGAGATGGCATGTTGCAAGGCCCGTCCGTGGATTTGTACCGGGAGATCCTGCGCCAACACCCTGCACTCTATCTGGTGGCAAGCGGTGGAGTGGGGAGCCTGCACGATGTGGAAGCGTTGGAAGCGGCTGGCATCCCGGCCGTCATCATCGGGAAAGCCTATTATGAAGGGCGCATTACCCTGGAGGAAATGGAGAAATCAATGAACCCTTAACCCTATTGAGAGATTATGCTGGCCAAGAGAATTATTCCTTGTTTGGACATCAAAGATGGACAGACGGTGAAGGGGACCAACTTCGTCAACCTGCGCCAGGCAGGCGACCCTGTGGAGTTGGCGCGTGCCTATAGCGAGCAAGGGGCAGACGAATTGGTGTTCCTGGACATTACTGCAAGTTTTGAGGGCAGAAAGACATTTGCCGAATTGGTGAAACGCATCGCTGCCCATATCAGCATCCCCTTCACGGTGGGGGGAGGCATTCATGAGCTGAACGATGTGGACCGCCTCTTGAATGCCGGGGCGGACAAGATTTCCATCAATTCGGCAGCTATCCGTCGTCCGGAACTGATTGACGAGATTGCCGGTCATTTCGGCTCGCAAGTATGTGTCTTGGCGGTGGATGCCAAGCAGACGGATAAAGGTTGGCGTTGCTACCTGAACGGAGGTCGGGTGGAGACGGACAAAGAACTGTTCAGCTGGGTCAAAGAAGCCCAGGAGCGTGGAGCAGGCGAAGTGCTCTTCACCAGCATGGACCATGACGGCGTGAAGACAGGTTACGCCAACAACACCTTGGCTGCTCTCTCCGATGCGTTGTCCATCCCGGTGATTGCATCGGGCGGTGCAGGGGCCAAAGAGCACTTTAGGGACGTGTTTTTGCAGGGAAAGGCGGATGCAGCACTGGCCGCCAGTGTTTTTCATTTCGGAGAAATCAATATTCCCGATTTAAAGTTGTATCTTTGCGCCCAAGGAATTCCCGTCCGGATGATATAAACGGATAATTATGCTAAATATAAATAGGTATGAGTTTGAATTTTGAGAAAATGGGCGGACTCGTTCCAGCCATCATACAAGATGCCGACACCGCCAAAGTCCTGATGCTGGGCTTTATGAATGAAGAAGCCTATCACCGAACGGTAGAAACCGGCAAGGTGACTTTCTTCAGCCGCACCCGCAACCGCTTGTGGACGAAAGGCGAGGAAAGCGGCAACTTTCTCACGGTGGTCTCCATGCAGGAGGATTGCGATGCCGATACCTTGCTGATCCAGGTGCATCCGGCGGGGCCTGTGTGTCATACCGGCACGGATACCTGCTGGGGCGAGAAGAACGAACAACCTGTGATGTTCCTTAAAACCTTGCAGGACTTTATCTGCAAGCGTCACGAGGAGATGCCCGAAGGCTCTTATACCACCAGCCTGTTCCGTTCGGGTGTCAACAAGATGGCGCAGAAGGTAGGCGAAGAAGCCGTGGAAACGGTGATAGAAGCCTGCAACGGCACGGACGATCGGCTCATCTATGAAGGCGCGGACTTGTTGTATCACCTGATCGTGTTGCTGACCTCCAAGGGATACCGCATTGAGGACCTGGCGCGCGAACTGCAAGAGCGGCATAGCGCGACGTGGAAGAAACACTGATGGCCGGATGAAGATGGACGTTTCCCTGATCAAATACAATCATGTGGACGTGCGCCAACAGGAGTTGTGCGTGTTGAGTGATGTGAATCTGGATTTGCATCCCGGGGAATTGGTCTATCTGATAGGCAAGGTGGGGTCGGGAAAAACCAGCTTGTTGAAGACCTTCTATGGCGAATTGGACGTGGATTCCGGCAAAGCCGAAGTGTTGGGATACGACATGTGCCGCATCAGGCGGAGACGTTTGCCTGAGCTGCGGCGTCAGTTAGGCATCATCTTCCAGGACTTCCAGTTGCTGACGGACCGCACGGCCTATCAAAACCTGGAATTTGTGTTGCGTGCCACGGGGTGGAAGGACAAGCATCAGATTGATGCGCGCATCGCAGAAGTCCTCGCCTTGGTCGGCATGGAGCGCAAGGGGTATAAGTTCCCCAACGAACTGTCTGGAGGCGAGCAACAACGAATAGCCATAGCCCGCGCCGTGCTTAATTCGCCCAAAGTGATCTTGGCTGACGAACCTACAGGCAACTTGGATGTGGAAACGGGACATGCCATAGCCGCGCTGTTGGAAGACCTCAGCCGGAAAGGAGCATTGGTCATCGTGACGACGCACAACCTGCGCCTGCTCGAGGAGTTTCCCGGCAGGGTGTATCGCTGCGCCGATCACCGCTTGGCAGAGATCACGAACGTACAGAATGACTAAAATAAGAAATTAATAACTAACGAAATGAATACAGGAATGAAAGTTTTAAAGTTTGGAGGTACTTCAGTCGGTTCCGCCCAGCGGATGAAAGAAGTGGCCAAATTGATTACTGACGGCGAATGCAAGATTGTGGTCTTGTCCGCCATGTCTGGCACAACGAATACCTTGGTGGAGATTTCGGACTATCTGTATAAGAAGAATCCTGAAGGCGCCAACGAAATCATCAACCGTTTGGAAAGCAAGTATCGCGGCCACGTGGACGAGTTGTATGCCACGCCCGAGTATAAGCAGAAGGGGTTGGAGTTGATCCGTTCCCACTTCGATTATATCCGTTCCTATACCAAAGATTTGTTCACGCTTTTCGAGGAAAAGGTCATCCTGGCGCAAGGCGAACTGATCTCCACCGGCATGATGAACCTGTACTTGCAAGAGTGTGGAGTGAAAGCTGTCCTGCTGCCTGCCTTGGAATTCATGCGGACGGACAAGAATGCGGAGCCGGATCCTGTATACATCAAGGAGAAACTGCAAATCCAGTTGGAGCTGCATCCCGATGCAGAAGTCTACATCACGCAGGGCTTCATTTGCCGCAATGCGTATGGCGAGATTGACAACCTGCAACGTGGCGGAAGCGACTACACCGCTTCACTGATCGGTGCAGCCATCAATGCATCGGAGATACAGATCTGGACAGACATCGACGGCATGCACAACAATGACCCGCGCATCGTGGACAAGACTTCGCCCGTGCGGCACCTGCATTTCGAGGAAGCAGCCGAACTGGCCTATTTCGGTGCCAAAATCTTGCACCCCACGTGCATCCAGCCTGCCAAGTACGCCAACATCCCTGTGCGCCTGCTCAACACCATGGATCCCCAGGCCGAAGGCACACTGATCTCCAACGACACGGAGAAAGGCAAAATCAAAGCCGTGGCCGCCAAGGACAACATCACGGCCATCAAGATCAAGTCCAGCCGCATGTTGCTGGCGTACGGCTTCTTGCGCAAGGTTTTTGAAATCTTCGAGAGCTACCAGACCTCCATTGACATGATCTGCACGTCCGAGGTGGGGGTGTCGGTCTCCATAGACAACGTGAAGCATCTGAACGAAATCTTGGACGACCTGAAGAAATATGGCACCGTCACCGTTGATCACGACATGTGCATCATCTGTGTGGTAGGTGATTTGGAGTGGGAGAACGTGGGCTTTGAGGCCAAGGCTTTGGATGCCATGCGTGACATCCCCGTGCGCATGATCTCTTTTGGCGGAAGCAACTACAACATCTCTTTCCTCATTCGCGAGTGTGACAAGAAAGCTGCGCTCCAGTCCTTGAGCAAGGCACTCTTCAACGAAGGTTGAGCGACAGGGGCACTCCATTTCCCTAAAGAGGGATTTGAAGTTCCCCAAGAGGGACTTCAGGCCGCTAAAGAGGGATTTGGCTTCCCTCAAACGAACTTCTGAGAGAGGGTGCGTCATGGGTCTGCAAGGCTTCATCCTGACACGCTCTCTTTCTACTGATTTAATTATGAATTTATGAAAGGACTATTTCCTATAGACAAATTTCAATCGTTGCGTACACCTTTTTATTATTATGACACGAAGGTGTTGCGCGATACGTTGAGTACCATCTGTGCAGAAGCCGGGCGTTATGGCAATTACTCGGTGCACTATGCCATCAAGGCCAATGCCAATCCCAAGGTGCTGGCCATCGTCCGTGAGAGCGGATTGGGGGCAGATTGCGTGAGCGGGGGCGAGATACGTGCGGCCATCAAGGCGGGATTCCCCGTGGGTAAGATTGTCTTTGCCGGTGTGGGCAAGGCGGATTGGGAGATCAACCTGGCTCTGGATCATGACATCTTCTGCTTCAATGTGGAATCCATCCCCGAGCTGGAGGTCATCAACCAATTGGCCGCAGCCAAAGGCAAAGTGGCCCGCGTGGCCTTCCGCATCAATCCCAATGTCGGCGCCCATACCCATGCCAACATCACAACCGGACTGGCCGAAAACAAGTTCGGCATCAGCATGGAGGATATGGACCGGGTGATAGACATCGCTTTGGCTATGTCGCATGTGGAGCTCATCGGCCTGCATTTCCACATCGGTTCGCAGATATTGGATATGGGCGATTTCGTCGCGCTCTGCAACCGGGTTAATGAACTTCAGGACAAGCTTGAAGCCCGCCAGGTACGCATCTCGTACATCAACGTGGGAGGCGGCTTGGGCATCGACTATGCACATCCCAATCGCCAGTCCATCCCCGACTTCAAGGCTTATTTTGCCACCTATAACGCCCATCTGAAATTGCGCTCTTACCAGACGTTGCATTTCGAGCTGGGACGCTCGGTGGTGGGACAATGTGGCTCGCTGATTGCGCGGGTGCTCTACGTCAAGCAAGGCACCAACAAGCAGTTTGCCATCCTGGATGCAGGCATGACCGACTTGATTCGCCCGGCTTTGTATCAGGCTTATCATAAGATTGAGAACATATCCTCTGAACGTCCTGTGCAGACGTATGATGTCGTAGGACCTGTCTGCGAGTCTTCCGACGTCTTCGGCAAGGCCGTGGATCTGAATGGAGTGCAGCGGGGGGATTATGTCGCCATCCGTTCGGCGGGTGCCTACGGGGAGATTATGGCTTCGGTCTACAACTGTCGGGAATTGCCTCAAGGATACACTTCCGACGAATTCATTTAAGCCCAAAGCAATGTTCTGCGAAGCGGGCGGCTTGTCCTCGGCGAGGCAACGGCTTGCCTTCGGGAAAGCGTCAGTTTGGTAAAGTTTCAAAATTTGGGAGAATATGCACATTTTCGTACGCGAGGATGTGCATATTTTTTTATCTTCTCTACGGCTTTTCTACATTTTTTCGTTATTTTTGCGGGCAATTAGCGAAACCATTAATTTAAATGACGCATGGCAAATGTAATCAAATTACGAAAAGGCCTTGACATTAACCTGAAAGGCAAAGCCGCCAAGGAACGGCTGAGCGTGAAGGAACCGGGCTTCTACTCATTGGTGCCCGACGATTTCACCGGAGTCACTCCCAAAGTAGTGGTGAAGGAGCAGGAATATGTGATGGCCGGGGGACCCTTGTTTATTGACAAGAACCACCCCGAAGTGAAATTCGTCTCGCCGGTCAGCGGAGTGGTCACCAGCGTGGAGCGTGGAGCAAAGCGCAAGCTGATGAACATCGTGGTGGAAGCTGCCGCCGAGCAGGATTATGAGGAATTTGGCAAGATGGATCCCGCCAAAATGGACGGGGAACAGGTGAAGGAAGCCTTGCTCAACGCGGGCATGTTCGCCTTCATCCGTCAACGTCCTTACGACGTGATTGCCAATCCGGAGGTGAAGCCCAAGGCGATTTTTGTTTCCGCCTTCGACACCAACCCGTTGGCACCCGACTTCGAGTTCGTGCTGAAAGGGGAGGAGGCAAACTTCCAGACCGGTCTGGATGCCTTGTCCCGCATGGCGAAGACCTACCTGAGCATCAGCGTGAACCAGTCGGCTCCCGCTCTGACCAACGCCAAGAACGTGACCATCACGGCCTTCGACGGCCCGCACCCGGCGGGAAACGTGGGTGTGCAGATCAATCACATCGACCCCATCGTGAAGGGTGAAACCGTATGGACGATTGGTGCAGAGGCCGTCATCTTCATCGGCCGCCTGATGAACACAGGGCGTGTGGACATGACCCGCACGGTGGCCCTGACTGGTAGCGAGGTGCTGAAGCCCGGGTATTGCAAGCTGAAGGTGGGTGCCCTGCTGACCAACGTCTTCAAGGGCAATGTCACTACAGGCAAGGACCTGCGCTACATCAGTGGCAACGTCCTGACCGGCAAGCAAGTGTCGCCCAACGGCTTTCTCGGCGCTTTCCACACGCAGTTGAGCGTCATCCCCGAAGGCGATGAAATCCACGAGATGCTGGGCTGGATCATGCCGCGTCTGGACCAATACAGCACCAGCCACTCTTACTTTTCCTGGTTGCTGGGCAAGAAAGAATACGTGATGGATGCCCGCGTCAAGGGCGGTGAGCGCCACATGATCATGTCCAACGAATATGACCGTGTGTTCCCCATGGACATCTTCCCGGAATATCTGGTGAAGGCCATCATCGCGGGCGACATTGACCGGATGGAGGCTTTGGGCATCTACGAAGTAGCGCCGGAGGATTTTGCCCTGTGTGAATTCGTATGCTCGTCCAAGGTAGAGGTGCAGCGCATTGTGCGTGCCGGCCTTGACATGCTCCGTGCGGAGATGGCGTGAACCAGATTATCAACCGTTTATCATTGAACATTAATCATTCATAAATGAAAGCGTTAAGAAATTATCTCGACAAGATAAAGCCGAACTTTGAAGAGGGCGGCAAATACCACGCATTTCGCTCGGTGTTCGAGGGCTTCGAGACATTC